>CAZHZL010000054.1:0-16819 GCA_964537245.1 uncultured Oscillospiraceae bacterium
TGTTAACTTTTTTTATTTTTTACATATAACTTTTTTCTATTTCGCAATTACCTATATCATATTTTATTTACAATCATCCTGAACTTTCCGCTGGCTTCTCTTTGTATCTTGTTAACATATTTTATTGTAAGTTTTGTATTTTCACCAAATTTATGCTGAAATTCTTTTTTTAAATCATCTTCGTATTTTGCAGTATATTTTTCTTTATCAACTTCTAATAAAAGAACAATTTCGTCTTTTTTTTCTTGTATAAATTGTGAATGGATGATGACATTTGGTAAATATTTTAATAAATTAGATACATTACCTGCATTAATTTTTGCACCTTCGGCAGTGTAAAGAAAATCAAGCTTTCTTCCTTGTATGGACTCTATAATGGGCTGATTGTCATTACAATTACATGTTTTACTTTCTTCTGCAAATTTCATTGTATCGCCTATTCTATATCTTATAAGTGGGGTAGCATGTGTCGTAAAACTAGTAACAAGCACTTCGTTTGTACCTTCTAATTGTTCAAATACTCCTGTTGCAAGTTGAACATGTAATGTTTGATTTTTACATTCTGTTATTATTGGCGCACCTTCGCTTGAAGCATATTGATCGTAAACTTTACATTTGAATACACGTTCAAGTAAATTTCTTCCTTCTTGGGTGAGTGTTTCGGAAGTAGGGAAAATTGCTATAGGTTTAAAAGTTAGCGAGAGATTGTGTCTTTCAATATACCCTGCGATATCACACATTGAAGTGAAAAAACCATCAAGTGCCATTGGTTTAAATCGATTTAATTCCTCAACATAATATTTCATTTTGTCTTCAGTTATATGAAAAGACGAAAATATCATTTGCTTACAAGCTTTATTATACCGCCAAAAAACATTTTTCTTCTGTTTTGGTGGAACTATATGTTTTCCATTAAATGTTGCTCTTTTCATTTTCAAATGTTCATAACCTACCAAAGACTTGAAGTGATCTAATGAGGCCATTCTTTCCATTTTATCTCTATATGAAGTGATAAAAGAAAGTGACTTTCCGGTTGTTCCTCCGGTATGACCTTCTATATATTTATCGTAAGATTTTATCATACAATCGCCGATATTTGATCTGAGCATTTCTTTATCAACAATAGGAAGTTTTTTTAAATCGTTAATAGTTTTTATAGATGACATATCAACATTTTTATATAATTTTTTATAAAAAGGAGAATTATTGTATGCAAAATTTATAAATTTTATCAACTCATCTTCCTGGTACTTTTTTTTCTTCTCCAATGACCATGTATCAAAATATTTCAGAAAATTTCTATATTCATAGTAATGTCTACCATAACGACTTCTATTGTTAGTGTAACCTTTTATAGATGTCATAATATTTTGGAAAAAAATTGGTGATTTATCATAAATTTTTTGAAGTTTACTCATAATAATACAATCCTTTTTTACAAATTCTCCTTATACCACTCAATTGCGAGCTTGATTCCGTCCTGAAAACTATAATCAGGGTCATATCCCAAAAGCTCTCTTGCTTTTGTGATATCTGCGTTTGAGTGCTTTATATCTCCGGCTCTGTCAGGACCGAAGTTTGGTTCAACATCTTTGCCTAAAGCTTTTGTGAGTCCGTAATATATATCAAGCAGATATTCTCTTCCGCCGTAGGCAATATTAAATGCATTTCCCGCTGCTTCGTGCGGAGCTAAGCATGCTTTTAAGTTTGCTTCTATAACATTTTCTATATATGTAAAATCGCGTGACTGTTTTCCGTCACCGTTTATTGTCGGAACTTCACCTTTTAAAAGCTGTTTTAAAAACTTCGGTATTACTGCGGCATACGCTCCGTCAGGGTCCTGTCGTCTTCCGAACACATTGAAATATCTCAGACCGTAGGTATCAAGACCGTATAATTTTGTATATAGCTTTCCGTATTCCTCGTCAACTCTTTTTGTAAGAGCATATGGAGATAAAAGATTTCCTTCTCTGCCTTCTTTTTTGGGCAAATTAGGCTCATCGCCGTAGACTGATGAGCTTGACGCATAGACAAATTTTTTAACACCGTTTTGTTTAGATGCTTCCATCATATTGAGCGTACCTTTTATGTTTATTTCTTCATATAAAAGCGGCATTTTTATGCTTCTTGGAACGCTTCCCCATGCCGCCTGATTAAGCACATAGCTGACTCCCTCAGTAGCTTTTATACAGGTATCAAGGTCTCTTATATCGCCTTTTATAAATTCATAATTTTCATTATCGAGAAACATATCTACATTTTTCTGTTTTCCCGTTGATAAATCATCAAGACAACGCACCCTATAACCCATATTAAGTATTGCTTCGCACAAATTTGAGCCTATAAAGCCGGCACCGCCGGTTACCAAAAACAAACTGTTTTCGGGGAATTTTAAATATTTGTACCCCATTTTTATAACCTCCAGTAAATATATCCGCTTTCTTCGTATTCTTTTCTGTTAAGAATACCTTTTATATCAATAAGAACTTTTCTGTTATTTGCAACATTCTTGTAAATTTTATCTATATCGCTCATCGAAATATCCTTGAATTCATCGTGGGCAACAGCTAAAATAACAGCGTCTGCTTCGCTGATGTTTTCGATTTTTTCAAATGTAAGACCGTATTCTCTGTATGCCTCGTCGCTGTCTGCAACAGGGTCAGCGATAACAGGAGTTATTCCGTATTCCGAAAGCTCGTTTACGATGTCTATAATTCTTGTGTTTCTTGTATCGGGGCAATTTTCCTTAAAGGTAAATCCCAATATTGCGATTTTCGCATTTTTAATTGAAACATCTGCTTTTATAAGATTTTTTACTAAGCATTCAACAACATATTTTCCCATATCGTCGTTTATTCTTCTGCCAGAGAGTATAATCTGAGAATGGTAGCCAAGCTGTTCTGCCTTGTATGTAAGATAATACGGGTCAACGCCTATGCAATGTCCGCCTACAAGACCCGGTGAAAACTTTAAGAAATTCCATTTAGTGCCTGCTGCTTCCAAAACTGCTTTTGTATCAATTCCCATTTTGTTGAATATGATGGAAAGCTCGTTCATAAATGCAATGTTTATGTCACGCTGTGAATTTTCTATTACCTTTGCAGCTTCGGCAACCTTTATGCTTTCAGCCCTGTGAACTCCTGCCTTTGCAACGAGACTGTAAACATTTGCAACCTCATCTAATGTTTCTTCGTCCATACCTGAAACGATTTTTACAATTGTTTCAAGTCTGTGTACCTTATCGCCGGGGTTTATTCTTTCGGGAGAGTAACCGATTTTGAAGTCAACGCCGCATTTTAAGCCTGATTCTTTTTCTAAAATAGGCACGCAGATATCTTCCGTTACACCCGGAAATACTGTTGACTCATACACAACAATCGACCCTTTTGTAAGATTTCTTCCTAAAATTGTGCTGGCACCTTCAACAGGGGACAAATCAGGTGTGTGGTCGCTGTTTACCGGAGTGGGAACTGCAACAATATGAAACTTCGCTTCCTTTATTTTTGATTCGTCGCTTGTGAATTCAACAGTTGTGTTTTTTATAACTTCATTACCCACTTCTTTTGTAGGGTCAATTCCGTTTTTATAAAGCTCGATTTTTGCTTTGTTAAGGTCAAAGCCGATAACATCAACTTCGCGTGCGAACGCAACTGCAATAGGCATTCCCACATAGCCCAATCCGATTAATGAAATTTTTTCTTCCTTGTTAAGAATTTTTTCATAAAGACTCATTTTAAAATATCCTCTTTTCCTATTATTATACACTCATAATATTTAAAATATCATTATTAACCTTATTTACTTCAAATTTTTCTTTGCAGTAAAGATAGCTTTCTTCACCCATCTGATATATTTTATCCGGGTTTTTTATAAAGAACTCTATTTTTTCTGCCAGCGCGTCAGAATTTTTTACTTCAACTAAAAAACCGTTTATCCCGTCCTTTACAGTTTCTCTGCAGCCCGGTGTGTCGGTTGTTATAATCGGTCGTCCTGTCGCCATTGCTTCTAAGACCGTTCGGGGAGTGCCTTCTCTGTAAGAGGGAAGAACATATACGCTGCACCTGTCATAGAATTGCTTAACATTCGGGTTTTCACCGTAGTGTTCAATTATGCCGTCATTAACATATTTTTGTAAATGTTCTTCGCTTATGGAATCCTGAATATTTTCGCAAGCACCAAGAAGAACAAACTTTACATCCGGATATTTCTTTTTGATTTTTGTTGCGGCGTCTAAATATTCGCGTATTCCTTTTGAATACATAACTCTTGATAGCATAAAAAAAGTCAGTTTTTCGGGGAATTCAGACCGTGAAAAACGCTCCATATTAACACCTGAGCCGTTTACAATATGACATTTTTTCCTTTTAACAAGCCTGCCTTCTATAAATTCTTCCATGTCATCCTTGTTCTGAAAGATAACATTTGTCGAACATGAAAGTCCGGTTTTGTATAAAAGATTTACAATTATTTTTATAATTTTTGCCTTCAGAGTTTTTGAGGTAAAAACATATCCTGCTCCCGTAATCATTGAATTAATATTCTTAACACCTGCAAGCTTTGCCGCAAGAGAGCCGTATACAACAGGCTTTATTGTGTACCCCAATGTTATATCCGGTTTTTCTTTTTTAAAAAGCTTGAAAAGTCTGTAAAGATATTTTAAATCCGAAAAAACACTTACACCGTTTTTTTCCATCGGGATTTCAATAAATTCACATCCTAAAGCTTTTACCTTGTCGATATCGACGGTATTCGGACCGGTAGCAACAACAGTGTGACCTTTTTTTATAATTTCTTTTATAAGGTCGCCTCTGAAATTATAGGTTGTCCTGTTTTTCGGCGATATTACAGCAATTTTCATCTATAAAACCTCTTTTTAAAATAAATTCCTATTAATCACTTCAAATAATCTTTCGTTGTTGTTTTCTCCCACAAAGGAATTATGCGGAGAAACAAAAACATTTTCAAAATCCCAGAGCGCGCTTTCTTTTGGCAATGGCTCTTCTTCAAAAACATCTAAGCATACGCTTAAAAATTTATCTTTTTTTATAAAATCACATAAATCCTGTTCATTTACAACTGCACCTCTTGAAATATTCACAAAAACACAGCCGTCCTTCATTACGGCGAATAAATCCTTATTGAACATCCCTTTTGTTTCACTTGTTAAAGGCAATGTCAGAATTACAATATCAGATTTTGAAAGTGCAGATTTTATATCTTTTATATGATAAAATTCGTCGCATAAAAGGGAAGTGGTGTTTATAATATCAACAGCAACAATTTTTACATCAAAGGCTTTTAATCTTTTTGCTATTTCCGCTCCTACATTTCCAAAGCCTGCAATGCAAACTGTTTTTCCGTAAAGCTCAAGCAGATTTCTGTTTTTAACCCAGTTTTGTTGCTTTTTGTTTTCCATAAAAAAGCTCAGATTTTTATAAGAATTTAAAATCTGAAGCACACACCATTCAGCCATAGGCACACTGTAAACGCCTCTTGCATTAAAAACCTTAATGCCGTTTTTTTCGCAGTATTCCATCGGTACTCTGTCGTATCCTACACTTGTGAGCTGAATAGTTTTTAAATTTTTGAATTTTTTTATATCATTATATAAAAACAAGCTGTTGCAGATTACCGTGTCAAATTTTTCAGGATTTGATACCAAATCCCGTTCGTCATCTAAAACTGTAACCTCAGAACTGTGTTCTTTTAAAATTTCAAGCTGTTTTTTTGTGTAGCCAAATGCTTTTGTAACAAGTAAATTCATAATTAAACCCTTTTTAAATCAGAAGCAATGCTTTCGACTTTTTTTGAAAACGCAATATGCTTTCTTTCAAATTCATCTTTTTGATACCTTGAAGCTTCAGCTTCAAAGGCTCTTATTTTTTTTAGCTCAACATCAAAGATTTTTTCAACATCTTCAATGCTTTCTTTATCAGAATTGCAAAACGCTCTTGCAAGAATTGCTGCAGAAGAACCGAAATAATAATGCTCGGTTATAACCTCCTCGGCAGGAATAAGTCCACCTCCGATTTTAGCTATACCGCCAAATCCGTAAGGTATGTTTTTTTTCTTTATTTTTTCGCAAAGCATTTTTACAGTACCGTTTGCAACAAGCTCAAACATAAAATTAAGCTTGTACTCAAGATGAAGGTCGTTGAGCCCTATGTGAATAAAATCTATACCTTCAAGATTAAGAATTTCATCTATATTTTCAACAGCTCCCGCAGTTTCCACAAGAAGCATGGTTTTCGCTCTTTTATTTGTAAAACGGATAAAGTCTGCTACTTCTTCTGTTGTTTTAAAGAAGGGAAGCATAAGTATATCGGCGCCGTTTCTGATTGCGGTGTCGATTTCATCTTTGGAATTGTTATGTATCGGATTTACACGCACCAAAAGCTCTGCACTTTCCAGAACAGGCTTTATATTTTTTATATCGTCTAATGTGTGCTTAGACTGAACTGTGTCCATTCCGCCCTGTCTGTCTGCTTTTCCGATAGTTTCAAGATCAATAAAAATCCTGTCAACTCCGTTTTTATCGGCAATTTTTGCTATTTCGGGTCTGTTTGTTATGTACATTAATTTAAGTGGCATTATCAGTTTACCGCCTTTTCTTCCTGTTTTTCTTTAACAAGAGTTTCGCCTGTGTTCACATTATCCTGATTTGTTACAACCTTGAATATAGTCATAAAGAAAATCTTTATATCAAGCAAAAATGAAAGATTTTCAACATACCAGCAGTTAAGCTCAATTCTTCTGTGCCATTCAACATCCTTACGGCCGTTTACCTGTGCCCAGCCTGTAACACCCGGACGGACATCAAACATTTTTTTCTGTTCCTCAGTATATTCTGCAAAAGGCCATGGATGATATGTAAGAGGAGGGCGCGGACCGATGATGGTCATATCGCCTTTTAAAATATTCACAAGCTGAGGAAGCTCATCAATACTTGTTGCACGGATAATTTTTCCGACTTTTGTAACGCGGGCATCATTTTTTCCGCTGTAAACGCCGCTGCCTGTTTTTTCTGCACCGACGCACATAGAACGGAATTTGTATATTTTGAATACCTTTCCGCCTTTTCCGAGCCTGTCCTGCTTAAAGATAACAGGTCCTTTTGATTCTGCTTTTATTAAAATGGCTGTAATTAACATTACAGGGGATAAAATTATAAGAGCAAATAATGAAATAAAGCAATCGATAAATCTTTTAAAGAAGATTTTGTACATAAAAAATAACATCTCCAACATTGTTTTATAAAAAATCATACTGATTTATTATATTCTAACATAAAGTAGTTGAAAAATCAATATTATTTTGTAAAAAAATTATAAATATTAAAAATAAAACAAGATATTTTTTCGGGAATGAATACATTCCCGAAAAAATATTTTTAATTAAACGAAAAATTGATTATTACACAAAAAATAAATCCGATTAATGCAGGGAGTAAAAATGAAACTAAGGTCCACTTTATGCTTCCTGTTTCTTTTTTTATTGTGAGCAGCGTTGTTGAACAGGGCCAGTGAAACAGCGAAAAAATCATAAAGTTTACGGCTGTTATTAAATTCCATCCGTTTAAAGTAAGTATCTGCTTTATGTTTTCAAATGCGGTAAGCTGTGCAAGCTCGCCCGTGTTCTCATAAGCCATAAGCGCAATGGGAAGAACGATTTCGTTTGCAGGAAATCCTAGAATAAAAGCTATAAGTATTTCGCCGTCAAGTCCCATAATATTTCCCAAAGGCTCAAGCAAATTTACACAATGAAGAAGCAGTGACGCACCGTTTATTTTAGTATTTGAAAAAATCCATAATATTAGTCCCGCGGGAATTGCTACCGAAACTGCACGCACAAGAACAAAAAGAGTTCTGTCAAATATACTTCTTACAATTACCTTTGAAAACTGCGGTATTCTGTAAGGCGGAAGCTCAAGTATAAATGCAGACGGATAACCTTTAAGAACAGTTTCTGAAAGGATTTTTGATATAATAAGCGTTACAAAAACCGCAAACACAATAAGAACGGTCAGTATAAGTGCAGAAAGAAGATTTTCCGAAAACAGCTTTTTTGATACAAAAAACATCGATATAACTGCAATAAGCGTCGGAAATCTTCCGTTACAGGGAACAAAGCAGTTTGTTAAAATTGCAATAAGCCGTTCTCTTTTTGAATCAATTATTCTTGCCCCCACAACTCCTGCCGCATTGCACCCGAAGCCCATCGCCATACAAAGCGACTGCTTTCCGCATGAGCCGCATTTTTTAAACGCATTGTCAAGATTAAACGCAATTCTCGGTAAATAGCCTATATCCTCTAAGATAGTAAACATCGGGAAAAATATTGCCATAGGCGGAAGCATAACCGAAACTACCCATGCGGTAGTACGGAATATACCTTTTACAACAGCGTCATTTATAAATTTCGGTATGCTGAAAAACGACAAAAAGCCTGCAATATCATCTTCAAAAGAAAAAAGTATTTTCCCAAGAAGCTCGCTCGGATAATTTGCACCTGTAATTGTAATCCAGAAAATAACAAACAATAAAAGAAGCATAAGCGGTATTCCGAAAATTCTGCTGTTTATGATACTGTCTGTCTTTTGGTCAAATAAAGCGCTTTTACTTTTTTTGATAAATACGCACTCTTCTGCGATTTCCTTTGCTTTTTTTACAGTTGAGGCAGAAGAAATATCTTTAAATTCCTCGTGATTTATCTGTGATTTTTTTATGATTTCGTTTATAATATTATCGTTTAAAAAATCAAATTTCAGCTTATCGGAAAGCTTTTTAATAAATGTATCGTCCTTTTCAAGAAGCTTTTCTGAAATCCATCTTGTGTTTATATTTGTCTTTATTTTTTCGCTTAAATATGCTGTAAGCTCATAAAGCACGCTTTCTGTTTTATCATCGTAAAAAACAGTTATATCTGAACTGCTTTTGCTTCTTTTTTCAATAAGGCTTTTTAAATCTTCGATACCTGTTTTCTTTTTTGCGCATACGCATACAACAGGAAGCCCAAGCTTTTCGGAAAGCTTCTTTTCATCAATTTTTATACCCTTTTTTTCAGCTTCGTCAATAAGATTTACACACACTACCATATCTGAAGTGATTTTCTGAATTTGTAAAACAAGATTAAGACTTCGCTCCAAGGTTGTTGCGTCGCATACAGCTACAACCGTATCACTGTTTTCAAAGCATATAAAATCTCTTGCAATTTCTTCTTCCTTTGAAGATGGTGTTGTTGAGTACATTCCCGGTAAATCTACAAGCACATATTTTTTTTGGTTGTATGTATAGTACCCCTTCATATTTGTGACTGTTTTTCCTGCCCAGTTGCCCGTATGCTGATTAAGACCTGTAATTTCGTTGAAAACACTGCTTTTTCCGACATTCGGATTTCCTGCAAGAGCAACTGTGACGCAGCTTTCTCTGTCGCTTTTTGTTAAAGTCATATCGGAAGACGCGTTTTTTTGCATAGCATTTTTTGTAAGTCCCATAAAAAAACACCCCCGTTTCACACATATTTTTGTATATAAATTTTATCTGCGTCCTCAAGACGAAGCGCAATAACGGTCCTGTTTATAAGATAGCTTACAGGGTTTCCCAGCATGCTTTTCTGAAGACACAAAATTTCCATACCTTCTATAAACCCCATATCCCGAAGTCTTCTGCGTATAAAAAGCGATGAGGATATCCCCTTTATTATACCTTTATTTCCAGGAATGAGTGTTGAGAGTTTTTCTTTCTTCATATTCCAATCCACCTTTTTTCTCCTCAGTATCATTGTATTTCTTTTTCATAAAATTGCTACAAAACAGTAATGTTTTTTTGATTTTTAAAATATATTTTAGTGAATGGAGAGATGGGTATGTATGTAATAACAAAAAAACAGATTTTAAGATTTCTCGGAATTATTGCATTGGTTTTTGTAATATCGGGGGCTGTTTTTTTAAAACCTGTAAAAAGTGTATTTACATCGGCGCAAAAAAGCGACTGGGGACTAAGCTACCAAAAAGAAAATGAGACTCCAATCGGAAATGCAAGTGCAGAGGAATTAAAGAGGAATAACGCGTATTATGTCGGAAATACGGATGAAAAGGTGATTTATCTTACCTTTGACTGCGGATATGAGGCAGGATATACCGAAAAAATGCTTGATGTACTGAAAAAGCACAATGTGAAAGCAACATTTTTCGTAGTTGGAAATTATCTTACTTCGTCGCCTGAAATAATAAAAAGAATGAATAACGAGGGGCATATTGTAGCTAACCATACATATACACATCCCGATATGTCATCAATATTATCAGAGGAAAAATTCAAAACGGAATTAACACAGGTGGAAGCTGAATATGAAAAAATAACAGGCGAAAAAATGGAAAAATTTTATCGCCCTCCGCAAGGAAAATTCAGTGAAGAAAATTTAAAAATGGCAAATAAGCTCGGCTATAAAACATTTTTCTGGAGTCTTGCTTATGTTGACTGGTATCAGGATAAACAGCCCACAAAAGAGGAAGCGTTTTCAAAATTAATTCCGAGAATACACCCCGGAAGCATAGTTCTTCTTCATAATACTTCGGAAACGAATTGCAATATTTTAGATGAGCTTTTAACAAAATGGAAGGAAATGGGATATAAATTTAAAAATTTAGAGGAGGTTTGAGTTATTTAGGGGATAGGGGGAACCGGTCAGAGTTTCCCCCTTATCCCCTAAGACCCCATTCCCCCTCCTTCGATTGCTCAAACGCCGCAAAGGCTGAGTTAGTTTTTTATAAATATATTAATTACTTTGATTTATAATATTTTCTCCGTCAAAAAGGATTATTCCGTAGCCGTTTCCGATTTTTCTTCCTGTTTCAAGGTATTTCACGATATTTTTCTGTAAGGTTGTTTCTTTTGGTAAAACGCTTGTATCACCGTTGAAATCCATATTAAAAATTCTCCACGAGTCAGGAAATGCGCTCTCATGCTCATAGCCGTAAAGAATGTCAAAATCATTCATAAAGTCCATAAGATTTGAGCCTTCGGGATAAAATTCTCTGTTGTTGGGATATAAGAGCCATGAATCACAGGCAATCGGAATATATTTTTCATCATGCTCCTTAAAAAATTCAAATGCTTTTTTATAGGAGTTGTAACGCATTTCTTTTGTCATTGCTCCCGAAGAAGGAATGTGAAAGGTGTAAACCGTATCGCCTCTTTTTAAGGTTATATCACCGAAGGTATATGTATCGTAATTGAAAGTATTTTTTTCAAACTGAAATCTTCCCAGTGAAAAAAGCTCCATCATAAAATGTCTCTGAAACCAAAAAAAAGTAAATACACCGTCTGTATCATAAAGCTTTTTACACTCGTAAAGCTTGTATGTAAGGTCCATCATAAGCTCGTAGAAATAAGAAAGTGCAATCCCTTTTTTCTCATAGTTTATCATAAGCTCTTCTGTACAGTAAAGAAGAAAAAGCATATCCACACTGTACGGGGAAACTCCGTATTTATCTGCGATTTCCTTTAACTGAAGCTGTACCTCATCTGATACCTCTTCGTTTGTTTTTTCAGTTTTGTCATACATGAAATATCTGTTTTTTAAAAGTCCGAAGGAAACAAGGTCCTCTGATGAAAGCTTAAGATAAAGCTCGATAAAAAAGCTTTGCGAATCCTCAGGGAACTTTATTTTTTCCATAATATTTGTAAGATGTTTTAACATAGCTGTATACTCCTTTGTAAAGATATTCTAATTATAACATCAAAAATAATTTTGTCAAGAAAAATATTGCGAAATCCGACAAAATAGAAGCAGAATATTGACAAAGCATATTTTTTATTTTAAAATAAAGAAAAGAAAACTATGATTGGAGAATGTTATGAAAATAAATATAATTCTTCCGTACAGTGAGGCGGGGAAGTATTTTAGAAAATGGGCTTGTGAAGAAAATGAAATTGATTTTGAAAAAGAAGCGGAAAAAGCTATGCGCTGTACGCTTTCGTTTTCTTGTCTTGAGCTTTTTACCTATCTTGAAAAAATCGGTCACGATGTAAGCGTTTTATCACAAAAAGATGAGAGCTGTACAAATATAATTTATAAATATTCTTTGGGTGACAGCGAAGAATTTGAAATTGTGTGTGACAAAAACGATATTATACTGAACGGATTTGGGCGGAGAGGCGTTTTGTACAGCGGTTATGAGCTTCTGGAAATTGAGGGCGTCAGATGGTATTCTCCGACTGATGAATATGTTCCTGCGGGTGCTGATTTTGTTTTTCCGAAAACAAAACGCTATAAGTATGATATGCATAAAGGCAGAGGCTTTCATTTTGAGGATTTGCAGAATGAGTCAATGGGATTTATTTTGTGGATGGCGAGAAACAGACTTAATCTTCACGCTTGCCATGCACACTCAAAAAAGCTTCAGGAAAAGCTTTGTATGCAGTTTGAAACGGGCGGTCATATTTTTGAAAAAATCTTAAATCCGCTTAATATTGAAGAGGACGGCAGATATTATATTGACGCTCACCGTGACTGGTACGGAAAAAGAGACGGAGAAATAACGGAAAAAAACGCAACTCATGTGCAGTTCTGCGTTTCAAACAATGAGCTTTTGGACAAGCTCTCCGAAACTGTTATAAAAAAGCTTAACACAGACTGGAAAAACGAAGAGATGATTTCGCTTGACGGCTTTGATACATGGGGAAAAAGCTGTGAATGCGACGAGTGCAGAAGGCTTGGCAACGGAAGTGATCAGAACTTAAAATTTATGTCTCATATAAGAAATAAAATGAACGAAGAAATATCGGCGGGAAGATTAAGAAAAAATGTAAAGCTTTCTTTTTGTATTTATGAAGGCACAAACACAATGGAGCCGCCTGTAAAGCCTGTTCCCGAAAATTTAATAAAAGCAGGTGACAGAGGACTTTTCTGCCCGATATTAAGATGTTATAAGCACTATATTGACGAGGACTGCGAAAGAAATAATTATTATGAGAAATGTCTGCACGGCTGGATAAAAACAGGTCTTGATATTTCAATAAACGAATATTACAATGTGTCAAAATATGAGGATTTGCCTGTTTTGTATACCGATAAAATTGTTCACGATATAAGGCATTACATAAAAAGCGGCGCAGCTTCAATAATGTATATGCACCTTTTTATAAAGGAATGGGGCGTTCGCGCCATTAACCATTATCTTATGGCTGTGGTTAGCCGTGACGCAGAATGTGACGAAAAGGCACATATAAAAAAATATTTTTCGGATATGTACGGAAAATATGCCGATAAAGCAGAAGAAATATACCAAAAAATCGAAAAGGCAACAGAGCTCATCGCTTCATGGCGAGCGTGGAATGGCGGAAGCGTGCTTACATATCTTATGTGTTGGGACGGCAAAAAGCCTGCACAGCCGATAGAATGTGATAATCATTTGAAAAATACTATGGCTGCGGAAGGGTATAATTCTGTTTCGCTTCTTAACGAAGCGCTTGAAGCCTTAAGAGAAATAAAGAGAAAAGAGCTTTCGGAAATTTCTTATGAAACCTTTAAGGCAGATGGCGGTGCGCTTAATCCTGTTGAACAGGCTAAAAAGCTTTCAGGCTCACAGCTTTTAAATAAATTAAACGAAGATATACGAGGTGTAAAATACGGAAAAGACGCGTTTTATCTTATGACGCTTTTTGCAGATTATTACAATGCACTTTATAATGACGCGGATAACAGCGACGAGCTTTTTGAAAAAATAAAAATACTCGGAGATGAGATGTGCGAGTATACATATTCAGTTGTTTTTAATTCATATTCACCTGAATTTGAGCTTAGAGACGCACTCAAAAGAACACAGTTAAAACAGTTATATTACCGTGTTATATCCTTAAAAAACAAATAAAAGAAAGCGGGAAAATCAAATGATAATCAATAAAGACAAAATGGTTGTTAAAATTTTTGATACAAGAGACGAAATGGGAAAAGCAGCTTCTGAGGATATCAGAAAAGCAATAGAAGAATGTTTACTTAAAAAAGAAGAAATAAATATAATTTTTGCCGCCGCACCGTCGCAGAACGATATGCTTTATCACCTTTGCGGGTATGATGATATAGAATGGGAAAGAATAAACGCCTTTCATATGGACGAATATATCGGTCTTGAAAAGACAGCGCCGCAGTGCTTCAGTAACTTTTTAAAAAATGCAATATTTGATAAAAAGCCGTTCAAATCGGTAAATCTGATTGACCCGTCAAGCAGTATTGAAGAAGAGTGTAAACGATACGGTGAGCTTCTTAAAAAGTATCCTGTTGATATCGTTCTTATGGGAATAGGCGAAAACGGACATATCGCATTCAACGACCCTCCTGTTGCGGATTTTTGCGATAAAGAAATAATAAAGCCCGTAAAGCTTGACGAGGTGTGCAGACAGCAGCAGGTAAACGACGGCTGCTTTGAAAAGCTTTCCGATGTTCCTACTCATGCGCTTACATTAACAGTTCCTACTCTTATGGCGGCAGAATATAATTTCTGCGTTGTACCTGCGCCAACAAAGGCACAGGCTGTAAAAAGAACGATTGAGGGCGATATTTCAGAGGAATGTCCTGCAACAATATTAAGAAAGAAGGATAATGCAGTTATGTACTGCGATAAAGACAGCGCAAGCTTGCTTTAAAACGGAGAAAAATATGGTAACTAAAATTTCAAACGGTATCGTTATAACCGAAAACGAGCTTATAAAGAAAGCTGTGTATATAAAAAACGGAAAAATCATCGCTGTGACAAATGATGAGCTTTCTTATGATGAAGAAATAAACGCAGAGGGACTGTATGTTTCACCTGCGTTTATAGATACGCATACACACGGTGCAGACGGCTATGACTTTTTAGACGGCGACGAAGAAGCATATATAAAATCTGCAGAGGCGCATGCGCGACACGGAGCAGGAACAATTATGCCTACCATAACATCTGCAAACGAAGGAAAAATGTTTGCTTCGATAGAGGCATACGAAAAGGTAAAAGCATTGAAGCACAACGGTGCAAATATGATTGGACTTCACCTTGAGGGACCTTATTTTTCACCGAATCAGGCAGGCGCACAGGACCCTGAAAGAATAAGAGCGTTTAATAAAGAGGAATACGAAAAGGTGCTTTTGTATACAGACAGCATTATCCGCTGGACAGGCGCACCTGAGCTGCCCGGCTCAGAGGAATTTGGGAAAACTCTTGTTAAAAAAGGTATATATCCGTGTATAGGTCACAGCGACGCGGACGGCGACTGTGTCAAACAAGCCTTCAAAAATGGATTTACCCATGTAACGCACCTTTATTCATGTACAAGCACCGTGCACCGCAAAAACGCATACAGATATATCGGAATTGTGGAAGCGGCGTATCTTAACGATGAAATGAGCGTTGAAATAATTGCAGACGGAGTGCATTTGCCTGCCGATTTGTTAAAGCTTATTTATAAAATTAAAGGCGCTGACAAAACAGTTCTTATAACAGATTCGATGAGAGGGGCAGGACTTCCTGACGGACCGAGTATTCTTGGCGGAAAGGAAGACGGTCTTGAAGTTATAATTGAGGACGGTGTTGCAAAGCTTCCTGACAGGAGTGCATTTGCAGGGAGCGTCGCTTTTTGCGACAGATTAGTCCGCAATATGATAAAGCTTGCCGAAGTACCTCTCACAGACGCAGTTAAAATGATAACATTAACACCTGCAAAAATATTCGGCATAAAAAACAAAGGAAAAATTGAAAAAGACTACGACGCCGATATTGTAATTTTTGATGATGATATCAATATAAAAAGAACGGTTATAAACGGAGAAACGGTGTATAAAATATGAATGAGTTAAATTCGCTTTACAGACAGCTCAGCGATAATATTTTAGTTTGTCACAATAAAAACGAAATACCCTTTATTTCTGTTCCGCACCTTCATTCGCAGTATGAGATTTACTACAATATAAGCGGAGCAAAGGGGTTTATGCTTGACGGCAGCTTTTACAAATGCAAAGGCTGCGATCTTATTGTTGTGCCGAAAATATGCACACACAAGGCTGTTGTAAAGAAGAATGTCAGCTACGAAAGATGTATAATAAACATAGATGAAACGGTTTTATACAGCATTGAAGCGATATATAAAAACAAAGAAAGCTTGAGCTGGCTTAAAGGCGGTATCGGTATGATTAACCTGTCTGAAAGAGAGCACGAAAGGTTTATGGAGCTTATAAAAAGGTATAACGAATGTGAAAAAGAAAAAAACGAGCTTTTAATGCTCGGAGCTTTTCTTAATATTATGGCATATCTGACAGAGCTTTTCAAAAATCCCCAAAAAACGGAGTATCTTTCTGAAGAAGATATTTCGCTTGCCGATAAGATAATATATTATGTTGAAAAAAATTTTTGCGATATAACCGTTTCCGATATAGCTTCAAAGCTGTTTATGAACGAGGATTATATAAGACGGCTTTTTAAATCCGAAACAGGAATAACAATAAAGCAATATCTTATTATAAGAAAGCTTGCAGAAGCAAAAAAATATCTTTATCTTAAAAAAAGCGTAAAGGAAGCCTGTGTGCTTTCAGGCTTCAACGATTACGCCAATTTCCTGCGTACCTTTAAAAAATACGAGGGCTATTCTCCCGGAGAGCTTGAAGAGCTTGGGGAAAAGATTTGAAGATTTTTCTTGACAGGAAAAAAATAATCTGCTATAATAAAATCATAAAATATAAAAAAATTTCAGAAAAGGGCTTGACAAATACGATGAAGTCTGACATAATTTTTACATACATACATACATACATACATACATACATACATACATACATACATACATAC
>CAZHZL010000055.1:0-4781 GCA_964537245.1 uncultured Oscillospiraceae bacterium
GAAGGGTAGTAGGCGCCATCTGACCGCCTGTCATTCCGTAGATAGCGTTGTTTACAAATATAACAGTGATGTTTTCACCTCTTGCAGCGCTGTGAACTGTTTCAGCAGTACCGATAGCGGCTAAGTCACCGTCGCCCTGATATGTGAAAACTATATTGTCAGGGTCTGATCTTTTGAGACCTGTTGCAACAGCAGGTGCACGACCGTGTGCTGCCTGAACCATATCAACTGTGAAATAATCGTAAGCCATAACGCTGCAACCAACAGGCGCTACGCCGATTGTTTTGCCTTCTATTCCAAGCTCGTCGATTACTTCAGCAATAAGTCTGTGTATAATACCATGGGTACAGCCCGGACAGTAATGCAATACATTATCTGTAAGTGATTTCGGTTTTTCAAAAACTACCATTATTCTGCACCTCCGTCTTTATTCATCTTTAAAATTGAGTCTAAAACATTCTGTGTTGTAGGAATCATACCGCCAACTCTGTTACAAAGAGCAACAGGCTTTTTACAGCGGATTGCAAGCTCGATATCTTCAATCATCTGTCCCATTGAAAGCTCAACCGAAATAAAGCCTTTAACCTTATCAGCAGTTTTATTTAAGATATCCTTCGGGAATGGCCACAATGTGATAGGTCTTATCATACCAACTTTTATTCCCATTTTTCTTGCTTCGTCGATAGCGTTCTGAGAAACTCTTGCTGCAACGCCGTAAGCAACTACGCAAATTTCAGCGTCGTCCATTTTGTATTCTTCATACATAACTTCGTTTTCTGAAATTTTCTTATATCTCTCAAATCTCTCAAAGTTTTTAGCTTCAAGCTCGTCAGGTTTAAGGTAAAGTGAATTTACAATATTATGCTTTCTTTCGCACTTTGTGCCTGTAACAGCCCATGATTTGTCATATTCGTTGATTTTGCCGCCGTCAAGTGAAACAGGCTCCATCATCTGACCCATAGTACCGTCTGATAAAATCATTGCAGGCATTCTGTATTTTTCAGCAAGGTCAAAGCCTTTGAAAACAAGGTCAACCATTTCCTGAACTGATGCAGGTGCTAAAACGAGTAAGTGATAGTCACCGTGACCTGAGCCTCTTGTTGCCTGAAAATAGTCTGACTGTGAAGGCTGAATACCGCCAAGACCGGGACCGCCTCTCTGAACATTTACTATAAGAGCAGGCAAATCGCTTCCTGCCAGATATGAGATACCTTCGCTTTTTAGTGAAATTCCCGGACTTGATGAAGAGGTCATAACTCTTTTGCCTGTTGCGGCAACGCCGAGAACCATATTTATTGCGGCAATTTCGCTTTCTGCCTGTAAAAATACGCCGTCGATTTTAGGCATTTTTTTAGACATATAAGCCGCAACCTCTGTCTGTGGAGTAATAGGGTAGCCGAAGTAGTGACGGCAGCCTGCCATTATAGCGGCTTCTGCCAAAGCTTCGTTACCTTTCATTAAAACTTTATCTGCCATTTTTATATATTCCTTTCATAAAACACTTTGAAATCTATTTTTCAACTGTAATTACGCAGTCAGGACACATTGTTGCACAGAATGCGCATGCAATACATTTTTCCTGGTCTGTAATGCCGGCAGGATGATAACCCTTACCATTGATATCTTTTTTGAGTTCAATAATTTTTTTAGGACATGCACCTACGCAAAGACCGCAGCCCTTACATAAGTTTTCGTTAAATGTAACCTTAGCCATAAAACGCTTGTCTCCTTTCTGTTAGTTTTTTGAGAAAGATTGCTTTATATATAATTTTATGGGAACTGAGTTTTTGATGTCTTTTTTTACTTCATCAAAAATTGATTCCCTGACTGTTGTCATTGCAATCGGTAAATTTGTTTTTTTGGATAATTCCTCTGCAAAGCTACAGGAAGAAAGTATATCCTCTTTTGTTGTGATATCGCCGAGATTTGAATTGTTTATAATTGCAGTAAATTTCATTTTTGCGGCTTCTTCTATTTCGCACATAACTGCGTATGCGTCATCCACTGTTTTTGTAAGCGGGCGAAACATATTAAGCACAAAAAACATTTCATAGTTGTTTTCCTCTAAAATCGCTTCTCTGTATCTGCCCATTGCAAGAGCGCCTCTGTCGTCACCACCGAGGTCGATAACTGCTTTAACATCTTTGTTATCAACTATGCTGTATGCTTCGGCAGGAAGCGCAGGTAAATCAACATTGGAGCTTGCAAATTCCGAAGAAATAAGCTTTATGCTGTTTTTTTCAAAAAGCGCTTCGGCATCTTTTGTTCTGAAATACGGATTTACAATATCAAGGTCGGCGATAACTGTATTTGAAAAGCCGTTTTCTTTAAGATACATCGCATGATTTACAGCGATGTTTGTCTTTCCGCTTCCGTAATGACCTGCAAATATAACTATTCTTTTATTTAAAGTATTACTGACCAATTAAATTCATCCTCACATTTACCCCACTGAATACCTGTGATAGTATCGTAGAGCTTCTGGCTTACTTCGCCGATTTCGTTGTTGTTTATAAGCATAACATCGTCCTTGTAACGAAGCTTTCCGACAGGAGAGATAACCGCCGCTGTACCTGTTCCGAAGCATTCCTCAAGCTTGCCTGATTTCTGTGCTTCAATAAGCTCGTCAACGCTTACCTTTCTTTCTTCAACTGTATATCCCCATGATTTGCAAAGCTCTATAACAGAGTTTCTTGTAATACCGGGGAGGATACTTCCGTTAAGCATAGGCGTAACGATTTTGCCGTCTATTTTGAAGAAGATGTTCATAGCGCCTACTTCTTCGATATATTTTCTTTCAACACCGTCAAGCCACAGAACCTGTGAATAGCCGTCGTCGTGCGCTTTTACCTGTGCAGCTAAGCTGGCAGCGTAGTTACCGCCTGTTTTTGCAAAGCCCATACCGCCTCTTACAGCTCGTACATAGTCGTCTTCAATCCAAATTCCGACAGGTGCAAGTCCGCTTTCGTAGTACGCGCCGCTCGGAGAAAGAATAATAATGAAGAGATATGTTTTTGAAGGTGCAACCCCCAAAAATTCGTCTGTTGCTATAATAAAAGGTCTGATATAAAGTGAAGTTCCTTCTTCTGTCGGAATCCAGTCCTCATCAATTTTTACAACTGCTTTAACAGCTTCAACAAAATCTTCTTCCGAAAGCTGAGGAATGCAGAGTCTTTTGTTTGTTTCATTTGTTCTTTTTGCATTCATGTCAGGTCTGAAAAGTCTTGCTTTTCCGTTTGCGTCTTTATAAGCCTTTAAGCCTTCAAACATTTCTTGTCCATAGTGGAATACCATTGCAGAAGGGTCTAAGGTAATGCTCTGATAAGGAACGATTCTTGCTTCGTGCCAGCCTTTGCCTTCTGTGTAGTTCATCATAAACATATGATCTGTGAAAACCTTACCGAATCCAAGCTTACCCTGCGGTTTTTCTTTTGGAGCAGCAGTTTTTGTAATTTTAATATCCATTTTTCTTTCCTCCGTCTCTTTTACTTCAGGTTTAATATATCTGCATAAATTTTTAACAAATTTTGTGAATTTAAAAGAATGAGAGCCTACAGCCATCTGCCATAAGCTCTCATAAATTGTTTATATAATCTTAATCAAAAAATCAAACAATTATAAAACCTATACATGACAAACAGCATTATTTTTGTTACCGATGTTAATTATAATACCACCAATAATTATAATGCTAATGACTGTAATAATGTTTATAATAGTCATAAAGTTCATTGGTCTTGCTCCAATCTTTTTTATCCAACTGCAATTATAGCACATTCAGTCATTAAATGTCAATAGTTTTTTAGAAATTTGTTGTTTTTTTATTTATTTTTTTATACCGAGCATATCAACAGAATCTTCACGCATTTTGTATTTAAGAATTTTTCCTGCTGCATTCATTGGGAATTCTTTTACAAAAAGGAAATATTTAGGTACTTTGTGACGAGCAATTGAGGCGTTTCCAAATTCCCTCATTTCGTTTTCGTCAGCTTCCTCTCCCTTGTGAAGAATAATCCATGCACAGCACTCTTCTCCGTATTTTTCGTCAGGAACGCCAACAACCTGTACATCGCGCACCTTCGGATTTGTGAGATAAAATTCTTCAATTTCGCGTGGGTAAAGATTTTCTCCGCCCCTTATAATCATGTCTTTAAGACGGCCTGTTACCTTATAGTAGCCGTCAGGAGTACGGCAGCAGATATCGCCCGAATGAAGCCAGCCGTCAGCGTCTATTGTCTGAGCTGTTGCTTCAGGCATTTTATAGTAGCCCTTCATTATATTGAAGCCTCTTGCTACAAATTCACCGCTTTCTCCGTCAGGAAGCTCTTCGCCTGTTTCGGGGTCAATAACCTTACATTCAACGCCCGGAAAAGGACTTCCTACCGTTTCAACACGGTGGTCTATATCCTCGTTTACTTCTCCCATTGTACAGCCGGGTGAAGCTTCTGTCTGACCGTAAACTGAAATAATTTCGCGCATATTCATTTCATCTGCGGCACGGCGCATAAGGTCTGCCGGACAGTTTGCACCTGCCATTATACCTGTACGCATATATGAAAAATCTGTTTTTGCAAAATCAGGATGATTGAAAAGCGCAATAAACATTGTCGGAACACCGTTGAAGCACGTGATACGCTCAGCGTTTATGCAGGCAAGTGATGATTTCGGTGAAAAATACGGCATTGGAGAAAGTGTTCCTCCGTGCGTCATCATCGAGGTCATTGAAAGTACCATACCAAAACAGTGGAACATAGGAACCTGAATCATCATACGGTCGGATG
>CAZHZL010000055.1:4791-16710 GCA_964537245.1 uncultured Oscillospiraceae bacterium
CGTCAGCATAACGCCTTTAGGAAAGCCTGTTGTACCTGATGTGTACTGCATATTACATACATCGTCCGGCTTAACAAGCGAAGCGCGGCGGCGTACCTCTTCATGAGGCACAAGAGTTGAACGCTGAAGCATTTGCTCCCATGTAAGACAGCCTGTCATCTGAAATCCTACTGTTATAACATTTCTTAAAAACGGAAGATTTTTTGAATAAATCGGGTCTCCCGGCTTTGTTTTCTGAAGCTCAGGACAAAGCTCTTCAATAATTTCGCGGTAGTTGATATCCTTACAGTCCTCAATCATAACGAGAGTATGTGTGTCAGACTGCTTAAGCAGATATTCAATTTCGTGAATTTTGTATGCTGTGTTAACAGTAACAAGAACTGCACCGATTTTTGTGGTTGCCCAGAATGTGATAAACCATGCAGGAACATTTGTTGCCCACACAGCAACATGGTCACCGGCCTTTACACCCAAGGATATAAGTGCAGCGGCACATTCGTCAACATCACGGCGGAACTGTGTATATGTTCTTGTGTAATCAAGCGTTGTATATTTGAATGCATACTGGTCAGGATAGTGCTTAACCATTGTATCAAGTACATCTGAAAAGGTAGCGTCGATAATTTCGTATTTCGGCCATACAAATGTACCTGTTTTTGCTCTGTTATAGTATGCACGGTCATACTCTTTTTTCTCGCGGTTGAGCGATGCAATATAATTTGCAAAATGCGTAAGCACTATATCCGCGTCATTGATTTCTTCGTTCCATGCTGCACATACATAACCGTCAAAGTTAAGAGATGAAAGCGCGTTAATGATTTTATCTACGGGAAGCTCGCCCTCACCGATAAGAACTGCCTTTCCGTCTTTTATATCGCCAAGACGGACATACTGGATATATGCACCGAGATTTTTGATTGTTGTTTCTGCGCTTTCCTCTGCACCGAAATATGTTCCGCGGATATTCCACGAAGCACCGATGGCCGCAGATGAGAAAAAGTTTATTATATCAATTACATTTTCTGTGTCTGAAAGATAACCGATTGTTTCAAGAAGAATCTGAATATCAGAATTTTCTGCACGTTTTATTGCAGCAGTAAGCTTTTCGGACATTTCTTCTTCAGACATTTTGTTTTCTATACGGATTATAACTCTTTCAATTCCTGCGCTTCTCGCCATATCAACATATTTGAGGATTGATTCTGCTGTTGCGTCGCTGCTGTCAACAGAATATGGATAGTGAAGCGCTGAAACTGCAAGACCTCTGTTTACAAGCTTGCGTTTTGAATCGGAAACACGGTCACTTCTAAGAATACTGTCATAGTGCTGCTTTCTTTCTTTTATTGCGTCGTATATTTCAAAGCCTGCATATCCGTAGTCGTATGAATAACGGCACAAATCAAGAAAAGAGGCACGGCTGACATTCTTTGTTGAAAATACGATTTTCATTTTATTCCTCCTCAAATACGATTTTGTTAAGAGCATTTATATAAGCTCTGATGCTTGCTGCAACGATGTCTGTTGAAATACCATTACCCGAATAAAGCTTTCCGTTGTTACGAAGTCTTACAAGGGCAGAGCCGAGTGCTTCCTTACCTTCTGTTACAGAATGTACCTGAAAATCGTCTAATTCGTAATGATATCCGATACACTGTTCAATTGCGCGGAATACCGAGTCGATAGGGCCGTCTCCCGTGCTTACTCCCAAGAGTATTTCATCGCCGCATTTCAATGTAACCTGAGACATTGAGCTGGTCAGATTACCGCAGCTTGTAGTGTAATTTTCAAGATGATATGTTGAAGGTGCCTGCATTGCAGAGCTTGCAATAAGCGCTTCAAATTCTTTTGCACCCACAGTACCCTTCTTTTCACATACCTGAAGTAATGCTTTGTGAACATTTCCGCAGTCCTCATCTGAAAGGTCGTAGCCGAGCGTCTGTGCCGCCTGTGCTACCTGTGAAATAGTGCTGTCAGAATCCAAAAGGATTTTTTTCTTTTCGCTTACTTCAGCTTTTGTTTCGTATGCTTCGTGATTTATATTTGTAAGCATATCATCAATACTTGCGTGAATTTTTGTATTTTTAAGATCGGTTTCTATTCCGATTGCTTCGCCTCTTGTATTTATAGCGTCTGAAATTTCACCCATAAGGAGAGCTTCTTCGCCTGCCATTGTACACTTAAGACCGTCTGCACCTGCTTTTACAGCCACTATCGCTGAAGCAACTGCCATATTGATATGGTCTGATACTTCAACATATACAGGAACATTAACGGCAGCCTTTAATTTTTTAACAAGCTCTGCAATTTCTTCTGGAAGAGCAATTCCTGCAGTATCACAGAATGTAATAATTCCTGCACCGTTTTTCTCTGCTTCTTTAGCAGCAAGTATAAGAAATTCTTCATCAGCTCTTGTTGCGTCTGTTGCACAAAATTCAACATCATTGCAAAGCTTCTTTGCTGCAGCTGTAAGCTCTGCTATTTTAGCAAGCATTTTTTCAGCCTTGAAATGATATATGTATTCCATCTGAACGGTAGAAACAGGAACTTCAACCTGAAGTCTTGGACTTTTGGCTTCTTTTACACATTCCCACGCAGCTTCAACTTCCTCCAAAGAAAAACCGACAGGAATAGCGACAGTTGCGTTCACAATGTTTTGTGTAATTGTTTTATAGATTATTGTATCCTCGCGCACATTTTTTATCGGTGCAAGCTCAACCGCGTTTGCACCAAGTGAATCTGCACAAGCGGCAATAGCTGTTTTTTCACGGAACAGAAGTGAAACCTCACGGTCCTGTGAAAGCTTTTTCAAAGTAATGTCTGTGATATTGATTTTTTTCATTTAAAAAACCCCTTTCATATATAAATCAGAATGTATCAATCAACAAAAAACGCTTTCATCTCTTTGTTGATTCAAAGAGACGAAAGCATTTAAATCAATCAATCTTCCGCGGTACCACTCTTCTTCATCCTTTTTAGGATGCCCTCGGATGCTAACACATCTTAACTCTGTTACGGGAGTTCCCGTCTGCCCCTACTTTAAATAATTTCACAGCAGCCGCTCCGCGGTGAGTTCTGCAATTCTTTCCCAATGTCTCGCACCAACCGACATCTCTCTTCGGGCAAAAGAGCTTTGCGTACTATTCCGCATCATTGCGTTTTCTTTTTTAATAAAAAAATTATAGCATATTAAAATTAATTTGTCAATACTTTTTTGTTAAAAAATAAAGATTTTATGAAGATTTTCTTTTTTTCAGATATATAAACAGAATATATATAACCGAGCTTACAGTTCCTGCAATCATATCAAGCATTGTGTCCGAAAGAGAGTCGTTTTGTGCATTTGTTCCGATGATTGCGTCAACTGAGAATTCATATATTTCCCATAAAACAGCCATAGAGGCCGCAAATAAAAAAGAGAAAGAATATATAAGTTTCTTG
Source organism: uncultured Oscillospiraceae bacterium (assembly GCA_964537245.1). Classification (GTDB taxonomy): domain Bacteria; phylum Bacillota; class Clostridia; order UMGS1840; family UMGS1840; genus UMGS1840. The sequence goes on from CAZHZL010000055.1 coordinate 8,230, forward strand.
TTTTTTTCTTCTCCATCGCATTTTTTATATGTTTCAATTCCTATGTGAGAGGCTAAAAAGCCTGATAAAAAGTGCAGAATTTTATCCCAGTTGGGAATAATGTAGTACACATTTAAAGACCTTCCCGCAAATACGGAAAGTAAAATGAATATAATAACAGCCTTATAAGACTTTTTTGTAAGGAAAGGCTTTTTCTTGCATAATATATATAATGTAATAATGAGAACAAGTGTGAAAAGAGAATTTAAGACGGTGGTATAATTTTTTGAAAATATTCCGTATAAAAAAAGAAAAGTCGGAAAGGCAGAACATACAGGCGTAAACAAATCATGCAGAAAGCATCACTCCACAAATAAAGTATATACAATATATTATGACATTTTTGTGTTATTTTATTATTTAATTTTAAAAATCTATTGACTTTATAAGAAAAAAGTGATATTATTATACCATGATTAAAAGATGGAGGTTTTCTACAATGAAACACATTAAGACAATTAAAACTCGTAACCTTTGCAACAGCGCAAAAAATGGTGGCTGCGGTGAATGCCAGACTTCATGTCAGTCTGCTTGCAAAACAAGCTGCGGTATTGCTAACCAGAAATGCGAAAGCAAAGAAAGTAAGTAATTTATTAAACAAAGAGACAGAGCTGTCGCACCACGACAGCTTTTTTTCATAGATAAAACTTTTCTAAGGGTGATACATAATGATACATCAATATAAATTAAACGGCTGTAATATTGTTCTGGATGTTTGCTCCGGTGCTGTCCATGTTGTTGACGATATTGCGTACGATATAATAGAAATATTTGAGGGAAACAGCAAAGAAGCTGTAATTGAAAAAATAATGGAAAAATATCCTGAGATTTCTCATGATGATATTTTAGAATGTTATGAGCAGATAGAGGGGCTAAAAGAGGAGGGCGCTCTTTTTGCTCCTGACACCTTTGAGTCTATGGCAGGAACACTGAAAGAGAAAACATCAGGCGTTATAAAGGCGCTTTGCCTTCATATTTCGCATACCTGTAATTTAAACTGTGCATATTGCTTTGCAAGCCAGGGAAAATATAACGGTGAGCGCGCGGTAATGAGCTTTGAAACAGGAAAGAGAGCGCTTGATTTTCTTATCGAAAATTCCGGTACAAGAAAAAACCTTGAGGTTGATTTCTTCGGAGGTGAACCTCTTATGAACTGGGAGGTTGTAAAACAGCTTGTTAAGTATGCAAGAGAAATCGAAAAAGAGCATAATAAGAATTTCAGATTTACTCTTACTACAAACGGCGTTTTGGTTGATGATGAGGTTATCGAATTTTCAAACCGCGAAATGAGTAATGTTGTTTTAAGCTTGGACGGAAGAAAAGAAGTTCATGACCGCTTCAGAGTTGATTACACAGGTAACGGAAGTTGGGAAAAAATCGTTCCGAAGTTTAAGAAATTTGTGGAAAAAAGAGGTCATAAGGACTATTACATGAGAGGTACATTCACTCATAACAATGTCGACTTCCTTAAAGATATAGAAAAAATGCTTGAGCTTGGATTTACAGAGCTTAGTATGGAGCCTGTGGTTTGTGCACCAGGGGACCCTTCAGAATTAACACAGGAGGATTTACCCGTTTTATTTGAGCAGTATGAAAAGCTTGCGGAGCTTATGATAAAAAGAAAAAACGAGGGCAAACCCTTTACATTCTATCATTATATGATAGACCTTTCGGGCGGTCCTTGTATATATAAAAGAATTTCGGGCTGCGGCTCGGGAACAGAGTATATGGCAGTTACTCCGTGGGGCGATTTGTATCCGTGTCATCAGTTTGTGGGCGATGAAAAATTCAAGCTCGGAAACATTTGGGACGGCGTTGATAATACAAAAATTCAGGAAGAATTTAAACAATGTAATGTATACGAAAGAGAAGAATGCAGAGACTGCTGGGCAAGATTATATTGCTCGGGAGGCTGTGCAGCGAACGCATATAATTCAACAGGCTCAATAAAGGGAATATATAAATACGGCTGTGAGCTTTTTAAGAAAAGAATGGAATGTGCGATTATGGTTGCGGCTGTAAATGAGCTTGAAGGTGAAGAATAGATGAATACTCCGATATATGATTTTGTATCAGAATATAAAAAGAAAAATGCACTGAGACTTCATATGCCGGGACATAAAGGACTAAAATATTTGGGTGCAGAGGAATATGATATAACGGAGATAGACGGTGCAGACAGTCTTTATTTTGCAGACGGAATAATCTCAGAAAGCGAAAAAAATGCAAGCCTTCTTTTTGGTGCAGACACCTTTTATTCTGCCGAAGGCTCATCACTTTCAATTAAAGCAATGCTTTATCTTGCGCTTATGCATAACACAAAAGAGGGGAGACAAGCTATATTTGCAGGAAGAAACGCTCATAAGGCTTTTATAGACGCGGCGGCACTTCTTGATTTTGATATAAAATGGCTGTACGGAGCTTCAGACAACTCCTATCTATCCTGCAATATAACACCTGAATATCTTGAAGAAATACTAAAAAAAGAAAGTCCGACAGCAGTTTATATAACTTCTCCCGATTATTTGGGGAATATTGCTGATATAAAAAAACTGGCGTTGGTATGCCGTAAGTATAAAACGCTTCTTTTGGTTGATAATGCTCATGGCGCGTATCTGAAATTTTTGGCTAAAAGTTTGCATCCGATGGAGCTTGGAGCAGATATGTGCTGTGATTCGGCGCATAAAACGCTTCCTGTTCTTACAGGCGGTGCATATCTTCATCTGTCAAAAAATCTGCCTGAATTTTTTAAGAAAAATGTAAAAGCAGCGCTTGGCTTATTCGGCTCGACAAGTCCTTCTTATCTTATATTGGAGTCACTTGATATTGCAAATAAGTACATTGCTGACGGTTATAAAGAGAAATTAATAAAATTTTTAGAAAAAACACAAAAATTAAAAGAAAGCTTAAGAAAGCAAGGGTATACTCTTTTTGGTAATGAGCCGCTTAAGCTTACGCTTGCACCGAAAAGCTACGGCTATACAGGCTATGAGTTTTCAAAAATACTTTCAGAAAAAAATATAGTATGCGAGTTTTGTGATTCTGATTATATTGTTTTTATGCTTACTCCCGAAATAAAGGATAGTGGGCTTTTTATGCTTGAACAAGCTTTGGCTGAAATACAAAAAAAAGAGCCGATAACAGATTTATCTCCGAAAATTGTCAGAGCTGAGGCTGTAATGACAGTAAGGGAAGCTGTTTTTTCCGAAAAAGAGGAAATCGATACCGCGGAGGCGGAAGGAAGAATACTTGCAAGTGCAAATATAAGCTGTCCGCCTGCAGTGAGTATTGCTGTTTGCGGAGAGCGAATAACAAAGGAAGCAGTAGAAAGTTTTTTATACTATAAAAAAAATAAATGTCTGGTGGTTAAAGAATGACAGACTATAAAAAGGATCTCGATATATCAAAGCTTATCGCCGAGCGTGTTCATAATTTTGGTGGTGTAGCGTATTATGTGGGAGGATATGTGCGAGATAAGCTTTTAAAAAAAGAAAATAAGGATATAGATATAGAAATTCACGGTATTGAACCGCAGACTCTCGAAAACATTCTTGACAGCATAGGTAAAAGAATGAATATCGGAGAAAGCTTCGGAATATACGGTCTAAAAGGCTATACCGTTGATATTGCCATGCCCAGAAAAGAGAAGCAAAGAGGAAAAGGACATCGTGATTTTGATGTGCTTGTAGACTCTTTTATAGGAACAAAAAAGGCGGCAGAACGCAGAGATTTTACGGTTAACGCTCTTATGGAAAATGTCCTTACGGGTGAAATTGTTGACCATTTTGGCGGAATTGATGATTTAAAGAATAAAACATTAAAGCATGTAAACGATGAAACATTTCCTGAAGACCCGCTCAGAGTATTAAGGGCGGCACAGTTTTCAGCAAGATTTTCTTTTTCTGTTCATCCAGATACAGTGGAGTTATGCAGAAATACAGATTTAAGTGATTTATCAAGGGAAAGAATTGAAGCGGAGCTTGAAAAAGCACTTTTAAAGGCTGATAAGCCATCGGTTTTTTTTGAGGTCCTTCGGAAAATGAATCAGCTTTCGGTATGGTTTCCGGAGCTTGAAGCGTTGATTGGAGTTGAGCAGAATCCTAAATATCATTCGGAGGGCGATGTCTGGAATCATACTATGATGGTTATTGACAAAGCTGCAGCATTTCGAGATAAGGTCACATACCCTTTAGGCTTTATGATGACAGCAATAGTTCATGATTTTGGTAAGGCTGTATGCACAAAGCGGATAAACGGAGTTATTCATTCATATAATCATGAAATTGAGGGACTTTATCTTGTTGAAAGCTTTCTTAAACGGATAACTGGTGAAACAAAGCTGAAAAAATATGTTATTAATATGACAAAATTGCATATGAGACCGAATATTCTTGCAAATAGCCGTTCTTCTGTAAAAGCAACAAACAAAATGTTTGACGAGTCTGTTTCTCCGAATGATTTAATATATTTTTCTCTTTCTGACTCTCTTGGAAGAATAAAACAGGAGGGGGAAGGTGATAATTCGGAATTTCTTTTTGAAAGACTGGAAGTATTTGAAGAGATTATGTCAAGACCCTATGTTATGGGAAAAGACCTTATAGAAGCAGGTTTACAGCCGGGGGAATATTTTTCGGAAACGCTTTTGTATGCGCATAAGCTGAGGCTTGCGGGTGTAAAAAAGGAAGAGGCATTTAAGCAGGTTATAAGCTACGCAAAAAAACTTGAAAGGAAAAAGAAAAATGAATTTTGAGTTATCAGATGAAATTATAGCTTATTTGAAAAACAGCGAAGCGGAAGCTTTCAGACTTATTGAGGAGCTTTGTAAAATCCCTTCTCCTTCGGGATTTGAAAAGGAAAAAGCTGAATTTATAAGAAACTATCTTGTAAGCTGTGGCGCAAAAAATGTAGAGATAGATTCTGTATATAATGTATTGTATCCCATAAATTGTGAAAGCGGAGAAATTACTCTTTTTATGGCACATACAGATACAGTTTTTCCTGACAGGGAACAGTTACCCTTTTATGAGGATGAAAAATATCTTTATTCTCCCGGAGTTGGTGATGATACCGCATGTGTGGCTGTATTGATTATGGTTGCGCGGTATATTACAGAAAAAAATTTAAAATCGGATAAAGGAATTTTGTTTGCTTTTAATTCCTGTGAAGAGGGACTCGGAAACCTTAAGGGAATAAAAAAGATAATGGAAACCTACGGTAATAAAATAAAGGCGGCTTATACCTTCGACGGACAGTACAACGCGCTTGTTAATAAATGCGTCGGCTCTCACCGTTATGAAATAACTTTTAAAACAGAGGGTGGTCACTCCTTTAATGCATTTGGAAACAGAAATGCAATTCACGCTATGTCGCAGCTTATATGTAACTTATACAAATGTGAAATTCCAAAGGAAAAAGACAGCAAAACTACATATAATGTCGGAATAGTTGAGGGAGGCACATCTGTAAATACAATTGCACAGAGTGCGAAAATGCTTTATGAATACAGGTCGGATTCACAGTATTGTCTTGATAAAATGAAAGAATTTTTTGAAGCGGAAGCAGATAAGATAAAAAAATCGGGTATTGCCGAGATTGAAATTAAAGTGCTTGGAATACGACCTTGCGGAAGCGGATATGATGAAGAAAAGTTAAAACAGATGTCGGACAGAGCTGCTTTTATATCCGAAAAATATTCGGGAATAAAATGCAAAAAGACTTCAGGCTCAACAGACTGCAATATTCCAATGTCAATGGGTATTCCTGCAATTTGTGTGGGAAGCTTTTTGGGAAGCGGTGGTCACACAAGAGAAGAAAAGGTCTTAAAAGAAAGTATTCCCGTAGGGCTTAAAATTGCTTTTGAACTTATAATGGGATATTTTATGGGGAGGGAAAAGGACATATGAAAAAAATACTTGTTGTAGTGGATATGCAAAAAGATTTTGTGGACGGTGCTTTGGGAACGAAAGAAGCAGCTTTGATAGTTAAAAATGTCTGCAAAAAAATAGAAAATCATTCGGGAGATATTTTTGTTACATATGATACTCATTTTGAAAATTATATGGATACTGCCGAGGGAAAAAAGCTTCCCGTTGCACACTGCATAAAAGGAACAGACGGCTGGAAGCTTGATAAAAGTGTAGAAGAGTCACTTTTGGGGAAAAATTATACTGCGGTAGAGAAAATAACCTTCGGCTCTGTAAATCTTCCGAAAATTATAAAAGAAAAATATGCAGATGACAACATTGAAATAGAGCTTATCGGGCTATGCACAGATATTTGCGTTGTATCAAACGCACTTTTGTTAAAAGCTAATTTTCCCGAAGTGAATATAAGTGTTGACGCAAGCTGTTGCGCAGGCGTCAGCGTTGAGACTCACAATGCGGCTCTTGCAACGATGAAATGTTGTCAGATAGATGTAATTGAATAAGGAGATATGTAAAAATGTTTAATGCTGTTAAAGTAAAAAACGATTGTGTGGAATGGATAAGAGATTTTTTTAAAAATAATGGAGAGGGCTGTAATGCAATTGTAGGTATATCGGGCGGAAAGGACAGCTCTGTTGCAGCGGCACTTTGCGTTGAAGCTTTGGGAAAGGAAAGAGTAATAGGCGTTTTAATGCCGTGTGGTGAGCAGCACGATATTGATATGGCTCATCTTCTGGTAAATCATCTGGGAATTAAGCATTATGTTATAAATGTAAAAGAAGCGGTAGACGGTATTTTAAACAGTATGCCGACTGAACTTTCTGTTTCAGTTCAGACAAAAACAAATATTCCGCCGAGAATAAGAATGACAACGCTTTATGCAGTTTCACAAAGCTGTAACGGCAGAGTTGTTAATACATGTAATTTATCTGAGGATTGGGTAGGATATTCCACAAGATACGGTGACGCGGCAGGCGATTTTTCGCCTATGTGTAACCTTACTGTTACAGAGGTTAAGGAAATCGGAAGAGCGTTGGGACTTCCCGATGTGCTTGTTGATAAAACTCCAATTGATGGACTTTGCGGAAAAACAGATGAGGAAAACTTAGGATTTACCTATGCGGAGCTTGATAAATATATCCGCGAAGGTATTTGCGAAGATGAAGAAAAGAAAAAAATTATAGATACAAAGCATAAAAATAATTTATTTAAGCTTCAGCTTATGCCATGCTTTAAGCCGGAGATATAAAAAGGAGTGCAAATTGATGAAAGAAACCTTATTGTATCAGCTTACCGAAACAAGCCGTTATATGATGTCTTTTGTTTTGGTTACAAAAAATGACAATGTCATTGTTGTTGACGGAGGAAGACCGGAGGATATGCCTCTTTTAAAGGAATATATCGGCGGCAGACACATAAGCGCATGGATACTTACTCATGCACATAACGACCATATAAGCGGTTTTGTTGATGAAATTGAAAAAAACGGTGGTGCGGATTTTGATATAGAAAAGGTTTATTATAATTTTCCGCCATATTCACTCATAGATAATCATAATGTTCTTGATTATGAATATTTAAAGACTGAACTCAATGAAATGCTTCCTGCATTTATGAAAATCGAGCCGAAAATAAAAGATATTTCGCATATAACAACGCAGGGTGAGTCTATAACTGTTGATGAATGTAAAATTAATTTTATATTTTCATATCATGAGGGACTGACTAATAATCTTATGAATGACAGCTCGCTTGTTTTTAAAGTAACAACTCCGAATAAAACTGTACTTTTCTTAGGTGACTTAGGTCCTGACGGAGGCGATATTCTTTTCAGAGAATCAAGACATCTTCTGAAATCTGATATAGTTCAGATGGCGCACCACGGTCATATGAATGTAAGTATGGAGGTTTATGCTGAAATTATGCCCGAGGCTTGTATGTGGTGCTGTGCTGACTGGCTTTATAACGAGCCTGTCGTTCCAGAATATCTTTCTGACGGAGATAAGCTTATCAAACAGGGCAGGGTGCGTATGTATGGTACTACGCTCACAAGAAAATGGATGGATTTGCTTGGGGTTAAAACTCATTATGTAACAAAGGACGGAACAAACTGCATTAAACTTTAAGTATAAATGTACATAAAAAATCTTGACATATTAATACAAAAGTGTTAAAATAATACATATTATTTTTGGTAGTGTCAAGTAGCATATCTTTTTGACCTGAAAAAATAATTAATTGCCATTTGGCTTGCATAGTATCGGCATTACCGAGCATATCAACTTTGTTTAACACTTGGTAGTTATTAAATTTATGAGGTCTTAAGAAGTTATAATAACAAACCCAAAGAGCAACAGCATAATCAGAACCGTCGAAGTTATCATAACCGCAAGTGCAACGGTAAGAAGCTTTAAATGTACGGTTAAGACGCTCAATCATTTGTTTGAAAGGACGAAACTCTTTTGAAACAGCATCCATAATAAGCCAAAGATACCCCTTAACACCTTTGACTTTGATA
>CAZHZL010000056.1:0-11550 GCA_964537245.1 uncultured Oscillospiraceae bacterium
AGATTATTTTAACAGCTGAACAATGCCGCTTGTATCTTATTAAACAAGGTGTAAAGGGTTGTTACAAAATGCAGCAGTTAGAATTTCCGAGGCATACACCATGGAAATTTGGCAAACAGACTTACGCATATATAACTGATATAAACGATTTCGCCGGAACGCTTGAAACTGCTGACGAGTACGAGCTTATTTTTGACAATGCCGTTCTTGCTGATTTGTATAGCGTTCTTAACGAGCGCGAGCAGCTTGTTATTAAAGCTCATTATATTCTCGGTTATTCTTACAAAGCAATAGCCGAGAAATACAGCGATATTTTCACAAACAAACACGCCGCCGAGGTTGTGGCAAGCCGGAGTATTAAAAAAATGCAAGAGTACGCAAAGGCGCATAAGATAAGCGCATAAACTGAAAAACCGCCGCAAGGCGGTTTTTTTATTATTACCGCCGCCGGAATATTTATATAAAAGCCGTTACAGCCGTTTACAGACTGTTTAACGGCTTTTTTGTTTATGTATATAACTTTACTGTTTTTATATATAAATTCATTGTAGAGCCTTACAACCACCGCAAAACAGCCGCAAGCGGTTTTTATTATATGATACCGAAATAAACAACCGCCAAGACCGGAGCACCACCGCAAGCAGTCGCAAAAAAATTTTTTCAAAAAAATTAAAAATTCTTGTGAGTTTTTGAGTTTTATTAGTCTATATATATGTAACCGCAAGAAACAGCGGAAACGGCGAACAGCTCCAAAGCTCCAAAGCTGAACAGCTCCAAAGCCGCAACCGCTCCGAGCGGAAACAATAACAACCGCAAGGCAAGCGCAACAACCGCCGAGCACCGCCACCGAGCCGCAACCGCCGCAAGGCGGCAAGGTAAGGCGAAACGGAGCAAAGCGGCGCAAACGCAAGCCGAGCGGCAAAGTATAACGGATTGCACCTATTGGCGCGATCTGTGCTCCACCGTCAGGGAGTACCGCTGGCGGGTTACTCTTGGCAGCAAGAGCGTCGCCGGTGCGTGAGAGTTAGGCTCACGGAGCGAGATAGTGAAAATCCCCGGAGGTTTAGCCTTGCCAGAGCCTAAATGCGGCTTGCAGAACAGACAAGGTATAACGGAGTTTCGCACTACTTGCGTGACGAAGGAAACTCGGTGCTGTGTTCCTACGGAGCATAGCTATGCTGGTATGAATTTGCATTTCCTACGGAATTGCGATTCACTTCCAAAGTCTGCAAAAAATGCGTCACAAAGTTATGTAATAAATAGCATTCCGCTTGTATAAGCGTGTACAGAGCGCTCCACTTCGGTGGAGCGTTTTAATATGCGCTTATTTTCGCATAAAAATTTACATTCCAAAGGAGTGCCTCACAATGACAAAAAAAGCAACAAAAGTCGAAACCCCCGAAATTCAGCCCGTTTCCGTTGAACCCAGAGTTATCATTCCGACCGCCGGATATGAACAGAATATGGTTGATGCAAGGCGTGACCTTGACGAAGCAATCAAAGCGTATAATCACGCTGTTCGCATGAAAAATGTTGACGAAATGAACAAGCACAACAAAGCTTGTGTTGACGCAAAAGCCCTTTTCAACGATAATGCTCGCACTCTTTTCTATGCTGAGTGCTGCAATGCAAGTGACCCCCTGCTTGAAGTGGTAAAGGTTCATTCCTATAACGGAATTTCCTTCCGTGACAAAAAGGAAAAGGACAGCGACCTCGTCACCCGTGAAGTTATCGAGCCGGAGTATTATGTTCAGCTTGCCGCTTTCAAAAAATATGCGGAGTCCGCTCTTGGTCATTCCGTCGGTGCGAACGATAAGTGGCTTTTCATGATTGAGAAGTTCACCCAGCTTATCACATTCTATGCCGCACAGGAAATCGGTATTGACCCGAAAATGATTGCCGATACCTACACAATCCGCCAGATTGCAAAGGAAATCGAACTTGGAAACACCCCGACCTCCAAAACCCAGATTCAGAAACAGCTTCAGGAAGTTGTCACCGCTATGCTTGGCGAGGGCGACGGAGAACTCAACTTCAAGGTAACCACCCACGATGCCGCCTTCATTCGCCTGCTCTTTGCAAAGAAAAGTCGTCGTGCGCTCACCGTTGCGGCTTCCTCTGCAAAGGAAATGAACGCTCTTGTCGCACAGGTTTGCCACCGCATTGCAACCGGTGAGGACTACCGCATTGAGTACCGCATGCCCAAAGTTTCTTGATTGGGAAAGGAAATCGCATTTCGATTTGCTCCTCTTTTCTTACATAGGGGCGGCGTTTGCTTCAAGACTGGCAGCGTCGCCCTGCCTCCTTCCGGCATTAAATGGGTGTTAGTGGTACGCCTGCGGTTAAGTCCGCCGATGTCATAACATTTACCAACACCGAGGCGTGTTATGACCAAGTGCAATTCGATAAGTGTGCGCTTCACAAAGGAAATCAATTTCAAAATCGCCTTGAGCGTAGCGAAAAGAAAGGAATTAGCATGGAAACCTCAAACTTCTTTGTTTGCGTCCCGGTTGAACGCGCAAATGACATTGAACTGTTTTTCAAGGTGCGTCACTTTAAGACCTCCGCAGACGCGAGATTTCACCGCAAGCGTGGTGAAACCGTCCGCTGCATTACTGTTGATGTCTCCGGCGCCTACCTTGGCTGCCTTTAACGAAATCAGAAAGGAAATCGCATTATGAATTCCAAAACCTTTTCCGCGCTTGTAGTGGATACCAAGCCTGTAATTGAGCGTATCATTGACGCTTGCCTCACGATGAAAATCGATCCCGCAACCGCAGAGCATAGCATCTATAATCTTGCAGTTGCTACCGGCTGCATACCAAACGAACCCGGCGAGGTACGCAGATTTGCAAACTATATCAGCTATATTTCGAAAGTTTGCAACCCGTATAAGATGGAAAGCGCTTTCGACGAGCTTCGCAGGTTCTACCAGAACTACCGCGACATCTTCCCTCTTGAATGGGTTCCGCATCAGCTTAGAACTCTTCACCCGGGCTTCAGCCCCTCTAAGGAAATTGAAATCGTAATCGAAATTTAATTAAAAATCGGAGGTGCTTGCGTGAACAAGTACGAACTCGTAGTTAATGACTGCATTGACAAAGGAAATTGCTTGACGAATTACATTCCTGTGTATCAATGGTTTTGTTATGACAAAATCTCAAACGAAATTTGGGAGCAATTCTGCCTCACCTGCCTCGAGGAACTTCAGGCGGTCAGCGCTGAAGTAGCCCGCGAAACTGCGACCCCGGTTTTCCCGGATAAAATCAAAATCGAAATCAAATTTTAATTCAGGAAGGAAAATCGTATTATGACTCGAAGCACCAACGAAGTTTTTTGGCGTGATAAATTTACTGCCGAAAATCAGAAACGAATTGCTTATCTTCTTGCAGTCGAAGAATTGCGCTGCGAAGCAATGGACAATCTTCAGGCTGTATGTAGCAAAGGTCACGATCCAATCACCGGCGAAATTATTTGCGTAGTCCCGAACAAAAACTCTATGGATTACACAGAATATTCTGCGTGGAAGCGTATAGCTGACGATCTGGAAGCCCTCGCTAAATTAGCATAAATAACAGGAAGGAAGTGCCGCAATGCGCTGTAATCAGAAAGTAAATCGCAAAGACTTGCGCCGCAAAGCAACAAACTTCGTCGCACTTGGAATTTTCCTCATAATGACTGGCATTACAGCCTTTGACTGCATACCTCTCGGAATCGCCCTTATCCTCCTTGGAGTTTACTTTGGATACAGAGGAAATGAAATTGAAAAGGAGTTAGAAAAGTGATTTATGTTTGAATTTCTCGGCAGCATAGTGCTTGTAGCTGTGCTTATCGCCGTCCTTACAGTCGCCGGAGTGGTGGCTTTGGACGAGTTTATATAACAGAGGTGGTATAATGAAAATCATTGTTGTAGAGCCTCAGAAGCCCGCATACACAAAGGAAATCGAACCCGGATTGGAATTGCTCCAGCGTGAGGTTGACGGGTTCGTAGAAGCTCTCTACCCCTTTGCAGATGAAGTCGCGCTTATTTGCAACGAAGAAGGTAAACTCCATAATTTACCGCCGAACAGATTTCTCTACGATGAGGAAACCGGTGAAGCATATGACATCATTGCCGGCACGTTCCTTGTCGTAGGCTTGACGGAAGACGGCTTTGGTTCGCTTACCGAAAAGCAAATCGAAACCTATTTGGAAATGTATTCCAAAGTCCCTGACATGAAGCAAGAGTTTGTTCAGCGTTACATGGCGCTTTTTACCTAAATAGAGCAATTTTGGAGCCTCTTTTTTGAGGCTCCTACTTGACAAACAGATAAAATCCCTTTATAATTTGAAAAGGGATTAAGTTTTCTATAGAGAGCAGTTGCTTGCGTGCTCCTTACCTTTCGTAGGGTTTATTCCGGCAAGCGCGGGGTTGTGCCCGTATGGTCTGCTCTCTGTAGAGGGCTTAATCCTCAATTTATATTAAAGGGGTAATAATATGGCAACTTATGCAGAAATGATAGAACGCCTCGGCCAGGCTGTGACCGATAATACACCCGAAAATCACAAAATTGATTTGACTGTGTATAATAAAATGAGAGAGGTAATTGATTATTATCTTTGGCTGAAAGAATCCCCGAGTCACAATGACCTCCAGATCGCAGTAAAGAAATCAGTTACCGAAACATCTGGCTATCTTCACATCGACACCGAGCACTTCGATATGTGGACTGATATTTTCCATACTCGTTTTGCCGAAGAAATGGCAAAAGTAAATGTGTATGAGATTTATGCAGTAGATGGAAAAGTCTGCGTAGATATGTCCTTCCACAATCTTTACGTTCCTATCTAAAAAATTGCGCCCGTAGAGTGGCGTTCCATATTGCTACCTCACCTCACGAACCGGCAGAAATTAAGAGCACCAACCGGTGCTCTTTTTTTGATGCCACAATTTAATAAAATCCCTTTCTCATTCCTTTCTGAATAGAGCTTTCTGAACCGTGCTCAGCTTTTGAGCACGGTTTTGTTAGCTCGTACTCTTCGAGCACGGCAATTATATTAAGCTCGTATTCTTCAAACAAGGTTTGAGCACGGAAATCAGTTTCTAATGAGCACGGTGCTCATTAAAATAAAATACTTTTTACATTCGAAAGGAGAACACACTATGACTCTTACCCCTTGCAAAATCGATGAAATCCCTGGAATTACCGCATACCGCAGCTCCAAAGACAAAGCTTCTCTCATTGCCTTTCTCGCAATGGATTCCGTTTCTGCAAAAGTAGACGGCGTATCCGGCTCTTCTGCAAATGCAAAACAGTCCAGCCTCACCCAGCTTATCAAGAAAGAAAATCTCCCCATCAAAGCGCTCACTCGTAAGGGTATTCTTTACCTGGTCAACACCGCCAAAGCTCCTGAGTACGCAATGTAATTTCCAAAAGTTCTTACAATTTGTACTAATTTTGCACCAACGAGGGTTAAACCCCTTGACAGAAATGCAAAGTGTGCTATAATGGCCTCACAAACGAAAAAACGAGGGAATGGGACGAGCTGAACACAGTTCGTCTTTTTTGTACTCATTTTTAAGAACATATGTTCGTATATGTTCGATTTTAAGAATAAGCGCTCGATACAATTCTGCACCATATATGAATCTTAACTGAGGATTGCGTTATCGTCGCCTCTGTTCCAACCGTGCTCCGGGGTTACAGGAGCACATTCGGAAGAGTAGCACAATGGCAGTGCATTGATATTCGAAAAGAAAAGTAAGAACAAAGACATTTTTGAATGCGAGCAGAATTTCAGAATGAATTTGCTTTCAGAATCGAAAATGCATCTTTTGATGCAAATCAAATGGGAGTTCGATTCTCCCCTCTTCCTTCACTCCATAAAACGTGCCGAAAGGCATTTAAAAAATAGTAGAACATATGTTCTATTTTCTCACCTAACAAAGGAGGCTGGCTTATGACACCTGAACTTGAAAGTTACATCAAAGAAAAGGAAGCTCTGCTTTACAAAGAGTTCTGTTTAAATCTCGACTTTTACGATTACGCCGAGTTTGTAAAATGCACGACGAAATCGTCTGTGGACAAAGCCGCCAGAAGAATAACAAAAAGAAAATTGGAAGCTGGGGAGTACGATATGAGGCGTTCTCTCCGCTCCCCTGATATTCCCGCATAACCGAGGTGATTAACATGTATAAAGCCAAAGTCGGTGACATCGTTGAAGGAAACACCCTTAATGGCTCAAACTACGGGCGTGGCGAAGTTATCGCAGTTGGCTATTTTCGTCATGAGGGTCACGGTGATCGCATGATGGCAAAAGTCAAATACGAAAGCGGAATTATTGCTTATCATTTCGCCGTTGGCAGTAAAGAAATCAAATTTATCGGGAGAAAAATTCCCGTAATAAATATAACGGATCTTATATAGGGAGGCGAAACAATGGCGGGTTTCAAAGCACTTGAATTTACAAGTTGGCAAGAACGCCGCATCGACGAAGTCGAAAACGTGGTTTATGATTGTCTGCTTGTAATCACAGAGAAAAACGAAAATGAATTTCCCTGGGATATGAAATATATTGGCCCGGTCGCCGATATGATTTGCGATTTTCTTGTCAGCGAAGGAATTCCGGTTCGTTTTCCTGCGATTATTTACGAAACTCCTGACGATGACGGCCACATTTCTAATTGGCACAATGATTTCAGAGGTGATAGTAATGATTACGATTGACCGTTTTTGTCATCTCAGGCCCGGCGATCGGCTGAAAGTTATCGATGATTTAAAGAGAACCAAAGACACCTTTTGCATGGGTTCGATGCTCGACTTGAACGGCGAAATTGTAACTGTTGAATCACTTCCAGAGATAGAAGAAGGTTTGTTTCATGGGTTGCCTAGAATTCGCGTAAAGGAAGATATCGGTTCCTGGCAGTGGACTCCCCAATGCTTTGAATATATCATCGAACAAAGTTCCCCTATAGACTTGGAGGAATTCATATGACAAAACAAGAAGTCGAAAGCCTCCGAGTTGGCGACAGAGTTGATTATATAAGTAATGGTGAAAAGCGGTATTCCGGAATTGTTTCATCAACGCAAAAACCTGAACATCCAATCATCCGCTGGACGAGTCTCATTTCAGGCGATGTTCTTGAGATTGAACACAATGACTTAGCTTTTTATCCTGGATATGTACTCGTTTGTCAATATAAATCTGTAGATTTGGAGGAGTTTATATGAGTTGGCATAAGTATGTCGAAGAAGAAATGAGAAATATTCTTGATAAATATACACTTCAAGATGAAACTCAGCTTACGGCAGAACAAATAAAATACGAAGTTGATAGTTTTATAAGGAAAATCGATTGGTGTGTTCACCTGGCTTCTTATGATGCTATAAACGATGATCGTGCGTCTATCGTTATCTATCAGGAAACAATTAAGCATCTTAAGCTTCTTTATAAAGAAAACACCGGGGAAGAGCTGCTTACTAAAAAGTTTATTGTGTGGCCCGGCGAATATGATTAAATAAAACCCTAGGAGGAGTTTATATGAGACGCGATTTTGATCATCTTCATATCGGAGATAAAGTCGTTTATAAAGATGAACATAGCCAGTGCTCCGGAATCGTAGTTAAATTTCTTTCCAACGATGAAGTTAGCATTGATTTCTATGACGATTACAGCGAACATCACATTGGAGAAGTTTTCTACGACCTATCCACACTTAACAATAATTACTGCTTTTCTTTAATTCGTAGGTGCGAGCCTGTTAATTTAGAAGAAATAATATAGGAGGCTACTTGATTATGATTACCAAAGAGCAGTTTGATAACCTGGAAGTTGGAAGTCGAATTCGTTCTTCCGGTAGGCGTTTTCCGTCCATAACAAACCGACTAGGTACCGTTATAAAAAAGACAGAGGATGGAATTCGAGTTCGATGGGACGCCGTCGAGGGCGAATGGGCATATACAAATACATCTGAGGGTTATGCTTGTCTGAACTCTCCTTGCGAGTCTTTCTCTCTCGACATAAACGAAATCATCTAAGAAAGGAAAATGAAGAATGATCGCTGAAGCTCAGTTCTATTCGCTTAAAACTGGAGATCACGTTTATGATAGCCAACTAAAGCAGATGAGCGTGATTGAATCCCCTGCGAAAGAAAGAGGTGCTATCTGTACAGCTCGCCCGCTCGGTAATCTTTCTGACGAATGCTGGCAAATAATGCCTAACTTAGACGATCAAGAATTGCCCTGCGTAAGCTGGGGTATTCTTGTAACCCGTTACACAATTGAATATACCTTCGATGATGAAATTCGTGACTGTCTTACCGTAGTCAAGAAAAAAATAAAAGTGAAAGGAAAATGAAAATGGAATCAAAAATCAATCTCCGCATTCTCCGCGAAGGCAAACCCGCCGTTTGCGAATCAATCGAAAGAGGGACTATGACCTTTGGTTCTCTTTTTGAAAAATATCCCTTCCCTGCTATTACCGATGAGAAGATGAAACGTTCAAGAACGATGAAAACTGCAGCGTTTCCTGTTCTCTTCGTTAATGAGCACACCTTCATCGGAACTCCCGAGGTTGACCGCTTTATCGTGGCAAATCGCCCGGTAGAGGAATTCATATCAGGCCCCTCTTTGGTGGTGCAGATGCGTTACAGAGTCCCTATCATCGAACGCCCTGCTTTCTATGGAAGACCCGAGGTTGAGGAGGAAAACCCTTATGACTACATAAGTCTCTCCGCTGACCTTGGAGTGCCGGAAAGTTATTGGGATGCTTTTGGCTAAAGAGTCAATTTGTTTATCACAAAAGATCAGCTTTTCTCTTTTCAAAAAATAAAATAAATTTCAACTTTAGAAAGGAGTTCGTAGTATGTACGGAGATTTCAGTTACAACGTTTATGAAAACGGACGCATAATGCAGTTCGTTTCCGATGAGGAACATTACGAATTCCTCGATGACCAAAAAGAAGAGGAGGAGATGCTCGATACATAACAGAGTTTGGTGTGCCAGAGTTAGAAAACTCAAATTCTTTGTTTTTTCGAAGCAAAGAAGGTGATTTCAAGTGATATCAAAGGAAGATTTTATCCGCGACATAACCAGTTATGGACATGAATCGCGTTTGAAATTTATGACGCTTGAACAAATCCGTTCTCTTCGCCAAACAGAAGAACACGGTATGTGCGTTTTAGTAACGAGAGACTTTCCTGAAATTGCATTGTTCGGTAGCATGAATATAAATACCGGTTATGGATGTGCAAATATGCTTCTGTTTAACCCTCAATACTCAAAGCATAGCACTTATTTTACGAGCGGCGGTATCCGTAGTGTTTACGGTGACGAGGATTGGAATGACCTGGAGTATTATATTATTCCTTCCGCTGAAGAACCCTTAAATATAGAGGAGTTGATATAAATGATATCACGACAGGATTTCATCAATGAAGTCGAAGCTTCTGGATTTCATACCGTGACTATGTCAATAAAACAAATTGAGAGATTATTTCAAGCAAGAAATGTCGATATGTGCGTGTGGCGACCAGAAGACTCTTCTCTTGAGCACAAGCTATTAAAAGTGTTAGAAATTTCTTACTATGTTCTAGATGATACTGATGAATTTGTATTTTGTCGTAGCAAAGATTGTAAGTTTTTGCAACATTATGACGAGTTTTCTTGGCTTTTCGAGCATGGATATAGCTTTCATTACTTTATCATCCCTACTGATGAGCTTCCGTTGGATCTCGAAGAAATCATTTAACTAAGGCATTAATTTTGGGAAACCAAATTAAGCAATATATTAAAAAAATATTTTTATGAAAGGAGATTTTTGCATTATGGCAGGAATCAAAGTCGCTGGCAACGTTTATGTTGTCGAATCCAAATACACCAGAAAGGAAATCGAGCTCGTCGAGAAGCACCGTCCCAACCTTCTCAAACTCTACGACGAAAAAGGCGAAAACGCCATCTTCGCTGTAGGCTACGGTGAAGCTGGACAGGTTCGCCCCTTCTGTGTTCAGTTCAACGCAGAAACCAAAACCGACAAACCGGTTGCATGTGTAACTATGCCTCTCCCCAAAGGCGAAGGCGACGCAAAAACCCTTGTTGTCGACGCCGTCGGTGTTGCAATTCTTCGCCTCAATGAGGTAGAAGAGAACATCGCTGCTGCTCTCGAAGCAATCAAGGCTGAGAAAGCAGCAATCGCTGAAGCTGTAGAAGTCCTCTGATTCACAGCAACATAAAGGGAGAGGAATTAAAACTCCTCTCCCTACTCTTTCCAAAATCAATTTTCAAAAATAAACAAATTTGTAAAATAAAAGGAGAATTTATTTATGGTTCAGGTTTACTACTCTATCGAATCTACTTGCAAATCCGAAATCATTTCCGGTACCACCACCCTCAAACAGTTCTGTGAAGAACACGGTATTTCCACCTCCAGACAGCTCACCATCGGCGGTGAAATTGTCACCGATGTAAACAAACCTCTCAGCACCTTTGCTGACAGCAGCAACGTTGTTGACATCGTCGTTTCCGCAAAAATGCAGAACGCATAATCAAAACCGTCCAAAAGCGAGGGCGGGCAACCGCCCTCGTAAACTTTACATTCAAAGGAGCGAAACAAAATGGATGAAAAATATCCTGTAAGTACACTTTCCACTCATATAGAGATTGGTGAAAAAGCTCTTGCTGAATGCTATCCTCAGATAGTTGAGCACAACACCGATCAGACAAGACATGAAGTTCCCCGCATCATTTTCCGTGCTTGTCTCCCTCCCAGACTTAAAGACGGGGAAATCTTCAACTTTGTAGTCACCGACTATTCCGGGCTTACAGTCGATGATGCAAAAGTTCGCCTCGACGCGACTGAATTCATGCCCGGAAGTTTGAACTACGTTTACGTAGGCAAATACAAAACTTTGAAAACTCCGGTCAAAACCATTCTCACCAGAAACGGTTTCGCACCTAATGATATAGTAAATACCTTTTTTGAAGGACGCATCGAAAGACAGGAGTACAAAGACGATGGCGATTTCATGCAGATTTTCTTCAACGAAGAAAAGAAAATCGCAATTATAGTTGGTTCTGTAACAAGCGATTATTTCTGGAACTGCTGTGCGGCACTTTGTCCCAGAATTATTCCTTGGTATTTCGGTGTGAAGAGCGACTTCTCTCATACTGGCGGTGAGCACCCGTTCAGCGAAGAAGAACGTGCTCTTGCAAGATCTGTTGACATTGGCGATGAAGCTTTCACTGCCGCTGCAACAAAAATTTACGAAAAAACCGATGTTGCTGAAAGAGTACAGGCGGTTAAATTCAAAAATGCTTTCAAGGGCGTAAGAGGCACTCTCCTCAGACAGTGTATCCGCAACCTTGACAGCTATAACAGCGAATACAGAAGAATTGCAAACAGTCTTTCCGAATACACCCAGAAAATCAGAGACGAATACATCCGCAAACAGTCCCTCGAGGTTGAAGACGAAGACGATGGCTCCTCTCTTATGAGGATTTTCGTCGGCAGACCATCCGTTGCAATTCGCAATTGGCAGGGTAACGATTTGATTTTTACTGCTGGCGCAAACC
>CAZHZL010000056.1:11560-16532 GCA_964537245.1 uncultured Oscillospiraceae bacterium
ACGAGGGCCTCAACGACCATTCCATAACTTTCGATGATGCGAAAGCGCTTATGACCTCCGTGTTTATCGAACGCGATATCAAAATTCCCGTTTATTCCAATTTCCAGCTTTCTCTTGAACACGCAAAAATTACTGTTCTTGGTACGCATCATGAAACCACTGCAACTCCCGCTCCGAAATTCATAGGATATGCACCTCAGCCGCATCATTATTATTATGAATGTTTCGGCACCAACGACCAGGTAACAAATGATTGTCTGTGTAAAGGTGATTATGCTGGCGCAGTTTCTCAGGCAATCGGCTCCGTTCCCTATCTTGTCTTCTCCGATTATTGTGTTGTTAAAAGATATTCGGAAAAACAGCTTTGGAATAAAGCAGTAACCCCCTATCTCCTTCCTGACGGAAGAAAAGTAAACTATGTTGATGCCATTAAATGGATTAAGGAGGAATCTTAATGCCTAAGCCGATACGTGCAACAACAAATATGTTGGAAGAAACCAGAAAAGCTCTGCTTGAAAAAGTGGATGAATACATGAAAAAACTCGAAAGCGGCATTCTCCCCAATGGGTGCATTGAGTATAAAATGCCTTACGCATATACCGACCCCGACTTCGAAAGACCTCAGGTTGAGTTTACTGCTGAAGCTTGGGCTAAGATGACAGCCCTTGTATGTACTACTTCCAGTGAAATCGCTTGGAACGGAATCGTCGACAGAATCGATGAAACTCATTTCAAAGTCACCGACATTCTCGTTTATCCTCAGATTGTGTCTGGTGCAACTGTTGATATTGATGAGGGTGAGAGAGGAATTTGGCTTGGGAAAATCCCTCGTGAACAGAGATGCAAGCTTAATTTCCAGGGGCATTCTCACGTAAACATGAGCCCTACTCCCTCTTCTACCGACATGAGTTCTCGTAAAGATGTCGTTGAAATTCTTGACCCCGAAGATGGTTATTTCATCTTCTTCATCATGAATAAGTCGTTCGAGTTCACGGCAGCCATTTACGATATGGTAACCAATATGCTGTACGACACTAAAGAAATCGATTTCGTTGTCCCGGTCGGGGACAACCTTCTGGAATGGTGCAAAAATGAAAAGAAAGATAAACTCTCCACAAAAACTTACAACTATGGCGGAAGCTATGGAAGCTACAATTCCAAAGGTTCCAACCCAAAAGGAACTGGAGCAGGTTCGGGCATTAAAAAGTTTCCTGCTTCGACTGGATCCGGAGCAGCTGGCTCTTCTGAAGGCGCTAAGTCCGGAGATAAAAAGAGCGATGTTAAAGGAATTAAGGCCCTAAACGAACTCAATGTTACTAAGAAAACACTGATGACACAGTGCATGATCACTGAGGATGAAGCAGAAGCGGTCATGGAAATGCTGTTTGAAGAAGTAAATGACGGTATGGTTCTCAACACCTACTATGCTCTGCTCGAAGAAGCACGCGACATCACTTGGGGCAATAGCAGCCACGGCTATGATTACGATGGTTACAACAGCTACGGCGGCTGGTAAACTCTCATCTCGTTTGCCTTGCTTCTCCTTCTTCTTGTGAATTGGAGGAATTTATATGAAGGACGAAAATTTACCGATTTCATTTTTTATTGATTACATTGAGAAAACTTTCTGTGTAACTCCTGTAAGAATCAGTCCGGAAACAGCAAGAAGGCTTGATCCTTTTCATGACCCCGTTGTGGTGCTTATAAACAATGAAGATGAGTTTCCTCGTTCCCTCTCTGGAAGATATTCCGATCGTCCCCTTGGCAGATATCCAAGGTTGATATCTTGTCATAATAATCTTGGAATCCCTCTCCAGAACAAAGGTGATTATCGTGCATGGAATCCAAATTCATCCGTCGTCGCCAGTGATATAAAGAGTTGTAGAAAAGTTTACTATGTTGCAAACATCGACACTGAAACAATTGACATATCAGAATTTATATGAAAGGAGAATCAAAAAAATGACTATTGAAGAAAAGAATCGTTATTTCTGTTCGTTTATCAAAGAATACTTTGACATAACCCCTCGACCGATTCTCCCTTATGAAATTAAAAAACACAATCGCGAACATGCTGCCATCTACGTGCATACAGAAGCAGAAGCCAAAGCACTTGGTTATTTTGATATCGATTGGGCACACGATGAATCCTGCCTTTTAGCACCGTGGTTTGATACCGAATCAAGTGATGATGAATTTGATGACTATTGGCGTGAAGAAGTAACTCTTAACTATATTCGTGATTTCGATGACTGGAGCGGCCTTATAGATGATCACCACGATGATCCTGACCTTAACGACGGAATGTCCGAATGTATTGCGCGTTACGGTAAGGTTTATTATGTGGCTTCTCATGCAGATAATCTCCTTGACTTGGAGGAGTTTATATGAATTTCCATGCGGGGCAAAGAGTCCGATGCGTCAAAGGTTACGCACGGGTCAAAGAAGGAGAAACTGGAACTGTCTATGGACATGTTGAAGGGTGTCCTCCTATTGGCGTTTGCTGGGATGAGTATGACTTCTATAAGAATGATTTAGATGCCTCGCACACAGGTGAACTAAGATGTACAGATGGCCATGGCTATTATGTCTATGAAGAAAACATTACCTTGCTGGAAAACATTATAAATATCGACGACTTCATATAGAGAGGAGGAATCCAATGGGATATTGCAGTAATGTAGCTTTAGCTATGTACAAAAAAGATTTTGAAACTATGATGCATTACTTTAAAGAGAATTGCAGAGATGCGTACGATACTTGGAGTGGTGCAGAATTATCATTTTTTGAGGATGACAAAGATCAAGTCATAGTTGCAAAATTATATTGGATGAAATGGTATGCTGCCTTTGATGAGGTTATCCAAACTGAGGAATATTTGGCGAACCTTGAGGAAACTCCATACCATTTTACTCGCGTCGGCGAATTTCTGGAAGATAACGTTGATGAAGATCAAGGTGATATGTGGGAGTATTGCTGCATTGAAAGAGTGATTTCCTCCAGTTACAAACCCACAAAAACAGTTAGATACCAAGAGGTTTATTTGGAACCAGGACTTGCTAATATAGAGGAATTTATTTAGGAAAGGAAGTTAATCTATGGATCTCGTACGTTCTTATGAATTTTTCAAACCCGAAAAATGTGACGGCAGAGTACATATCATCGGTTGCGGTGCAGTAGGCAGCACTGTTGCAGAAAACATCGCTCGTCTTGGCCTCACAAAAGTTTCCCTTTATGACTTCGACACTGTCGAAGCACACAATGTTGCGAATCAGATGTTCTACGCAACCGACATCGGTAAACTTAAAGTTGATGCTGTTTCCGAAATGATGATGAGAATCAATCCCGACATCAAAGTAGACCCCAAAGAACTTCGTCTCTTCAAACGCGGATATTCCGACCAGCCTCTCGATGGTTATGTATTCCTCGCAGTTGATAACATCGAGCTTCGTAAGAAAATTTGCGAGGAAAATGAAGGCAACCCGGCAATCAAAGGTATCTTTGATATTCGCGTAGGACTGGAAGAAGCTCAGCACTATGCAGCTGATTGGCAGAGCATTAAGGATAAATCCCGTCTGCTATCTACTATGCAGTTTACCAAAGAAGAAGCAGACGAACAGCAACCTGTATCTGCTTGCAACCAGCCCCTTTCTGTGGCGCCTACCATCAGATGTATCTGCGGTATGGCGGTTGCAAACTTTATGAGAATGGTAAAGAACGAAGACTGGCATCATATCATCTTCGCAAATCCGTTCGCAGGTTTTGTAAAAGCATTTTAATGTGGAGCTCTACGGGGCTCCTTGAATGAAAAATAATTTTGGAATCCATATCGATCTCGTTGTATGTTCAAACAACACGATTCTTTAGGTGTTACCAAAGGAAAACGATTACTAAGGCGAAATTAGACGGCAGCGGGCTCGGAGGAGACGCGTCTTCAGCTCTTCCTGTCATCTTCAAACCCCAACTGCTAGCCGACCTAGACAAAAGAAAGTTGAAAGGAAAACTTTTGGCATAAACATACAGGTCAAAAGCAATAGATTTTCCTACTAGCAAGAAACGATTTCAGGGTATTAACGTCACTAGCAACAAGTTAGCAGCCTCTAGATCAGGACTAAACCATGCAAGGATATGGATAAAGGAGTGTATCAAATGTATTACGTTACTTTAAATGCAGTTCCGCATGCAAAGCAAATTTCGATTGATGATTTCCTTTCCGAAAATTTCAGTTTTGATGCATTCAAAGGAAGGGATATTCCGTTCACAAGAACATTCAAAGCGCCGGAAATCCCTTATGGGATTAAAGCAACAACACATGTTAACGATATGATAAGGCATCTTGGCTATATCGCGGATATTACGAGTCATTATGACCTTGATCATATGGAAAAATATTATCGCCACTACGAAATCAGAAAGAAAAGCGGTGGCAAAAGACCAATTGACGAACCCAATAAACAGCTCAAGGAACATCTTAAAATGCTTCGCTCATGCCTGGAAGATAGTTGTTGTGCTAAATGGCACACTTCCGCTTATGCTTACGTTCCCGGCAGAAGCACTCGTGATGAAAGGATCTATCATCGCGACAGAGGTAGTCGTTGGTTTGAATATCTGGATTTCCATAATTTCTTTGGAAGTTTTACATACGAATACGCTTGGACTACAATAACTCACCTCTACCCTTTTTGCTTGATAGTGGAAAGACCCGAGGGAAAAATTGCACTTGAGCACTGTCTCAAGCTTTGTTTTCTTAATGGTGGGCTTCCCCAGGGAACACCTATTTCTCCCATGCTTACCAATTTGCTCATGATCCCATTTGATTTTGAAATCTCAAGAAAACTCTCCCATGGTTTTGGAGAAAAAAGATTCTTCTACACTCGATATGCAGACGATATCTGTATATCGTGCTCAAAAGACTTTAACCCTAAGGAAATTGAAAAGGTAGTTTTGAGCATGCTCAAAGACTGTGGTGCTC
>CAZHZL010000057.1:0-15970 GCA_964537245.1 uncultured Oscillospiraceae bacterium
CTTTTTTTGTCACCCATCAATTGTATCATAACAGGGCACATAAAAACATGCTACAAAAAAATGTTCGTCCCCGGTGTCACACTCACTTGTCATCTTCAATTAACTTTTTTATCCTATCATTAAATCCGCTTG
Organism: uncultured Oscillospiraceae bacterium; assembly: GCA_964537245.1. Taxonomy (GTDB): domain Bacteria; phylum Bacillota; class Clostridia; order UMGS1840; family UMGS1840; genus UMGS1840. The sequence continues at coordinate 133 of CAZHZL010000057.1, forward strand.
TGTTATTTTCTTCGTAATAGCATATTGTAATTTCTTTTGTACAATCTGCATTATTTAAATGAACATGCTCAGAAATATTAGCATTTTCTAACTCATGTAAATATTCAATTAACTGTAATATTTCAGATTTATTCAACAAAATCAACACATCGTCTATTTTCTTGTTATTATTGTAATCTAATATTCTCATAAAATTATCACTCCTTTGAGGACAGCAGCCATTTGGGGACGCAGCCATTTGGGGACGCAGCCATTTGGGGACGTACATTTATTGGTATCTTTTTAAGCTTTTGTTATAACGCCCCTTGAAATATCTGTAACCCTTTGCAAATGTCTGATTGAAAATTCTTTTTTCAACTCAGCTAAAATATTATTATGTTTGTTTTCTTTTTCCCTAAAATGTTTTGTCGATTATCTTCGCAATAAATATGGTATACTCCGCTTCCGATGATAACTTTAGTCATTTTGCTGACTCTGTCATCCTTTAGTCAAAGTATACCATATTCCTTTTCATTTGTCAATATTTTAGCGGTTTAGTGCCAAAAAATGTACGTCCCCAAGTGGCTTTAATTCGCGTGGAGTTATTCGACAGTCTGATATCCCCACTCACTTGTGTCTTCATCAAACATTAATTTACATTGCCAATCATCAAGAAAATTCCACTCTTTTGCGAGATTCATTTTAACGCTGTATACTCGTCCTGTTTTTGCATTTATAACAACTTTTACTGCGATTTCACTAAAATGAATCTCTCCCTCTTTGTAATGATACTTAGAATAATAAAAATGATCTAATGTTATTATCCAGCATCCATATTTTAGTCTTGCATTTAATCTATAAGCTGGATCCTTAAAAAATTCATCAAGTTCATCCCTGTATTTTTCATTGAGTAATATCTGTGCAATTTCTGTTGCAATTTTTTCGTTAGAAACAACAGCCGTATGAAAAAAGGATATTCCATACAACATAATAATTACTATTATAAAAAATATAACTATGTATTGTTTGAAAAGTTTTTTCATATTTCCTCTCTTTATTTTTAATATATTATATTTATTTTAAAATCACCAATATTAATCATTTTATTGTTAATACTTTCGTGCTTTTTGGAGGTTTTATAGCAGAAGCTGGTGTTGCCTTATAAATTTGCCCTTTCCTATTAACCAAATAATTATTTATCCGGTATCCCTTGTGATAAAATAACATTGCCAAAAAATGTACGTCCCCAAGTGGCTTTTTCAAGACAGGAGAACCGTCCCCTTGTCTTCGCAGTACGCATTGGTGTCACTTTTCACAAACACATATATTTATAATACTACTCAAATATCTATACAGACAACTAATTACTGTAAAATCTGCTTTAAAAGAAAATTTCAAACTATTATAATCTACTACACTTCCAAGTTGCCCACTTACAAAATAGTTATCTCCTTTTTGGGATATCTTGATAAAAGAATCAGAATCAGAATCATTTATCAAAAATTCATTAATATCCCGTTTTACTTTTTCTTGGTTTTTAATATCTGTTATTAGCGTATATATTTTTTCTAATGATAAACAAAAATTATATTCTCCATAAAATCCGTTAGATTTTATAAAAAATCTAACTGTTAAATAATTATCATTTTTATATAAATATTCAGCTCTCCACTCTGATAAGTTTGCCTCGTATATATACATAATATCTCCCTCTTCCTCTTTGGTGACAGGGGGACTGTCACATTCGTCCCCAGTGTCACCCTATCTCAATCAAAATAGGTTTCTCTTTTGTAGTAATATCTAAATAATCTCCTGAGTTTAATAAAAAATGTAATTTATAATAATTGCTTTGTTTAAAATAATTAAATTTAAAAGAAAAAATATACATACCACTTCCCCAAGGTTCATTACGGACAATTTCCTGATTAATAAAATCAAGAATTTTCACAATACTTTTTTCTCCTTTAGGGGAAATCAAATTAACATTAATTATCGACTCTTTATACATAATTTGAATATCTGAAATCTCATAATCATGTAAATAAGCTGATTCAATATCTGTATATTTCATTTTAACAAACTCCTTTCATACTATTTTCAAATGCGTTACAAGGGACATGCCAGTTTTGTCACATTCGTCCCCAAGTGTCCTTTGACAACTTCGTTGTCATAAATTGGCTTCTATAATGCACCGATAGGTGCAATTCATGAGCCGAAGGCTCAATTCATGAAATCTTTATATTTCAACTCACGCCGCAGGCAATTCAATGATTTCATCTTTGATGAAATCATTATATCACAGTTTTAGTCAAAAATCAACGGAATTGTAAAAATTTTACATATATTAAATATTTTATAATAATTTTAATTTTATACTTGAAAAATAAGAATATTTGTTGTATAATTAGTGTGGTGGTGTATGAGAAAATGAAGCTTAATTTCAAACGGCAGGAAAAAAACAAAAAAAGGCTAAGCGTATTTTCGGACGGAGAATACCTATTTTCTATGTCTGAATACACCTTTGTAAACGAAGGACTGTACGACGGCATTGAAGTTGAGGATATGGACTCCTTTAAAAAAAGATGTGTTGAAAAAGAGCATTACAACTACTGTCTTGATATACTTTCAAAAAATTCATACACAAAAAAAACAATAACAGAAAAGCTTTTAAGGCGTGATTGTCCTGAAGCAACGGCAGAAAAAATAGTAAAAAGACTTTCGGAAAACGGACTTATCTCAGATACGGAATATAAGGAAAGATACATTTTTTCTTCTCAGACCTACAAAAAATCAGGCCACAAAAAAATTAAGCAGGAGCTTTATTTAAAAGGCATAGAAGTTTCTGATTCAGATTTTGACTTAGAGGCAGAAAAAGAGAATTTAAAAATTCTTGTACAAAAGCTTATAGAAAGAAACACTGACCAGAAAAAAATCATAAACAGACTTCTTATGAAGGGATACAGCTTTTCTGATATAAAAGAAGCGATAGAAAATTTTAAGGAATGTGAATATAATGAAGAATATTAGTATAAAAAATATATCATTTTTGTTTATACAGCTTGGCTGTTCTAAAAACAGAGTTGACGGAGAGCGTATGATAAGCGCACTTGCAGAAGCAGGCGGTATTCCCGTTGACACAGAAGATAAGGCAGATGTCATAATCATAAACACCTGCGGTTTTATAGAGGACGCAAAAACAGAAGCCATAGCAGAAATTTTAAACGCTGTCGAAAGCGGCAAAAGAGTTATAGTTGCAGGCTGTCTTGCACAGAGATACAAAGAAGAAATAACGGAAAATATCCCTGAGGTTGACGCTGTTGTGGGAATATTTGACACAGATAAAATCGTTGAGGCTGTAGCAAAGGCGGCAGAGGGTAAAAAATCCGCTTGGTACGATTCAAAAAAATTAAAACCGTCATGCACAGAGCCAAGAGTTCTTACAACACCGTTTTACTATTCTTATCTGAAAATAGCAGACGGCTGTTCAAACGGCTGTTCTTACTGCACAATCCCTAAAATAAGGGGAAAATTTGTTTCTGAGCCTATGGAAAAAATAGTAAAGGAAGCCGAGTGGCTGGCTGAAAACTCTGTTACAGAGCTTATGGTTATCGCTCAGGATACTTCAAGATACGGTCTTGATTTATACGGCGAGAAAAAGCTTTCGGAGCTTATTAAAAAGCTTGATGAGGTTGAATTTATAAAATGGATAAGACTTCATTACCTTTATCCCGAAGCTATAACAGACGAGCTTCTTACAACGATAGCAAATTCAAAAAAGATACTTCCCTATTTTGATATACCGATTCAGCATATAAATAACCGTATACTTTCTCTTATGAACAGAAGAACGACAAAAGAAGAAATTATTTCTCTTTTTAAAAAAATAAAAAAGCTTATGCCTGACAGCGTAATAAGAACATCGCTTATAAGCGGATTTCCTTCCGAAACCGAAGAAGAGCATAAAGAGCTTTTGGAGTTTGTTAAAGAAGGTCATTTTGACAGGCTGGGCGTTTTCCCATATTCAACAGAGGAAGGAACAAAGGCAAGCAAAATAAAAGGTAAGCTTACAAAAAAAGTAAAAAAAGCAAGAGCTGATGAAATAATGGCGGCACAAAGCGAAATTTCCTTAAAAAAGAACAGGAGAAAAATCGGTAAAACCTTTGAAGTGCTTGTTGAAGGCTATGACACAGTCAACGATGTGTATTTCGGAAGAACATATATGGATTCACCCGAAATCGACGGAACGGTTTATTTTAAATCAGATACAAAAACCGATATCGGCGAATATGTGAATGTAAAAATTTCAGACTGCGATAACTACGATTTGATTGGAGAAACAGTATGAGCAAAAAGTACACAATAGAGGTTGAAACGCATACTCACAGTATTATCAGCAATCATGCAAAATCAACCGTTAATGAGCATATAAATGTAATAAAAAGCCTGGGCATGAAGGGGCTTTGTCTTACAAACCACGGTCCTTTATACAACGACGGCTCTTCCACAGCATATTTTGAAGCGTTAAAAAACTCTCCTTCCGAGATTGAAGGAATTTCATTTTATCCGGGTGCAGAGCTTAATATCATTGACTACAACGGAAGTGTTGACCTTGATAATGTCTGTATGGCAGGTCTTAAATGGGTTATTGCCGCAATTCACACAAACTGCCTGAAAAGAGCAAGTGAAAGAGATATAACAAACGCATATATAAAAGCGCTTGAAAATCCGTTTATAGACTGTCTGGGGCATATCGGGCAGACATATTATATGTGTGATTTTGAGAAGGTAATTAAAAAAGCAAAGGAATACGAAAAAATAATCGAAATAAACGAAAGCTCGCTTTCGGGTATGCGACCGGGAAGCGAAAAGCTTTGCTTTAATGTTGCGCTATTGTGCAAAAAATACGGCGTGAGCGTTGCTGTCGGCTCAGACGCACACGACTGTATACATACAGGGAAATACGATATGGCATTGAAGCTTCTGGAAAGTGTAAGCTTTACAGAAAATTTAATAATAAATTCTGATTCAGAAAAATTCAAAAATTATATTTTAAAGAAAAGAGGTAAATAATTATGTATTATATCGGAATTGATTTGGGCGGAACAAATACCGCAGTCGGAATTGTAACAGAAAACGGAGAGCTTATCTCAAAAGGAAGTGTACCGACAGATATATCAGACACAGACTCTATGGTAAAAAATATGGGCGAGCTTTGTAAAAAGGTATGTGCAGACAACAATATTGATTTATCTGAAATTAAATCAATCGGAATAGGTATCCCTGGAACAATTGATTCAAAAACAGGCGTTGTTATCTATTCAAATAATATAAACATGGATAACTTCCCTATTGTTGAAAAATTAAAAAAACACATTGATAAGCCTGTATATATTTCAAACGACGCAAATGTTGCCGCTCTGGGTGAAGCAGTTGCAGGAGGCGCAAAGGATTGTGACAGCGCTGTTGTCGTTACATTGGGAACAGGCGTAGGCGGCGGAATTATCCTTGATAACAAAATCTGGGAGGGTTATATGTCTGCCGGAGCTGAAATCGGTCATATGGTTATATCTGTTGACGGAGAAGCATGTTCATGCGGAAGAAAGGGTTGCTGGGAGGCATACTCATCTGCAACCGCGCTTATAAGAGACACAAAAAGAGCTATAAGCAAAAATCCCGATTCACTTATGTGCAAGCTTTCAAAGGAAGCAGGCAAGGTTTCAGGAAAAACTGCATTTAAGGCGACTAAAATGGGTGACAAAGCTGCACAGGAGGTTGTTGACAGCTACATTAAGCACCTTGCGGAAGGTATTGCAAATGTTATAAACCTGCTTGCACCAAAATGTATACTTCTCGGCGGCGGTGTATCTCACGAGGGAGATAATCTTCTTATCCCGCTTCGCGAAGCCGTAAAGCCTCTTGCATACGGCGGAGACAAGGTTGAACACGCTGAAATCAAGCTCTGCGTTTTAGGAAACGACGCAGGTATAATCGGCGCTGCAATGCTCGGCAAATAAAACTCATACGAAAGGAAAATGATAATGTTCTTTAATGAACTTATAAAATTGACAGATGAGAAAAACATTTTAAAAAACGAATCACTCAAAAGGCACTGTACCTTCAGAACGGGAGGAACCTGCGATTATGTTGTTCTTCCCGATAATACAGATGAGCTTGCTGAAATTATCCGTTTTTTAAAAAACAACAATATAGATTTTTCCGTTATAGGAAACGGCTCAAACATTCTTTTTTCAGACGGTCATATAAATAAAGTTATCGTAAAAACAACGCGCATAAATAAAATAAGCGTGTCGGATAATGAGATAACTGCAGAAGCAGGAGCAAAGCTGTCTTCTGTTTGCGGTACTGCTCTTGAAAATTCACTTTCGGGAATGGAATGCTTAAACGGTATTCCTGGAACTGTCGGCGGCGCTGTATATATGAATGCAGGTGCATACGGCGGCGAAATAAAAGATGTCTGCATAAAAACAGTTTATCTGGACGAAAGCCTCAATTTATGCGAAAAAACATACGACGAGCATGAGTTTTCATACAGACACAGTTTTTTTTCCGATAAGAACTGCATAATTTTAAAATCAGTATTCCGTCTTAACAAAGGAAACAAAGAAGAAATAAAACAGAAAATGGCTGAATTTATAGAAAAAAGAAATGAAAAACAGCCACTCAACTTTCCGAATGCTGGAAGCACCTTCAAAAGACCTGAAGGCTATTTTGCTGGAAAGCTTATCGAGGACTGCGGTCTTAAGGGATATTCTGTCGGCGGTGCTTGTGTTTCCGAAAAGCACAGCGGCTTTATCGTAAATAAAGGTGACGCTACCTCGACAGATATTTTAAAGCTTATAGAGCATGTAAAAAATGAAGTAAAAGAAAAATTCAATGTTGAGCTTGAAACAGAAGTAAGGTTTATTTAATATGCGTTTTGTTATAGTTACAGGCTTATCGGGTGCCGGTAAGTCTCAGTCAATCAAATTTATGGAGGATATGGGGTTTTATTGCATAGACAATATTCCCCCTTCTCTTATACCGAATTTTGTTGAGGTATGCGCTCAGGCAGATTTGAAAAAAGTCGCTTTGGTAACAGATATCCGCGGAGGCGAAATGTTTTCGCAGATTTTTGATACCTTAAACAAAATGAAAAATTCAATATACAGCTTTGAAATACTGTTTTTGGAAGCTTCAGATGATGCACTTGTAAACAGATATAATCTGACAAGAAGGCGTCATCCGCTTTTGTCGTCTGAAAGCACAGTTATCGAAGCAATACAAAAAGAAAGAAAAATGCTTTTTGAAATAAGAAAAATTGCAGATAATATAATCGATACATCAAATTTATCCGCAAATCAGCTAAAAGAACAGATAGAAAGCATTTTCAGGGACGGAAAGACCTACGAAGGAATAGTTACCTATGTTGAATCCTTCGGCTTTAAGTACGGTGTTCCTATGGATGCAGATTTGGTGTTTGATGTGCGTTTTCTTCCTAATCCTTTTTATATCGAGGAATTAAAAAACCACACGGGAAACGAAAAATGCGTGTCTGATTTTGTGCTTGGCTTTGAAGAAACGGGAATATTTCTTAAAAAGCTTGAGGATATGATTGATTTTCTTCTTCCTCATTATATAAAAGAAGGAAAAACCCAGCTTATGATTGCTATCGGCTGTACAGGCGGTCAGCACAGAAGCGTGACGATAGCAAACGAGCTTTTCGGATATTTGAAATCAAAAAATCACAATGTATTTTTGAAACACAGAGAACAGGAGAAACACAGTTAATATGAAACAGCTACGGGGAAACATAATGCTTGTTATAACAGCATTTATATGGGGAAGCGCATTTGTTGCGCAGGATATTGCCGCACAGTCGGTCGAGCCTTTTACATTCAACGCACTAAGGTCATATATCGGAGGAATATTTCTTATACCAATAATTTTCTTTTTTAATTTTCTTGATAAAAAAAATAACGCACCTCTTCCCACAGGCACAAAAAAAGACCTTATAACAGGAGGCATAGCCTGCGGAAGTGTGCTTGCAATTTCAAGCGCATTTCAGCAAATCGGCATTTCAGCAGGCGCGTCGTCGGGAAAAGCAGGCTTTATTACAGCGATGTACATACTTATAGTACCGATTTTCGGATTATTCTTAGGAAAAAAAGTCGGAGTAAAATCATGGTTAAGCGTGCTTCTGGGAATTATAGGATTATACCGTCTTTGTATTACAGGCGGAGATTTTTCTCTTGCAGGAAGCGATATATCGCTGATATTGTGCGCAGTATTTTTCTCGTGTCACATACTCGTTATAGACAAGTTTTCGCCAAAAGTAAACTGCGTTATAATGTCATGCATACAGTTTTTCACCTGCGCAATTATAAATACAGTTCTTATGTTTATATTTGAAGCACCCGATATAACAAAAATTATGTCTGCAATACTCCCGATATTATATGTCGGAATAATGTCAAGCGGAATTGCATATACCCTTCAGATAATAGCACAGAAGGACACAAATCCTGTTATTGCTTCTCTTCTTATGAGCTTGGAATCAGTATTTGCCCTTATCTGCGGATGGATAATCTTAAACGACTCTATGTCAGCGCGCGAAATAAGCGGATGCGTCTTTGTATTCATCGGTATAATTTTATCGCAAATACCGCTTGAAGCAATATTTAAACAAAAAACCAAAATCTCCCGATAAGGAGCTTTTGGTTTTTTAATTATATTTTACAATCGCCCGATTTATTATAATATAAAATAAAATTCCGCATAGCCGTTTTCACACTTCACACCGTATTTTTTGTTGTGAGAATCCATAACCGCCTTGACAATGGAAAGTCCAAGTCCGTTTCCGTTGCTTTCATCGCCTTTATAAAAGCTTGTCCATATTTTTGCATTATCAAGAATTACAGGCGTTTTATTTCTGACAGAAAATACTATTCCGTCTGATGTTTTCTTAAGAGAAACAAAAATCTTATCGTCGCCCTCAACATGATAAATTGCGTTTGAAACATAATTTGACATTGCTCTTTCAATCATAAGCATATCGGCTGAAACAAGAATACCGCTTTCAATATCGGAAACTATCGTTATATTCTCTTTTTTTGCAATTATATCATATGTTTCCAGAACATCCTCAACAACCTCGGTAAGATTGAAATTATCAATATTAAGCATTTCGCTGTGTGACTCAAACTGAGCAAGCATAAGCATTTCCTTGACAATTTTTGTCATTTTCTCGGTTTCTTCATAGATAACATCGTAGTAATACTCTCTGTCTGCTTCATCAGTTATTATTTTTTCTTTGAGCATTTCGGTGTATGAAGCTATAACAGAAATCGGAGTTTTAAGCTCATGAGACGCATTCTGCAAAAATTCCTTTCTCATCTGCTCATTACGCTCTTTTTGCGTTATATCGTTTTTCAGGGTTGTATTTGCCCTGTAAAGCTGTACAATATTTTCCGAAAGCTTCTCCGACATTTCATTAAGCGACAAACCAAGCTGATTGATTTCGCTCGTTCCTTTAGCTACATATTTTTTTGAAAAATCAAGCTTTGCGATACGCTCTGATATGTCGACAAGCTCTCTTATAGGCTTTGAAAAGCCTGCGCTTATGAAATAAGCCGCAACAGCGCTCATAATAGCAATTACAATGCTTATATACAAAAAGAATTCAATATAAATTGAAACGCTTCTTATCATCGGAATGACAGGCTTTAAAAAGAAAATATAATACCTATCGGAAATATCTCCCTCCAAAACAAGCATTTCACCGGAATTTTCTATTTCAAAGGTCAATATTCCATAGCCTTTATTTGCGTCTATATTGACAGCGTCGTGAAGCTGTCTTAACATATTGCGGATTGCCTGAGTATCTAAAGAGTTATTGAGCATATTTGTACTTGCATATATTTCGCGAAAATCCTTATCACTCAATACCATATTTATATTCAAATCCGAGCATATATGAGAAAGCTCAGTCATAATATTTATATTTTCTGTTTTAACAAGCTCACACACCTTGTTATACGCTGATACAAATTCGCTTCTTTGCCTGTATATATAATACTCTTGTAAAAAAGTGGAAGAAACAGTAAAAATCACAAAAAGCACAACAAAAATTACCATCATAAAGGTAAGCGTGAGCCTGTATCTGAAGGACTTAGGTTTTATATTAAATCACTCCTTATTCAATCCGTCAAAAAATTATTCCTCTGTCGGAATTTCAAATTTGTAGCCTACGCTTCTTACTGTCTGTATGTAATTACCACATTCAAGAAGCTTTGCTCTTAATTTTTTTATATGCGTATCTATTGTACGGACATCTCCGTAGTAGTCATAATTCCATACATTGTTTAAGATATCGTCCCTGGAAAGAACGATTCCCTTATTCATTATAAGATAGCCCAGAAGCTCAAATTCTTTGTTTGTAAGCTCTATTTTTTCGTTTTTGACCTTCACCTCATAAGTGCTCTTATTATAGAAAAGCTCTCCTATTTCAACTTCTTCTGTAAGGACAGATGTTCTTCTTAAAAGCGCAGTTACCTTCGCAAGAAGAATTTTTAAATTGAAAGGCTTTGAAACATATTCGTCGGCACAAAGCTCATACCCCTTCAAAACATCATATTCCTCCGCTTTTGCGGTAAGCATTACAACGGGAACATTTGATATTTTTCTAAGCTCCTTTAAAGTGGCATATCCGTCCATAACCGGCATCATAATATCAAGAATCACAAGGTCAATCTTTCCGCAATAGAAAATATCTATTGCTTCCTCGCCGTTTTTTGCTGTTTTAACATCAAAATCATTTTTTGAAAAGAAATCATAAAGAACTTTTCTTATTCTTTCCTCGTCATCTACAACAAGAATTGTGCATTTACTCATATTTATTCCACCTTTCAGTTTTACTGATTATAAATAGCTTTTACAATAATTTTTGAAAGCTCCGCCTTTGTTACATTTGAAAGCGGTTTTAGTGTATTGTCGTCATATCCGTTTATAACTTTATTATCAAAAAGTGCGTCAATATATTCAACTGCCCATTTTGGTATTTCATCACGGTCTGAAAACTCACACTTGTTTTCATAGCTTAAATCAAGTATTCTTCCGACAGTCGTAAAGGCTTCTGCCCTGGTAATTTTTGAGGTCGGATTGAAATACAGCTTATTATCTGCCAAAGCGCCTTTTAAAATTCCCTCTGCATATACCGCCTGAATATGCGAATATGCCCAATCGGGAATGTCATCAACATCTTCAAACGGCAATATTATATCGGAATAAAGCTCTGTGTCAAGCTTAAGCGATTTTGAAAGAAAAACTGCAAGCTGACTTCTTGTAACCTGTTCAAAAGGCTTGAAATAAAAATATCCGTCCTGTCCTTCCTCACCTGTAACTACCTTTTCGTCAAAAAGAAACTCGATATATTCCTTCGCCCAGTTTTCTTCTATATCAACAAAGCTTCCGTCAGATTTTACTCTAACGGGCAATGTATAGGTATATTCTCCTGCACTTACGGTTATTTCACCTCTGCCGGGATTTTTTGCTTTAAAAAGCCCTTCTTCGTCTATTTCACCAAGCTTTTCGCTCACTTCCCACAAATATGCATTCTCATCTGCAATAAGCTCTGCATTTTCCAGATAAGAATATGCGTCTATCTGAGCCTCTTCTCCAATTGTAAGCTCAAGCTTTTCAATTTTCTTTCCGTCTTTTTTCAAAACGATTTTATCGGGAGTTTCAACGCTTAATATCTTTGCATTTGCTTTGATTTTTCCGCTTTTTGCAACAAGAAGCTGTTCTCCGCTTCCTTTTGCGGTGATATTTCCTTCTTCGTCAGCTTCACTTTCGCCTTCAACATAAAATTCAACTTCATCGGGGATTTCTGTTGGATAATACCCGCTGTCTGTTGCTTTTAGCGTAAAGCTTGTCTTGCTTCCCGAAAGTATTTTTACGCTTGACGGATACAAAAACAGCTTTTCAGCTTTTTTCTCTTCAGATTTTTCTGCTGTATTTTCAAAGAAAATATATGTTGAATCGTTTCTCAAGCTTCCCTCCGAAGGTGAATTTATCAAAGAAAAATCGTCTGTTCCCGCATATATTGCGCTTATCGTTGTAGAGCCGCCGCCGTCTAAATTAAGAGCGTCAACGCAACCAAGCTCAAGAAGTCGCTTTATAAGTGTAGGTATCCTTGCACCGAAGCTATACCCGGGCTGTCGTCCGTCAATGGTATAAAATATAACCGAGCCGTCCTCTTTTATCCCGACAGCAGTTCTTGGTGAAGCAGCATCGTTTGATTCCATACAAGCCTCTCCGTTTTTTATAAGCTGACCTGCCGATGAAGCAAGTATATGCTTCGCATTCCCCCACTTTTCATCGTCATTTGTATGAAATGTAAATTCAACAAGCTGGTCCTCATAAAATTTTTCTATACCTTTTTTCAGCTCATCCGAAGCGTCATCTGTTACAGCAAGAACAAGCTGATTTTCCTTCAGCTCTTTCTCTTCTTCAAGGTCTTTTTCGATTGAAACAACCTTTGTTTTCACAACACTGCCGACCGAAGCTTCGCCTTCTTCTATTTCAAAGGTCACATAGCTCGCCTTCACCAAAGGCGTTATTTTGCTGTAATAGCTGCTGTCAAAAAGATAATAATTCCATCTTTGCAGATATTTGTTAAAATACGGAAGCGATGTTTTCTCGCCGTCTGCCCACATTGATATATTAAGCTGATAATCGTCAATAAATGCGCTTCCATCCGCGTTAAATCCTATTGCGGGCAAAAGCGAATTTTCATCTGTCACTATTTTTCCGTCAATCACCGCGTGTCCCATCGGGATACCTGTCTGAAGCGAAAAATAATCTCCGTTTATACCGCCTACATAGTTTTTTCCTGTCTCTTTAAGGTATGAATATACCTTATTTATATTTTCACCGCCATAAACATATTTTCCGACAGTAACGACAGGAAGCGTTTCTCCGCCGGGTATGTAGTGAAAATAGTTTTCTCTTTGCTCTCCGACTCCTGACTGGTCACTCAGAAAAGTATTTTCATAAAGTGTAAGTCCGTCTGATATTTCATATTCATAAGCTTCAAGACGGCTGCTGCCTAAAACTGACGCAAATGAGCTTATCTGAAGCATAACAACAAATAAACAAATGAGAGCTGCAATTTTTTTATTAAATTTCAATGTAACCACTCCTTCTCATCTATTGTATTTTTATTATAGCACAAGTCTTTTAAAGTGTCAATTTTTTTAACACAATATACACAAAGAGCGTGTCCATAATAAAAAAATTATTATGACACGCATCTTTCTATGCTTCTATTGTAATAACCTCAACATTTTCAACAGCTTCATTTATCAGCTTTTCAATTTCAAGCTTATTTTCTTCCGCAATCACTTCCTCCAAAACAGGTTTTGTTTTTGGGTGCTTCGGAGTAAATACTGTACAGCAATCCTCATATGGAAGAATTGAGGTTTCAAATGTTTCTATTTTTCTTGATATAGCCGTAATTTCCGTTTTGTCCATACCGATAAGAGGTCTGAAAACAGGCATATTTACTGCGCTGTTTGTAACATTCAGGCTGTCTATCGTCTGGCTTGCAACCTGACCTAAGCTTTCGCCTGTTATAAGCGCACGGCTTCCTGTTTTATCAGCAATTCTTTCAGCTATCTTCATCATAAATCTTCTCATAACAAGAGTCAACATATCTTCTCTGCATTTTTCCTGAATTTCAAGCTGAATTTCTGTAAAAGGAACAACATAAACCTTATATTTTCCTACATATTCACCTAAAATCTTAGCTAAAGATATGACCTTCTGCTTTGCTCTTTCAGAGGTATAGGGATATGAATAAAAATGAACTGCATTAAGTTCCAGTCCCCTTTTTGCCATCATATATCCTGCAACAGGGCTGTCGATACCACCCGACAAAAGAAGCGTTGCCTTTCCGCTTGTTCCTGTGGGAAGTCCGCAATGACATTCCTCCTTATCAAAATACACAAACGCGTTATTTTCTCTTATTTCAACCATTACAACATAGTCGGGATTTTTAACATCAACCTTTATATTTCTGATTGTTGATAAGATATGTCCGCCGATTTCACGGCATATTTCAGGCGATTTTAATTCAAATTTTTTGTCTGCTCTTTTAGCTTCAACCTTAAATGTGTGGTAAGGAAGCGTGTCCTTTAAAATTTCATATGCAAGCGTTTTTATAGCGTCTATATTTTTTTCTGTCTTATAAACAACACTCACAGAGGTTATACCAAAAACCTTTTTAACCTTTTCGATTGTTTCTCTTATATCAGACTCGTCCTTAAGATAAATATATATTGCAGACTGACGGATATTGATATCCCGAAGCTCGTTTGAAATTTTTCTTCTTATATTATTAATAAGCCTGCTTTCAAATTTATTTCTGTTAAGTCCTTTGAGCGCAAGCTCACCGCATTTTGCCATTAAAATTTTTTCCATTTTAAGCTACCCTTTTTATTTTTTGTTTTTCTTTTTTATTACAGGTGGTTTACCGCCATATATATATTTATTTATAATTTTTGCAATTGATGTATCCTTAAGTCCGTGATAATAACCTAAAAAGCAAAAACCGAAATTTACAGCTGTTATCACAAGCGCAGAAATTATATCAAACTTACACAGATTTTCTCCAAGCTGAAAAAGCGGAGTAAATGTAAACATTGAATTAAAAACAAGATAAAAAAGTCTTGTTCCTACGCTGTCAATAATCAAAAGCGCAACGACCGGAAGCGCTATATACATTATTGAAATAAGGCTGTATTTCAATGCATATTTATACCCCGGAGTCATTTCGGTATACGGTCTTTTGTGATATACCGCCTCTCTTAAATTGTAATCATAAATCGACATATAGTACAAAATCGACATCACTACACCGAATACCGTCTTTGCTACGCCTGAAAGCGGCATAACTATAAATGCGCAGATAACCGCAAACATAAGATGATTAGTAAAAAGCGCCCAAAAGGGATTTTTTCTTTTCTCAACTGCTGCCATAACCTTTTTCCTTTCTTTTTCTTTAGATAGTAACAGACAATTGTGAAATTCAAGTGATTTCACAATTGTCTTTTTTTTTACACTTTATTAAAATTCAAGCTTTGATTCAATATATGAAGCAACCTCGCTCATAGGAAGTCTTATCTGTTCCATAGTATCACGGTCACGCAAGGTTACACAATTATCTTCTTCACTTTCAAAGTCGTAGGTAATGCAGAACGGTGTTCCGATTTCGTCTTCTCTTCTGTAACGCTTTCCGATTGAGCCTGCGTCATCAAAGTCAACATTGAACTTTTTGGAAAGCTCGTTGCAAAATTCCATAGCCTTATCTGAAAGCTTTTTGGAAAGCGGAAGAACTGCCGCCTTGAAAGGAGCAAGCGCCGGATGGAGTCTCATAACAACTCTCATATCATCGTCACCGATTTTTTCTTCGTCGTATGCGTCAACCAAAAACGCAAGAGCAACACGGTCTGCACCGAGTGACGGCTCAATAACATAAGGAATATATCTTTCGTTTGTAACAGGGTCAACATATTCCATGTTTTCACCGCTGTGATTCTGGTGCTGTGTTAAGTCGAAGTCTGTTCTGTCAGCAATTCCCCAAAGTTCGCCCCAACCGAACGGGAACATAAATTCAAAGTCGGTTGTAGCGTTTGAATAGTGAGAAAGCTCTTCCTGCTCATGATCACGAAGTCTTAAGTTTTCTTCCTTTATACCGAGATTAAGAAGGAAGTTTTTGCAGTATTCTTTCCAGAATGCAAACCATTCTAAATCTGTTCCCGGCTTACAGAAAAACTCAAGCTCCATCTGTTCAAATTCTCTT
>CAZHZL010000058.1:0-2259 GCA_964537245.1 uncultured Oscillospiraceae bacterium
AAAATGAAATTGCACAGTCAGAAGCAGCAAATTCAACAGAGTTTGCACATTATTGGATGCACAACGGCTATATAAATATAGATAATAAGAAAATGTCCAAATCTCTGGGTAATTTCTTTACGGTAAGGGAGCTTTCCAAGAAATTCTCATATGATGTTATCAGATTTTTTATGTTAAGCGCACATTACAGAAGTCCGATAAACTTCTCGGATGAGCTTCTTACACAGTCGCAGACAGGTATGGAAAGAATTGTGAAATGCCTTGAAAATCTGAAATTTCTTTCAGGCAAGCTTACAGACGGAAGTATCACCGTTGAAGAAAAGGCGGAGCTTGAAGGCTTTAAAGCTCAGTTTATCGCACATATGGACGACGACCTCAATACAGCTGACGCGATATCAGATATATTTGAAGCGGTAAGAGCGATAAATACGGTTGTGGCTTCTGAGCCTAAAAAAGAATATGTTGATGAAGCGTATTCGCTTTTGAGAGAGCTTTGCGATGTTCTCGGAATTATTCCCGAAAAGGAAGCTGAAGCTGATGTTGATGAAGAAAAAATTCTGTCACTCATCGAAAAAAGAGCTGCGTGTAAGAAAAATAAGGATTACAGCGGTGCAGACGCAATAAGAGCAGAGCTTCTTGAAATGGGAATTATTTTAGAGGATACCAGAGAAGGTACAAAATGGAGCAGAATAAAATAATGAAAAAGAAAATTTTGCTGAGTGCCTGCATGGCAGGGGAGCCTGTCCGATACGACGGCAAAGTAAAAAACACTTTGCCACAGCTTGAACAGCTTAAAGAAAAGTATGATATTATTCTAGTTTGTCCCGAGGTTTTGGGCGGACTTCCTGTTCCAAGACCTCAGAGTGAAATAAAAAACGGCAGAGTGATAAATATTGCAGGTAAAGATGTTACCGAAAATTTTATACAAGGTGCTGAAGAAGCACTTCGGATAGCAAAGGAAAATAATGTTTCGTTTGCAATTTTAAAACAAAGCTCGCCCTCATGTGGTTCGAAAACAATTTACAATGGTAATTTTGAAAAGATAAAAGTTGACGGAATGGGAGTAACGGCCCGTTTACTTTCCGAAAACGGCATTAAAGTCTATTCTGAGAATGATATTTCAGATATATAGTTCACTTTTTGTACAATATGCTGTAAATATATTTTTCATCATATACAATATAAACAAAACCTAGAGAGCTGTTTTTGTTGATAATTGTAAAAATGGACAAAAAAGAAAAAAATAACGAAAAAAACTTGACTTTAAATAAGTTTTATGATAATATTATTCTACGAAATTATCTACATATGGGGTTCGTGCGCCCAAAATTACATATTTTAATCTGTAAAAAAATAATTAAATATAAATTTCTTTTTTGGAAAGGGGCTTTTAGAATTGAAAGCAAAGAAAATTTTATCATCGCTTATCGTTATGATGATGCTTCTCACAAATGTAGTTTCATTTGCTGAAGAAGTTGATTTGACTGCTGAAACTGAAACAACAGTTACAGAAGAAGCTACTAACGAAAGTAATGAAGAAGAAACTCCTGTCGAAGAACTCGAAATTGGAGAGGCAGCGGCAGAGGAAGACGGTGTGATAGACACTGAGGCTGAACTTGCAGCTGCACTTGCAGCAGGCGGGGAAGTAACTCTTGGTGGTGACATTGCTGTAAATACAATGATTGAAATTTCATCAGGTGTTACAGCTACTCTTGATTTGGCAGGTTATGCTATCACATCAGGTTATCAGGTAGGTAGTGACTCTAAGCACATCTATCCCCTTGATAACTATGGTACATTAACAATTAAGGACAGTAAAGGTACAGGCTCAATTACGGGTCGTGGTATCTATGTTCAGGAAGGATCAAAATTGACCGTAGAAGGCGGTGCTATTTATGGTATCGACTCAAACGGTGGTTCTGCTCTTTTTCAATATGGCGGGGATATCGTTATTAATGGCGGTCTTATTGAACAGAAGGCAGAGGGGACTTATAATTTTGCAATCAATGCAGGCGGCGGTACAGTAATCGTTAATGGCGGTAAAATTGCCGGTAATCATGGTGCTATTGCTGCTGTCGGTGCAGATGTTGTGATTAATGATGGTGAATTTGTTTGTACCGGTTCTGCAGGTCTGACCGATAATGTTCTCTATTCCAGCGACAGCGGTGAACTCACTGTTAACGGTGGTACATTTATTGCTGATAATGATAGTTCTTCTGGCGGATGCTGCGTATATGATTCAAATGGTGGTGCAACAAT
>CAZHZL010000058.1:2359-12493 GCA_964537245.1 uncultured Oscillospiraceae bacterium
ATGATAGTTCTTCTGGCGGATGCTGCGTATATGATTCAAATGGTGGTGCAACAATTAATGGCGGTGATTTCTCAAATTCTTCCGGCGGTGATGTTTGGGGAACAACCGGTACAACAATCAACGGCGGTACTTTTGGAAATCTTACCGAAACACAGCATGTTGCAGTTGGCGCAACTATTACAAACGGCGGTGTAACTTATACAATGACCGAAAACGGTTTGGAAGAAGTTGTTATTGCACAGGTTTCTACATACGAAGAACTCGTAGCAGCTTTAGAAGAAGGCAAAGCAGTTGTTCTTGCTGATGATATTACAGCCACAAATGGAATTAATGGTACAGACGCAAATATAGACTTAGGCGGATATACTCTTACACTTACCACAGGTGGTACAAACTTTTTTGGAGATTCTACCATTGCAAATGGTAAGATAGATATTACAGGCTGTGTAGCAAGCGGTGACTGTATTATTGGTATAGGTGATTACAGCAATAGCGCAACATTAACACTCAACAATGTAAATATTGTTGGTGATGAATACAGTTCAGCTTACGCTGTACTTTATGTTTATAATTCAAGTACACTCAATATAAACGGCGGTTCAATCGTTGTTTCAAATGATTCTGCTTCAGCAGGCGGCGTTATAAAAGCTCATTCTGCTGCAAACGGAAAAATCAATATTACAGGTACAGAAGAAGATCCCGTTGAATTAACATTCACAGACGCTAAAATAGGTATTCTTGACGGTACTGTTGTAATGGATTATGTTGATTTGGATATTACCGGCGGTGCAAACGCTATTAACCAGTCAGCATTAACAGTGAAAAATTCAACTCTTACAATAAAAGATTGTGACGGTCGTGCGCTCACTCTTTCGCAGGGAGATATTATTGTTGAAAATTCAACACTTGATTTCTCAGGTGCAACAGAGGGCGAAATCCGTTTCAAAAAAGCGTTGACACTTAATGTTGATGAAAATTCAGAAATCAAAGCTTGTACTATATGGTCAGATGTAGAAGGCGCAAATGTTAACGGTGAGATAGTTGAAGGAACAGCAACAGAGCATTCTATGGTTACAGTTAAAGACGGTGTAACTATTGTTAAAAATGTTGTTACAGGCCTTGAGGGCGAAGGTACAGAAGCTTCTCCTTATCTTATCAACAACTTAGATGAACTCATCTGGTTCAGAGACAGTGTTAATACTTATGCATCAGACGGAAGTAATCAGTATAAGGGTAAATATGTTAAACTTACAGCAGATATCAACCTTTACGGAATTAACTGGGAGCCAATCGGTACTAACTCAGTTGGCGACCATATGGCATTCTTAGGAACCTTTGATGGTGACGGACATACAATCAGCAATCTTTATGTTAATGCTGACGGCGATCATCTCGGTTTCTTTGCAAGAGTAGGAAGCTATGCTGAGGTTGTAACGCCTACTGTGAAGAATATTACTTTTAATAATGTAGATGTTTCATCTAATACTACAACAGGTCACGGCGGAAGCTATGTCGGCGGTGTAATTGCAAATGCAGGTGGAAATTCCGTTGTTGAAAATATTACTGTGACAGGCTATGTATATGTAGCAGGTTATGGTTACATTGGCGGTATCGTAGGTCACGGTTATCCAGATTTAACTAATTGTCATGTAAATGCTAATGATGGCAGTTATGTACATTCATACTATTGGTGTGTAGGCGGTATTATCGGTTATGCCGGCGAAGGCGCTACTCCGATAACAAACTGCTCTGTTTCAGGTCTTGATATTTGGGGTGCAAAAGGTGGTGCTGCGGCTGTTGCAGGCTTACTTCAGGACGGTAATACTCTTACAAATGTATCAGCTTCAAATGTTAAAATAACTTCAGCAAGTGACTATTGTATGGGTTATATCGCCGGTAATGGTGAAGCAAGTACACTTACCAATGTCACAGTATCAAATGTAACAGCGACTGCAAATGGTAAAGAAATCACTTCAACTGACGCAGTTGCTTCTGTTGGTACAGCAATTTACTTTGACTTACAGTCAGCATTTGAAGCTGCAACCGAAGGAGTAACAATCACTGTTCTCAAAGATGTAACTCTTTCTGACACAATTACAATAGCTAAAGATAAAAATATCACTCTTGATCTTAATGGAAAGACTGTGTCTATGAGCGTGGCGGCTACAAAAACCTCTGCTCTGATCACAAACAACGGTACACTTACCATTAAGGACAGCGGAGAAAACGGCAAGCTGACCTATGTTTCCTCTACTGTCAGCACTGCCTACTCCACTACCACCATCATTAACAATGGTACACTTACTGTGGAGAGCGGTATTATTGAGAACACCAGTGCAAGAGGCGGTGCGGCTTACGCTATCGACAGCTACAACACTCTGACTGTCAACGGCGGCACGATCACTACTGATAACACTACTGCTATCCGTCAGGCGCAGTTTGGTAACTACGACAATAGCGTAACCGTTACAGACGGTACCATCACCGGTGGCTACGCAGGTATGCAGGTTCATGTTTTCTCTAATGAAAAGAAGACCACTACCAATATTAAAGGTGGTACATTTAAAGGCGTTTATGCATGCTATACTACCTTCTATAACATTGTTGATTCTTCCAACACTGCTGTTAATATCAGCGGCGGTACATTTGACGGTGCGGTATATCTCTACAACAGCAATAAGGGCAGTGACCAGTATGGTCTGAATATGTCCGTTACAGGCGGTGAGTTCAAGTCCGAGGATGTTTATGTCTACACCAATGATGCGGACGGTAATGATATTCCTGTGAAAGCTATCAGCGGCGGTACATTTTCTGCTAAAATTGAAGATACATATCTTGCAAAAGGCTATGCAACAGTAAGCGACGGCAACGGAAGCTACAGCGTTCACAAAGCTCCGAATGCAACAGTTACACTTCTTGAGTCGATGACTCTTACACCTGAAGAACATGACTATATGGTATGGCCAAGCGGTGATGATACGATAGATCGTTCGCTTGAGGTTGTTATGAACTTCAAGGCAAACGAAACCTTAGAAGACGCACAGAATGGTGCCTTTGGCAAATGGAAAACAGATTTCTATGTAACTGTTACAGGTTTAGCAAACGGAAGCTTTACTGCTACCGATGACTGCTATCTTGCAGGAAACTATGGCACATATGGCTGGATTGTAATTCCGCTTGACGGTACAACAATCGAAGAAGGCGTTTCTTATCCGGTTGTAAGCGGTTATGACGAAAATCTTACTTACGAAAATATTTGTGATTATGTAAAAGACTTTACAGCGGCAATTCATGTTGACCCTGCAATTCTTATAGCAAATCCGAACTTTAAGCTTGAGCTTTCGCTTAAGATGACAAATCCGAATGATGCAGAAAATGTTCTTGTTGTCGGCGAGCCGGCTGTTTACACAGCGGAAGATTTGATTTCGGTTGACCTCCCGACAGCAACAGTAACACCGATTGAAAAAGACGACCTTACATTTGCTCTTAACTTTAAGGCAGATGAAGTTACAGATACACAGCTCACATACTACGGAAACTGGTACGCAGATTTCGTTCTCACAATTAACAAGGATGTTAAATTTAACGCAAACGGCGGTGCAGACGGTTATCTCTCAGGTCAGTATGACGAATGGAGCGAAAACTGGGTAAATGTGCCGTTTGAAAATGTAACAATGAAAGCCGGCAAATCACTCAAGATTATGGAATATGCAGCTGAGCTTATGGGAAAAACAGGTCTTAAATATACATATGCAGAAGTTTATGAAGCTGTTAAAGACTTTAACTGTGGTGTATTCTTCACACCTGAATTTTTAGCGGCTAACCCTGATTTAGAGGTTACATTAGAGCTTCGTATGTATAACCCTGATGACGAATCAGTAAGCTATGCAATTGGTGAAACATACAAATTTGATTCACCTACACCTGTTCTTACTCTTACAACAGAAACTGTAAAAGCTGAAAACATTTGTGACACATTCACACTTTTTGTTGCTTCATATGCAGATGCAGAAGAAACAAAGCTTGTTGATGTTGAAGCAGTTTCAATCAGTTCAGAATATACAGGTAATATCAGCGATTTAGTTAAAACTGACGGCGCTGTTAAGGTTAAAGCATACATCTGGAATTCAGATATGAGTTATGCTTGCCATGCTAAAACAGCTTCTTTTAAAAATACATCTGTTGAATAATTAGCAAAATTAATTTAAGTCAGGTCTAACCTTGTAGGTTATTCTGAATACTCAAAAAATCGCGGTAGCTCACTTAGTGAGTTGCCGCGGTTTTTTACACATAAAAGAAAATTTTAAAAAAATTTAATTTTTTTTCAAAAAGTACTTGATTTTTATGAAAAAGTATGCTATAATTCTATCTGTTATGTTATGCGATGAAGTGGGAGGTGGCCCAGAAACCTTGTAACCGAGGGCTTTTGAGGGAATTTCCATGGAGTATGTCCGATTTGAAATTGGGCGGCTAAATTACGGTTGGTCTTGCACACTGAAGCTGTGCGAGTCTTTACATGCGTTTTTTATGCCCGAATTTTGTCTAAAAATTTCGGGAAATTTTATGCCGTAAAGATGAAACACACGGGTGAGTGTTAAGAAAATTATACCGTGAAGCCATAACGTCAAACTATTAATATTTTAGGAGGAACACGGTAATGGCAGCAATGAAGGAAAAAATCAGAATCAGACTTAAGGCTTACGATCATGTAATTCTTGACCAGTCTGCACAGAAGGTAGTGGAAACAGCAAAAAGAACAGGAGCAAATGTATCAGGTCCTGTACCACTTCCAACAAAGAAAGAGATCGTTACAATCTTGAGAGCGGTTCACAAGTACAAAGATTCTCGTGAACAGTTTGAAATGAGAACTCACAAGAGAATGATCGACATTCTTAATCCGACAGCTAAGACAGTAGACGCTCTTATGAAGTTGGATTTACCTGCCGGCGTTGAATTTGACATTAAGCTCTAATTCAAAGTCAGCAAAAAAATTATGACATATATACATTAATATATGTGCGCGCAATGTTTTTTAGGCGTTTTGCCATCCTGTGTCAGGCGACGCTGATGTGGAAAAAATATTGCATTAACCTGTCCTTTAAAAAAATTAACACGAAAGGACAAAGGTCATGTTGGGAAACCAACCAATAACCATAGGAGGAGAAAAGATTATGGAAAAAGCAATCTTGGGTAAAAAAATAGGTATGACTCAACTTTTTTCGGAAACAGGTAAATTTATTCCTGTTACTGTAGTTGAAGCAGGTCCATGCGTAGTTACTCAGAAAAAGACTGTTGAAACAGACGGTTACAACAGCATTCAGGTAGGCTTTGGCGACATTAAAGAAAAGAAAGTTAACAAGCCTATGAAAGGTCACTTTGAAAAAGCAGGCGTAGCTGCAAAAAGGTTTTTAAGAGAATTCAGAGTTGACGATGTAAACGCTTATGAACTCGGACAGGAAATCACAGCTTCCGTTTTCGCAGCAGGAGATCTTGTAGACGTATCAGGTACATCTAAAGGTAAAGGTTACCAGGGTGTTATCAAAAGACACGGTCAGTCAAGAGTTCCTATGTCTCACGGTGCAGGTCCTGTACACAGAGAAGTAGGTTCAATGGGCGCTTGTTCATCACCTTCAAGAGTTTTCAAAGGCAAAAAGCTTGCAGGACAGATGGGTAACGAAAAAGTTACAGTACAGAACCTTGAAATCGTTAAGGTTATGGAAGACAAAAACTTAATTTTGGTTAAAGGTGCAATACCTGGTCCAAAAGGCGGTTTGGTAACAATCAAAAACACAGTAAAATCAGGTAAATAATATTACCGAAAGTTAAGAAAGAAACCGTCTTTGTTTCAAAAGATGGTGAGAGGAGGAACTAAAGATGCCTAAAGTAGCTTTATATAATATAGAAGGCAGCAAGATCGGCGATATCGAGCTTAAAGACGAAATATTTGCCGTTGAAATCAGCAATGCAGCATTGCATATGACTGTTAAAAACTTTTTGGCTAATCAGAGACAGGGCACACAGTCAACAAAGACTCGTTCAGAAGTAAGAGGTGGCGGTGCTAAGCCATGGAAACAAAAAGGAACAGGCCGTGCAAGACAGGGTTCAATCCGTGCTCCGCAGTGGAAAGGCGGCGGTGTTGCACTCGGTCCGAAACCAAGAGATTACAGATATTCTCTTAACAAGAAGATCAGAAGACTTGCTCTTAAATCTGCACTTACATCAAAGGTTAATGAAGAACAGATTTTTGTAGTAGATTCTCTCGCTCTTCCACAGATTAAAACAAAAGAATTTGTTAAAGTTCTTAACAATTTCAAAATAGAAAAGAAAGCATTCTTCGTAACAGGTGCTAAAGAAGACAATCTTGTAGCTTCAGCAAATAATGTTCCGGGAATCAAGACAGCAGTTGTTGACACAATCAACACATACGATCTTTTGACACACGACATTCTCGTTATCGAAAAATCAGCTGTTATCAAATTAGAGGAGGTGTACTCCTAATGAGTAAAGCATACGATATTATAATTGCCCCGATCATTTCTGAAAAATCAATGTCAATGATCCAGGAAAAGAAGTACACATTTAAAGTTGCTAAAAATGCAAACAAAATCGAAATCAAAAAAGCGATTGAGGAAATTTTCAAGGTAGAAGTTGACTGTGTGACAACTCTTAATGTAAGAGGTAAAATGAAAAGAGTCGGCGTTCATCAGGGAAAAACTCCTGACTGGAAGAAAGCAATTGTTAAACTCAAAGGCACAAAGACAATTGAATTCTTCGAAAGCTTGCAATAATTGAAAGGGAGATGATTTAAATGGCTATAAAAACATATAAACCAACTACTCCGTCAAGAAGATTCATGTCTACAGCTGACTATTCCGTGCTTTCAAAAGTAAAACCGGAAAAATCCTTGGTTGTAACACTCAAAAAGAATGCCGGAAGAAACAATTACGGTAGAATTACTGTAAGACATAGAGGCGGCGGAAACAAAGTTAAATACAGAATTATAGATTTCAAGAGAGACAAAATCGATATGAACGCAACAGTTCTTACTCTTGAATACGATCCAAACAGAACAGCTTATATCGCACTTGTTCAGTATGAAGACGGTGAAAAGAGATATATCCTCGCTCCGGATGGACTTAAGGTTGGCGATGTTGTTATTTCTTCAACTCAGGCTGATATCAAACCGGGTAATACACTTCCTTTGGAAAACATCCCTGTTGGTACAATTATCCACAACATTGAAATCAGCAAGAATAAAGGCGGTCAGCTTGTAAGAGCAGCCGGTAACGCAGCTCAGCTTATGGCTAAAGAAGGCGGCTATGCACTTATAAGACTTCCTTCAAACGAAGTTAGAAAAGTTCTGATTAACTGCAAGGCTACAATCGGCCAGGTAAGTAACTTAGAACATGAAAATGTTTCAATCGGTAAAGCTGGTAGAAAAAGACATATGGGTATCAGACCTACAGTTCGTGGTGTTGTTATGAACCCATGCGATCACCCACACGGTGGTGGTGAAGGTAAATCACCTATCGGTCGTCCGTCACCTGTTACACCTTGGGGTAAACCGGCACTCGGTTATAAAACAAGAAAAACAAAGAAACATTCTTCTAAGCTTATCATCAAAGACAGAAGATCTAAATAATACGTTTGAAAATGCAGCGTAAAACACGCTATTAAGAGAAAAAATTAAGGAGGCATAAAAATGAGCCGTTCGATAAAAAAAGGACCTTTCGTTGATCCTAAGCTCTTGAAAAGAGTTGAAGAAATGAATGCGAATAACGAACAGAGAGTTTTGAAAACATGGTCTCGTTCTTCAACTATATTTCCACAGTTTGTTGGTCATACAATAGCTGTATACGACGGAAGAAAACATGTTCCTGTGTATGTTACTGAAGATATGGTAGGACACAAATTAGGTGAATTTGCTCCTACAAGAACATTCAAAGGTCACGCAGGTGCAAAAACAACTAAATAATTTAAAAATTTAACTAAGAATAATAAAGACACCCGAAAGTACGGGTTTTAGAGGAGGAATTAAGATGGAGGCAAAAGCAACTCTCCGTTACGCAAGAATATCTCCCCGCAAGGTAAAGATAGTAATTGATTTAATAAGAAATAAACCGGTAGATCAGGCATTGGCAATCGTTAGACACACACCAAAAGCTGCATCTCCGTTGGTTGAAAAATTATTATTGTCAGCTATAGCAAATGCGGAAAATAACAACAACATGGCAAGAGAAGATTTATATGTATCAGAATGTTTCGCAAATCCCGGCCCGATTCTTAAGAGAATCATGCCAAGAGCACAGGGCAGAGCATTCAGAATAAACAAAAGAACAAGCCATATAACAGTTGTTGTTAAAGAAAGAGGATAAGGAGGTATCGCGCAAATGGGTCAGAAAGTTAATCCACATGGTCTCAGAGTCGGTGTTATTAAAGACTGGGACTCAAAATGGTACGCACCCGACCATAAATTCGGTGATACTTTGGTCGAGGACAATAAAATAAGAAAGTTCTTGAAAAAGGAACTTTATCAGGCCGGAATTTCTAAAATTGAAATAGAAAGAAAGGCAAATAAAATATTTGTTAAAATCTGCACAGCTAAACCGGGCATGCTTATCGGTAAAGGTGGCGCAGAATTAGAAAAAATCAGAGCATCTGTTGTTAAACTTATCGGCAGAGACGCAAGCGTAAACGTAAACATCGTTGAAGTTAAGCCTGCTGAAATGGATGCTACATTAGTTGCAGAAAACATTGCAGCTCAGCTTGAAAAGAGAATTTCTTTCAGAAGAGCAATGAAACAGGCTATGCAGAGAACAATGAAGCTTGGCGCTAAAGGTATCAAAACTGCAGTTTCAGGCCGTGTAGGCGGTGCAGAAATTGCCAGAACAGAGCACTACCATGAAGGTACAATTCCGCTCCAGACATTAAGAGCAGACATTGACTACGGTTTTGCTGAAGCAGATACAACATACGGTAAACTTGGTGTTAAAGTATGGATATACAAAGGCGAAGTTCTTCCTGAAAACAAGAATTCCAAGAAAAATACTCAAGAGGGAGGAAAATAAGCTATGTTAATGCCTAAAAGAGTAAAAAGAAGAAAACAGTTCCGTGGCAGAATGAAGGGTAAAGCTTTAAGAGGTAACAAGGTTACTTACGGTCAGTTTGGTATCCAGGCAGTTGAGCCGGGTTGGATTACAGGAAACCAGATTGAAGCTGCCCGTATTGCTATCAACCGTTTTATAAAAAGAGGCGGTAAAGTTTGGATTAAAATTTTCCCTGATAAACCAGTAACAGAAAAACCTGCTGAAACTCGTATGGGTAGCGGTAAAGGTTCACCTGAATATTGGGTAGCTGTTGTTAAACCGGGCAGAGTTTTGTTCGAGCTTGCCGGAGTAGATGAAGCAGTTGCAAGAGAAGCGTTGAGATTGGCTCAGCACAAGCTCCCAATCAAAACCAAAATTGTAATGCGTGAAGAAGTGGAGGAAGTAAGCGATGAAGGTTAAGGAAATTAGAAATTTAGCTGATATAGAGCTTAATCAGAAACTCGCTGATCTGAAAGCTGAACTTTTTAACTTAAGATTAAATCATGCAACAAACCAGTTGGATAATCCGCTCAGAATGAAAGAAGTTAAGAAAACAATAGCTAAAATAAAGACAGTGTTAAAAGAAAGAGAATTAGGTATTGACCGCTAAGATATGCTTAGACAGGAAAAATACGTAAGGAGGATTTAAAATGGCTGAAAGAGGCTTCAGAAAGGTGAGAGTCGGAGAAGTTGTCAGCGACAAGATGGATAAGACCATCGTTGTTAAAATCGAGGACTCCGTAAAACACCCGTTATACAAAAAAATCATAAAAAGAAGTATTAAGCTTAAAGCACACGATGAAATGAATGAATGCGGTATCGGCGACAGAGTTGAAATCATGGAAACAAGACCGCTCTCCAAAGATAAAAGATGGAGACTTACAAGAATCGTTGAAAAAGCGAAATAATAAATACTTTGAACTATACAAGTTTTTAATAAAGTGGTCTGCAAAAAAAGCGGCTATGTGGAATAAAATCTGTTCTATATAGCGATTTGCAGATAATAAGGAGGATTACTATGATTCAGCAAGAGAGCAGAATGAAAGTA
>CAZHZL010000058.1:12593-15676 GCA_964537245.1 uncultured Oscillospiraceae bacterium
TTTGCAGATAATAAGGAGGATTACTATGATTCAGCAAGAGAGCAGAATGAAAGTAGCCGACAACACCGGAGCAAAAGAATTGCTCACTATCAGAGTTTTGGGCGGTTCTAAGAAAAGATATGCAAATATCGGCGATGTAGTTGTTGCTACTGTAAAAAAAGCAGCACCCGGCGGCGTAGTTAAAAAGGGTGATGTTGTTAAGGCTGTTATCGTAAGAAGCGTTAAGGGTACAAGAAGACCTGACGGAACATACATCAAATTCGACGAAAACGCAGCTGTAATAATCAAAGATGATAAAAACCCAAGAGGTACTCGTATTTTTGGGCCTGTTGCAAGAGAACTTCGTGACAAAGAATATTCAAAAATTTTATCTTTGGCCCCTGAAGTATTGTAAGGGAGGACTTAAATTATGTACAAGAAATTAAAAATTAAGAAAAATGACCAGGTAATGGTTATTTCCGGAAAAGATAAAAACAAAAAAGGTAAAGTTCTTGTTGCAGATCCTAAAAACAATAAAGTTATTGTTGAAGGCATTAATATGGCAACAAAACACAAAAAACCAAGATCGCAGACTCAGACAGGCGGCATTATAAAACAGGAAATCGCAATCAACGCATCAAAAGTTATGCTTGTTTGCCCAAAATGTTCAGCTGCAACAAGAGTAGGTTACAAAATCTTGGATGACGGAACTAAAGTTAGATACTGTAAGAAGTGTTCTGAAACTTTGGACTAATAAAGGGAGGTAAGACTAAATGTCAAACTTAGCAAATTTATATAAAAGCGAAGTTGCACCTGCCTTAATGTCAAAATTTGGTTACAAATCAGTAATGCAAATTCCTAAAATTGACAAGGTAGTAATTAATATCGGTGTTGGCGAAGCTAAAGACAATCAGAAAGCGTTAGACTCTGCTGCAAATGACCTTGCAGTTATTACAGGTCAGAAGCCTGTACTCACAAAGGCAAAAAAATCAGTTTCTAACTTCAAATTAAGAGAAGGTATGAACATTGGTTGTAAGGTTACTTTGAGAGGCGAAAGAATGTACGATTTCATTGAAAGATTATTCTGTGTTGCTCTTCCTCGTGTAAGAGACTTCAGAGGAATCAGTGCAAACTCATTCGACGGACGTGGAAATTATGCTTTCGGTATCAAAGAACAGTTGATTTTCCCTGAAATCGAATTCGACAAAATCGACAAAATCAGAGGTATGGATATTGCTTTTATAACAACAGCTCAGACTGATGAAGAAGCTAAAGAGCTCCTCACACTCATGGGTGCACCGTTTGTAAAAGCGTAAGATTTAGATGAGAAGAAAAAGAGCGGTAAAGAAACTTTTTAAAAGTTCTTTACACCTCTTATACTTCAAGGGAAGGATGTAAATTATGGCTAAAAAAGCAATGATTTTAAAACAGCAGAAACCGCAGAAATATAAAACAAGAGAATACAACAGATGTAAAATCTGCGGAAGACCGCATGCTTATCTTCGTAAATACGGTATCTGCCGTATCTGCTTCAGAGAATTGGCTTATAAAGGTCAGATCCCTGGCGTTAAGAAAGCAAGCTGGTAAAATTAAAAATTCAGCCTGAAAAACCAGGCAACAAAGTAAGAATAATAACATGGTTTTAGGTAAGTCGTATCACCAGGAAGGGTGATAAACAATACCTTAAAAAGGAGGCAACAAAATGCAAATAACAGATCCAATTGCAGATATGCTTACAAGAATCAGAAATGCAAGCTCAGCAAAGCACGATACTGTTGATGTTCCTGCATCAAACATGAAAAAAGCTATCGCTGAAATCCTTTTGGAAGAAGGATATATCAAAAACTTCCAGTTAATTGACAACAGCACACAGGGTATCATCAGAATTACTCTTAAATACGGTGCTAACAAGAAAAATGTAATCAGTGGTTTGAAGAGAGTTTCAAAACCGGGCTTGAGAGTTTACTCAAAGAGCGAAGATATGCCTAAAGTTTTAAAAGGCCTCGGTATTGCTCTTGTTTCAACATCAAAAGGAATTATGACAGACAAGAAAGCAAGACAGGAAAATGTCGGCGGCGAAGTTCTCGCTTATATTTGGTAATGGAGGGTTAGTATTATGTCAAGAATAGGTAGAATGCCGATCTCTATACCAAGCGGTGTTGAAATCAAAATCGGCGACGAAAATGTTGTTACGGTTAAAGGTAAACTCGGAACTTTGGAACAGAAATTCAGCAAAAATATGATGATTAAAGTTGAAAACAACGAAGTTCTTGTACAGAGACCTAACGATGAAAAAGAAAACAGATCACTTCACGGTTTGACACGTACACTTATCGCTAATATGGTTAAGGGTGTTACAGACGGCTTTACAAAAGAGCTCGAAATCAACGGTGTTGGTTACAGGGTTGCAAAACAGGGTAACAAGATTGTATTGAGTCTCGGTTACTCACATCCTGTTGAAATGGAAGAAATTCCGGGAATCAAGCTTGATTGTCCTACACCAAACAAGATTGTAGTAACAGGTCCTGACAAACAGATTGTTGGTCAGTTCGCTGCTAAAATCAGAGAAAAAAGACCACCTGAACCATATAAAGGTAAAGGTATCAAATACGTTGATGAAGTTATTATCAGAAAAGAAGGTAAAACCGGTGCTAAGAAGAAATAAGCTTAGCATTGCAGCTTAAATCAATTTAAGTATGTTAAAGGAGTGAAAACAGTGATAAAGAAAGTTAGTAGCAATAAGGCAAGAATTAAGAGACATTACAGAATAAGAAACAAAATCAGCGGTACAGCTGAGAGACCAAGACTCAGTGTTTACCGTAGTTTGAATAATATTTACGCTCAGCTTATTGATGACGTAGCAGGCGTAACTTTGGCAAGTGCCTCAACTTTGAGTCCTGAATTCGGAAAGAAGAACGGCGGAAACGTTGAAGCAGCAAAAGAAATCGGCTTGATGATAGCTAAAAAAGCAGCTGAAAAGGGTATTACAACAGTAGTATTCGACAGAAGCGGATATTTATATCACGGAAGAGTTGCTGCATTGGCTGACGGAGCCAGAGAAGGCGGACTTCAGTTCTAATAGAACTCGATAAGGAGGAGAAGAA
>CAZHZL010000059.1:0-15583 GCA_964537245.1 uncultured Oscillospiraceae bacterium
TGTGGCTCCCAGAAAGCAATGTGGCACATTCTGCCGATACCGAATACGAGTACCAACTCAGCGCCTTCAGCTTTTAATTTTGCAATTTTTTCAGGGTAGGTAGGAAGATTTTCTTTTGTAGCGAAGTTTCTCTGATTTTCAGGGATTGTAAGGTCTCCCAATTTGTTGAAGAAAGCTTCCTTCATACTGTATTCAAATGATGCAGGATTTGATGACGGAAGTGTATTTCCTTCAGAATCCGACCATTCGTCCATGTTGAAGGTGTATACATGCTTACAGTCTGTTTTCCACTGTGTAAGGAAATATACAGCCCATTTGTACATACCCATAGGACCTACGGGAAGAATCATAGCAAGCTTTTTACCTGCTTCTTTTGCTTCTCTTATCTTGAGAGCGATTTCATGACCCATATAGGTATCAAAATCGTTAATGTTGTCACACTCAACAGGTTTAAAGTCCTTATGCCAGAAAGCTTCTCTTGTGAGTCCTTTCTCGCAGCATTCGTCAATTTTTTTAAGATCCCAGCCGGCAGGATAAAAATCCTCAAGAAGTGATCCTTTTACAGTTGATAAAAAATCCATTTTTCATTCTCCTTTTCATAAATAAATTAATTGATTATATTGACATTTATCTGATTTTATTATATAATCATTATAAATACAAGACAATAACAAATTTGTTATGCGTTAGCACAATTTTGCTTTTTTGAGGTGTATATGAACGATATTAATTTATATGAAAAGGTACCGATTGAGGAAAAGAATTTTCCCATTACTCTTCTGGAGGACGATACTAAGTTCGGACTGGCTGCACACTGGCACGAGCATATTGAGCTTCTGTACTTCAAAAGAGGTGGTTGTCAGATGACCTGCGACGGTAATTCCTTTGAAGTTAAGGACGATAATGTTGTGGTGGTAAACAGCAACGAACTTCACTTTTTCAATCAGAGTACGAGGGGAAGATATTTTTGTATAATAATAAACCCGTCATTCTTTTCCGATATTAAATTTGATAATATTATTTTTAAAAATCTTATATCTCATGATGATGTCATAAAATCCTGTTTTGAGGAGATGTTTTTTGAATATCTCTCCAAAAACGAGGGCTACGATATGGCGATAAAAAGCAGCGCCTACCGTCTTATGACGCACATTTTAAGAAACTATAAGGCGGAAAGTCTGTCCGATTACGACATGAAGCAAAGAAAGAGCAAAATTCGTAGAATTGATGCTATCTTAACATACATATCACACCATTATGATGACAGACTTACAACAGCGGCGTTGGCTGAAAAATTTTATTTGAATGAGCATTATTTCTGCCATTTTTTCAAAAAATCTACCGGGCAGTCGCCTGTCAGCTACATAAACCTATACAGAATTGAAAAAGCCGTAACGCTTCTTAAAAATACTGATATAAGTATAACTGAGCTTGCAATGAATGTCGGGTTTGATGACCCGAACTATTTTACAAGAACTTTTAAAAAATATCTCGGAGTAACGCCAAGCGTTTACAAAAGCTTGGTTGAAACAAAATAATCCGATTAATTGAAACAATTATAACACAAAAAAATAAAAAAGAAAACTACACAAAATATAAAAAAGTTATTGTATCTGATGTTTTTACGGTTTTTTTGCTGTTTTTCTGAATTTATTTGCAGGCACTCCTGTATACTTTTTGAAAACCCGTCTGAAATAATTATAATCGTTAAAGCCTGTTAAAGAAGATATTTCCTCAACGGATTTATCTGTCGAAAGAAGCAGGCTTTTTGCTTTTTCTATGCGCCTTTCTCTGACAAATGCTGCAATCCCTTTTTTCATGTACGGCTTTGTCATTTCATAGAATTTTGTTCTTGATATGAAAAATTTTTGGCTTATCTCGCTGACAGTCAGAGTTTTTTCAAGGTTTTCTTCTATATAGCTCATTATCATATAGGCAGTACCTTCTTTTTTTATGTCTACAATTCCTTTGAAATATATGTAGGAAATAAACACATTTACTATCTGTGCAGCCGCTTCAATCTGGTCGTTTGTTTTGTAAGGGACACTTTTTGTCAGCTCTGAAAGCTTCTGTGAATCTATTTTATAGCTCTCAAGCGCTGTTTCGACCTGTTTGAAAAATTTTTCATTATCTTTTATATTTCGTATCTGTCCGAACATTATGTATCCCATAGTTTCGCCATCTTTTGTAAGCGGAGCAACAACCTCAATAAGTCCCGCGTGGCAGGTGCCTACAACAAGGCTGTTGAATTTTTTACATCGGTTACAAAGGATTTCGTTACTTTTATCACATTTTTTTCTGAATCCCGGAATTTTATTTGTTTCTTCGCAGAATTTTGCGTATTCGGGTGGATAGGCAAAGGTCTCAACAAAGTTGCTGTCAAAAAAAACTATCCTCATATGAGTAAGCTTATGAAAAGATTTTATAAGCTTCATAAGCTCAGGAACATTTACATCAAGCTTCATTTTTCACAGGCTCCTTTCGGACGAATTTACAGTTTTTATGTATATAAATTACTTTTATTATATCATATATTTGTGGTATAATCAAGCAAAATAAAAAAAATATTTTTCGGATAAAATTAACTTTTTAATGGGGGTTATGTTATGAATCTTAATAATATTTATAAGTTTAATAACAGAAGCGGTATTTCTGATATATATACTTTTTCGGGAAGCTGCGGAGTTTATGACGGTTGTGACAGCACTACCGAAAAAACCGAAAACGGTTTTCTTTCTGTACGCGACAGTTTCACAGTAAAGGCAGATATATGCGAAACAGACGGTGTTTTTGAGAGATGTGATACAATAGAAAACACATCTGAAAATACAATAACATTAAATCATTATGCTTACCGTTTTTGTCTTGACGGTGGGGATTTTGAGGTTTATACCCAAGCTTCAAACTGGCAGAATGAAAGCGATGGAGATTGGACAAAGCTTGTTACTTGCGTTAGTGCAAGTGCAAAGGGGGTGCGCAGCTCAGACGGGGCGGCACCTATGGCGGCAGTATATAACCGTCAGACAAACCGTGGCATAGTTTTCCATATTCTTCCCGAATATGCATGGGAAATATGTGTTACAAAGAAAAACGACGGAACAAGGTCTCTTTATACAGTAGTTGAAATTTCAATAAATGATAACGCACTTTCTCTTGAAATAGAAAAAGGGAAAAAATTGAAGCTTGCACCTGTTGTATACTATGAGTTTAAAGATAAGCTTTCTCTTGACTGTCACAAGCTTCACAAATGGTTTACAGATAAATATCCCAGAAGAGAGCTTCCGGTAGTTTATAATACCTGGTTTACATTTTTTGATAAGGTTGATATTCCGCTTATATTTGAGCAGATAAAAGAATCGGCTGAGCTTGGCTGTGAATATTTTATGATAGACGCAGGCTGGTTTGGAAAGGGGAGCAACTGGGAAGAATGGATAGGTACATGGGTTGAAAATGAAAACGGAGGATATAAGGGCAGACTTAAAGAAGTTTCCGATGAAGTACATAAAAACAATATGAAATTCGGCTTATGGATTGAGCCTGAAAGAGCGCTTGCGAATACACAGGCTGTAAACGAGAATCCCGAATATTTTTTCAAAAATGAGAAATCGTATTTTCTTGATTTTGCAAATGATAACGCAAGAAAATATATACTTGATGTAACCTGCGGTCTTATTGATAAATATAATATTGATTATATAAAATTTGATTTTAATGACAATATCAATTATGATTCATCTAAAAAGGCATTTTATGATTACAGAAAAGGTCATATAGAATATGTTAAAGAAATAAAAAGAAGATACCCCGATATATATCTTGAAAACTGTGCTTCCGGTGGTAACAGAATGGAGCTTGAACAGGCGAGATGGTTTGACAGTTTCTGGTTTTCTGATAATCAAAGCTTGTACGAAGGCCTTTCGATTATTAAAAACACAATTCGCAGACTCCCTGCATATCTTGCAGAGAGATATGCGGCGCTTGTTTCGGCAGATGGTTTCGTTCCTGCTTACGGGACAGATATTTCTGTTCGTACACTCGCTACAAACAACGGCACATGGGACAGCGTTGCAAGTGTAAACGCAGAATATGTAAAAGGATTTTTTTCGGGCGGTCCTGTCGGTATAACCTTCGACATTACTAAGCTTGATAAGGAATTTAAGGAAGACTTAAAAAGCTTTATAGCAGACTACAAAAAGGAAAGAGTATTCTGGATGAATGCATCGTGCAGAATTTTGTGTGATACCGAAAACTTCCTTGTTTTGCAATATGAGTATAACGATAAAATAAAAGTGGTTGTAACATCGTTTGTTGCAGAACAGTCAAGCTTTACTTTTTATCCTGTCTTGGAAAAAGGAGATTATTTGGTTGACGGTAAAAAAAGAAGCGATATAAGCCTTGAAACGGACGGAATAACCGTAGAAAATGTGAAGAACAACTATTCATATACATACTCTATTGAAAGGATTTAACGATGTATTATTTTATGCTTTTTGCTTCCATTGTTATGGAATCTTTTAAAAATATTTTTTCGAACTATTTTGGAAAAAAAGGATTGAATACCTTCTCTGATGCAGTATTTTTTAATATACTCGCTTGTCTTGGTGCTGTGATATTCTTTTTGATATGTTCGTTTAATTTTCAGATATCGACCTTTTCTTTTATAATGGCGATAATCTTTTCTGTATCGTCATCGGGCGCGCTTCTGTTTTCGCTTCTTGCGATGGCAACAGGACCGATGTCTTACAGTCTTCTTTTTACATATATGGGAATGATTATACCGACGGTATACGGAATTATATATTTCAATCAGCCTGTAAAGGCAGTACAGATAGTAGGCTTTCTTCTTATGATTGCAACCGTATACTTAGGAGTTGCACAGAAGGAAGAGAACAAAATATCTGTAAAATGGCTTTTATATGCAATATTAAGCTTCATCACAAACGGTTCGTTGGGGATTGTTCAGCAGGTACATCAGTCATCGAGCTATGCGCATGAGGCGAATGTGTTTATGTTGTGGACTTATATTCTTGCAACCCTGATTTCCATAGTTGTTTTTATGTTTGTAAGGAAAGAGGACAGGAAAAAATCTCTTTCAATTGTTAAGACAAAAATGACTGTTCTGGGACTTTTTGCGGGTGTGCTTTTCGGCGCTGTAAATGTAATAAACTTGCTTTTAAGTGTAAAACTACCAAGTATTTTATTTTTCCCTGTTGTAAACGGTGGCGTTCTTGTATTTTCAACGGTAGCGGCAATTTTCTTTTTCAAAGAGAAGCCTAACCGTATGCAGACTATCGGTATTGTGACAGGCATAATTGCAGTTTGCTTATTAGGGCTTTAAAAAAACAGGCTGCTGTGTTGTAAGAACACAGTAGCCTGTTTTTAGGGGATAGGAAAAAAAGCTTCAGAACGGACAAACTGAGCCAAAGCGAAGCTTTGGGACACCCGAAGCTGTATGTGTATACAGCGAGAGGCGAAGTTTGTTCGTAGCAAAAAAAAATTTTCAAAAATTAATAAATTTATCTTTTTTCTTAATTTTTAATAGTAAAAGAGATTGAAATATCCTTAATTTTGGGGTTTCCTTTCTTTTTTTGCAGTCTGAACTTTTGTAACATCCCCTTGGTTTTTAGTTCAAGCTGTTTGAAAGCACGCTCTTTGCCATAGGTGCAAATTCATCTGTTATAAGAAGCGAAATTTCTGTTTCTGATGTTGTAATAAGCGAAACAGGAATTTTATTTTCCGAGAGTATTGAAAACAGCTTTGTTGCAATTCCGCTTTCGGTTTTCATTCTTTCGCTTGATATAAGTATTTTTGTGTTGTTTGAAAGTATCTGCGTTGTAAGAGAAGAGAAAACCTCTTTGAACTTATATATTACAGATATAATTTTAGCGGTATCATTATCATCTACCGTGAAAGACAGATTCACCGTATTATTAAGCGGTGCAGTCTGACTTATCATATCTATACAGATATTTTCATTTGAAACAATTTCAAATATTTTCAGAAGTGAGTCAACATCAGAATCTATGTTGTTGAGCGTCACAAGAGAAACATTTGAAGTAAAACCAAGTGTAAAATCGTTTGCCATATCTATTCGCCTTTCTGTGTTCCTTATAAAAATCAGAACATATCCTTCATACTGTAAAGCCCCGGAGCTTTATCTTTTATAAAATAAGCAGCTTTAATGCTTCCTGTTGCAAAAACCTCTTTGCTGTGTGCCTGATGAGTAACGGAAATAACTTCGTCTTTTCCTGCGAATATTACTTCATGCTCACCCACTATTGTGCCGCCTCTTACTGCATGAATACCAATTTCCTTCTTTTCTCTTTTCTTTCTCTGCGAGTGACGGTCGTAGGTATAAGACATTTTGTTTTCCAGAGTGTCATTAAGCTCATCTGCAATCATAAGAGCAGTTCCGCTTGGTGCGTCAATCTTCTGATTATGGTGCTTTTCGATTATTTCAATATCAAAGTTTGGATACAAAAGCTTTGCAGCGTTTTTTACAAGGTCAATAAGGAGATTTACTCCCAAAGACATATTTGCGCTGTTGAAAACAGGGATGCTTTCTGCCGCTTTTGTCATATATCCCTTTTCTTCTTCTGAAAGTCCGGTTGTAGAAATAACAAGAGGGATTTTTCTTTTTACGGCGTAGTCGGTGAGCCCCTTAATCTGAGACGGATGGGAGAAATCTATAATAACATCTATTTCGTCCTCACAGTCGTCAAAATTAGTATAGGTGTCACATTCGCAGTCGGGATTTTTTGCAATGTCAAAGCCGCATACAAGTATTGCGTCATCTTCGTTTATCAAAGCTTCAGCCAATACCTTTCCCATTTTGCCGTTTATTCCGTTAATTGCTGCTTTCATCATAATTTTTTCTCCATTTTAGTTAAAGTAATTTATATTCTTTCATTGCTTCTTTTAATTTAAAAAGATTTTTTTCGTCCATATCATAAAGCGGAAGTCTGCATTTTCCGACATTAAGCCCCATCAAGTTCATTGCTTCCTTTACGGGAATCGGATTTACTTCTAAAAACAGACTGTTCACTAATTTGAGCATTTTGAGCTGCATTTGCGAAGCCTTTTTGAAATCTCCCGAAAGTGCATGTGTGCACATATCGTGAATATCGTTTGGGATAATGTTTGCCACAACGCTTATTACACCCTTTGCGCCTATTGACATAAGCGGTACAATAATATCATCGTTTCCGCTATATATATCAATTTCGGGTATTTCGGCCGCTATTTTGGATACATAGGACATATTGCCGCTTGCTTCTTTTATAGCAACAATATTTTTCTCTTCGTATAATTTTTTTAAAGTTTCAATCTCAATGTGAACTCCTGTTCTTGATGGTACATTGTAAAGACAACAGGGCAAATCGGTTGAAGAAGCGATTTCTTTATAGTGAACCTCTAAGCCTCTTTGGGTTGTTTTATTGTAGTAGGGAGTAACAAGCAAAACACCGTCTGCTCCCATTTTTTCTACTTCTTTTGTCATCATAACAGCGTGCGCTGTGTCGTTTGAGCCTGTTCCCGCAATAATCGGAATACGCCCCTTTGCCACATCAATTGCTTTTTTTACAAGCTCAAGATGCTCAGTATCATTAAGCGTAGGTGCTTCTCCTGTTGTTGCGCATACAAAAATGGCGTCTGTTTTTTTTGCGATGTGAAAATTAATTAATTCCTCGTATTTCTCAAAATCCGGCTTGTTGTCCGGTGTGAATGGCGTTACAAGTGCTACGCCGCTGCCTTGGAACATAGATTTTTTCATTTCCATCGACCTTTCGTTTGTATATATATAGAAAATTTATTTTTTATATATAATTTTCAGCGCACAAAAGCTCCGCTAAAAGAACAGCTCCGCCTGCCGCTCCTCTTAATGTGTTGTGCGACATACCGATAAATTTAACATCAAACAGTTTATCCTCTCTGAGTCTGCCGAGCGATATAGCCATACCATTCTCCAGGTTTCTTTCGGATTTTATCTGCGGACGGTCATTTTCTTCAAAATAGTGTAAAAACTGTTTCGGAGCTGAAGGAAGCTCAAGCTCCTGCGCTCTGCCTTTATAGTTTTTCCATTTTTCTATAATTTCATCGCATGAAACCTTTTTATCAAATGATACATACACAGCCGCTGTGTGACCGTCTGTAACAGGTACTCTTATACACTGAGCTGTAAAAAGCGGTGACTCTGCCGGAATAATTTTTCCGTCTTTGATTTCACCCCAGATTTTAAGTGGCTCCTGCTCTGACTTTTCTTCCTCTCCGCCAATATATGGGATAACATTATCAACCATTTCAGGCCATGAATCAAAGTTTTTGCCTGCACCGGAAATAGCCTGATATGTGCAGCAAAGAACATTTTTAACTCCAAACTCCATAAGAGGATGTATTGCAGGTACATAGCTCTGAAGCGAGCAGTTTGACTTAACTGCGATGAAGCCTCTTTTTGTTCC
This sequence comes from uncultured Oscillospiraceae bacterium, assembly GCA_964537245.1. Taxonomy (GTDB): domain Bacteria; phylum Bacillota; class Clostridia; order UMGS1840; family UMGS1840; genus UMGS1840. The sequence continues at coordinate 8,457 of CAZHZL010000059.1, forward strand.
CAGTCTTTCTTTCTGATATGGTATAACATCAAGGTGGTTGTTGTTTATTTCAGGTATAACCATCGGAACATCAGGTGTGAATCTATGTGCTGAATTGTTTGAAACAACAGGACACTCTTTTTTTGCATATGCTTCTTCAAGTGCTTTGATTTCGTCCTTCTTCATATCCACTGCACAGAATATAAAGTCAACCTTTGATACAACCTCATCTATATCTTCAGTTGCGTCTAATAAAACCATATTTTCCATAGCTGCCGGAATAGGTGAAGACATTTTCCATCTTCCGCCTACTGCTTCTTTATATGTTTTTCCTTTTGATCTTCCGCTTGCAGCAAGCGCCGTAACGGTAAACCACGGATGATTTTCCAGAAGAAGTGCAAATCTTTGACCAACCATACCGGTTGCGCCTACTATACCAACATTATATTTTTTCATTTTAAATTCATTCCTTTCGCGAGTATGTATAGTTTGATTTATATATAATATCATATTTAACTAAAATTGTCAAATATAAATTTTTCCTTTACTTTATAATTATATGACCAAAAATTTGAATTTATGGCTGTTTTACTGAAGCGGATATTTTTGCATAAGTCTGTTATGCTCGTCCAGCGTTTTTGAATAGTGGGTGTTTCCGTCCTTATCACAGAAAAAAAACAGATAGTCGGAATCATCCGGGAAAAGTGCAGCTTCAAGCGCAAGTGCACCCGGTGAGCTAATTGCTGTTGGCGGAAGTCCTTCGTTTAAATAAGTGTTATAAGGTGAGTCAATTTGTGTATCCGCAATTGAAAGCACAGGCTTTCTTTCGTTTAATATAAACTGAACAGTTGCACAGGACTGAAGCTTCATGCCGATTTCAAGTCTGTTATGAAAAACACTTGCGATTGCATAGAAATCCTCTGCATATCTTGCTTCTCTTTGGATTATTGACGCGAGAATTATAACCTCCTCAACGCTCATACCTAAGTCCTTTGCCCTTTGGGTATATTCTATTTTCCAGTGTTTTTTGAAGTTTGTTGCCATTCTGTCAATAACATCCTTTGGCGCAGAATGCTCGTGAAAATTATATGTATCAGGAAACAGATATCCGTTAAGCTCGTTTTTGCTTCCGTCAATTTTCGTTTCTCCAACCTCAAAGCTGTATTCCTTGAGTGCATTTTTGAACTCTTCTTTATCTGAAATAATGTTATTCGTTTTTAGCTTGTCAATTATTTCTTCGTTTGTAAGACCTTCAGGGAAGGTTACATTGTTTGTTGTTACAGTTGCCTTTATTATTTTGTCAACAAGCTCTGAATATGACATCTTTGCTGTAACGACAAATTCTCCCGGAGTAAGCACATAATCAGGCTCGCTTAAGGTGAAAAAGGTTTTAAACATAAAGCCGTTTAAAATAATTCCTTCGTCCTGCATTTTTTTCGATACAGATGTTACGCTGTCGCCGCCGTTTATGACTATTCGCACATCCACATTCTTTCCGAAAACTCCGAAAAAGTCACACATAAATATGCCGAAAACAATCAGAATTATAAGGTTGACCACCAGAGTTATTATTCTTGAAGTTTTTTTAGTCATCTTATGATAATGAGAAAGTTTTTTCCTTCTCTTCTCCTTTCAGAAAATTAATTTATATCAGCAAGTCCGAAGCTTCTGATTTTGTTAATATTGTTTCTCCAGTCGGGGCGAACCTTTACCCAAAGCTGTAAAAATACTTTTTTGCTGTATTTTTTCTCCAGCTCTTCTCTTGCATAAGTACCTATTCTTTTCAAGGTTTCGCCGTTCTTTCCGATAATTATTTTTTTGTGACTTTCTCTTTCACAGTAAATATTCATCGTACATTCCATAAGCGTTTTGCCGTCTTCAAAAGTAACTGCTTCAAGCGCAACACCGTGTGGAACTTCTTCGTTAAGCTGTCTTAAAATCTTTTCGCGTACAATTTCACAGAAATATGTAGCCTCGCTGTTGTCTGATTTCATATATTCCGGATAATAGAAGGGACCTTCAACAAGGTGTTTTTCAAGAGATTTTTTTAAGATTTCAATACCGTTTCTCTTAAGTGCGCTGATTGGTATTATTTCATCGAAATCATAAAGCTTGGAATATTCTTCGATAATCGGCAGAAGCTTTTCTTTTTCTATTCTGTCAATTTTATTTATAACAAGAATACACGGCATTTCAGCTTTTTTCAAATTTTCTATAATTTTCTTCTCTGTATCTCCGGGGAACTTGCTGTCACATACCAAAACGCATACATCGCATTCTGCCGCTGAAGCTTCAGCGGCGGCAACCATTTCCTGTGATAAAACATTTTTTGGCTTATGAATACCCGGTGTATCTGTGAAAACAATCTGATAATCGTCCTTTGTGTATATTCCGCGGATATTGTTTCTTGTTGTCTGCGGCTTGTGGGACACTATTGCAATTTTTTCACCCATTATTGCGTTTAATAATGTGGATTTTCCTGTGTTTGGTCTTCCCACAAGTGCAACAAAGGCTGATTTTGTATTGAATTCCATAATTTTACCCTTTCAAATTTAATTTCCAAAGAATGAAACATAAGCTCTGTATGCTTCGTATATATCTGCTTTATGAGCTATTTCAAACGGTGCGTGCATTGAAAGAAGACCGACGCCTGCGTCAATAACCTGTGCGCCTAAATTAGCGATAAACTGCGCAACCGTGCCGCCGCCGCCCTCGTCAACCTTTCCAAGCTCTGCAAACTGATAGCATACATCGTCCTTATCAAATATTTTTCTGATATACGCAACAAGCTCGGCGCTCGCTTCAGAAGAGCCGCCTTTGCCTCGTGAGCCGGTATATTTGAGAAGTGCAAGACCGCAGCCTGCAAGCGGTGTATTTTGCTTTTCATAAACCTCTGCATACATAGGGTCATATGCTGCTGCAACATCTGAAGAAAGACAAACAGTATTTTTGAAAAGCTTATTAAGCTTAACGCTTGCGTCAATTTCTTCTAAAAAATACTGTAAGAAGGTTGACTGCATACCGCTGTTGCCCATGCTTCCTACTTCTTCACGGTCAGCGAGAAGGACAACGGAGGTTTTTTTCGGTGCTTGTGTTTTTAAAAGCGCTTCAAAAGATGGAAACGCGCAAACTCTGTCATCATGTCCGTAGCCTGCAATAAGGCTTCTGTCAAATCCGAGGTCTCTTGCTTTTCCATTCGGTACAACCTGAATTTCAGCAGAATAAAAATCTTCCTCCTCAATGTTGTATTTTTGTTTTAATATATTAAGCAGATTTGTTTTAAGCTTGTTTTTTTCAGAGTCCGCCTCATCGCTTCCGGCTAATACCATAAGCTTTTCACCGGGAATGCCTTCGTTCATCTTCTGTCCCATTTGTTTGGACGCGAGATGAGGCAACAAATCAGAAATCATAAACACGGGGTCATCCTCATTATCACCTATTGCAATCGGAATATTAGTCCCGTCTTTTTTTATAACAACACCATAAAGAGCAAGCGGTAACGCCACCCAGTGATATTTTTTGATTCCGCCGTAGTAATGTGTTCGTAAATATGAAAATGTTGCTTCTTCTGTTATAGGTGACGGCTTCAAATCAAGTCTCGGAGAATCAATATGAGAGGCAACAAGGTTAATGCCTTTTTCCAAAGGCTCTTCACCGATTACGGCAAAAACTGCGCTTCTGTGATTATTAATATAATAAACCTTATCCCCTTTTTCAAAGGAAGTTTTTTCTTCTATATTTACAAATCCGTTTTCACGGGCTTTTTTTTCAAAATACTGAGCACAAAGTCTTTCGGTTTTTGCTTCTGATAAAAACTCTTTATATTTTTCGCAAAACGAGAAAGCTTCTTTTTTGTAGCCCTCTCCTTTTTTAGTAAACAGGTTTTCTTTCATTTTGTTATTTCCTTTCTTCCTCTTGGATTATCTTGTCTATACATATATATAAATCCTCCACAGTTCCGTCGTTTATTATGACATAATCGCATTTTTCATAGTTTTCCTGTGCATTAAGCCTGTTTTGCGCGGCTGTTTCGGAAATATTGTCCCTTTTTATAATTCTTTCGATGGATTTGCTTGTTTTAATGAGGATAAGTGCGTCGCACATATTAATTATATCCGTTTTATAAAGATGTGCCCCGTCTATAAGAATATTTTTATCCTTATTTTTTTCTATTTCTTCTCGCACTCTTTTTTCAATAAGCGGAAAAGAAATGTTGTTAAGAACCTCAAGCTTGTCCTTGTGTGAAAATAAATACGCACCGAGCTTTTTTCTGTCCAGTTCCATATTTTCCAGAAAAAAATCCCTGCCAAAAGCTGACACAACCTTATTATAACCGTCTTCTCCGTGTTTTAATATATCGTGCCCTATTTTATCGCAATCTATTATATAAAATCCTTTTTTTGAAAGATATTCGGCAGCGGTAGTTTTTCCGCTTCCTGTCTTTCCGTAAATTCCTAAAATCATTTTTTTCTCCAGATTTAAAAAAAGTAAAAACGGAAGTGAAGCTCACTTCCGCATAAATTCATTTTATCCGTTTTTGCGGAAAGCTTATTTTGTGTTGATTCCCACTACTCCGCCCGTCGAAGAAATAAGAATTGCTATAAGAAAGGTTATGTAGGTTTTTAATGTGAAAGGTTTTTTTAATACGGCAAATACTATCGCCAGTATACCCACATATATAAGTCCGCTGATAAGTCCTCTCAAGTATCCTTTCTGAGTGTGCGCTCGTGAAGAGTTTACTCCCGTTATAAATGCACACAGAAACATTATAATATAGAAGACTGTCGGGATGTAGGAGCTTTTTATCATAAATTTTGAAAATACAAAAGCAAATATCAGAACAAGAACAAAAAACAGTATCACTCCTACAATTACCGCTTTTACAACAGACCCTGCGCCGATATTTCTTTTTGCTTGCTGTTCGTTCAATTTAATTCATCTCCGATAATATATTTTTGTACAATTATATTATCGGAGATTATAAATTATGCCTTCTGAGTTGTAACTTCTTTAATTGCCCACTTTTTATAAGTAAGCTTAACTCTGTCAGCACCTGTTTCGATTGTGATGCTGTCTTCTTTAACAGTTATAACTTTTCCTTCGATACCGCTTGACATAACAACATTGTCGCCAACCTGGATTCCCGCAAGCATTTCGCGGAACTGCTTATCTCTTTTTTTCTGCGGTCTTATGATAAGAAAATAAAAAATAACTATCATAAGAACAAGCGGTAAAAATAAACTTACAAGCGCTGCTGTCTGATCTGCTGATGTCGGAGCAGCCCCTTCTGCATAAGCTGTCAAGAAAAATAAATTCTGCATTATAACCTTCCTGCCTTTCATTAATATTGTAAAGCTGCATAAAAACAGCCTTGTTATAAATTTTACCAAAAAACGCGATAAAAGTCAATAGAAAATAAAAAATTACAGTTCTGAAAACAATTTTTTCTTTTCGGTTCTCTTTCCGCAGGACATTGTCCCTTCAGGACACGCACCGCGCACACATTTTGGACCTGCATTTTTAAAAATAACAGGAGCTTCTTTTTTTACAAGCTTAAGAATTTCAACGGCAAGTGCTCTTATTTCCCATTGCGCCCTTTCACAGCAGCGTTCTGAGAAGAAATTAAGCAGACTTCTTGCGTTAAATGTCATTATAAGCTTTGTTTCGCAAGCATTAGGAAGCACAAATCTCGCATCCTCAATAGCCTTCTTTCTTGCGCTTTTTTCGTCCATACTTTTTGCGTGCTCACTGTAAAGTATATCTGCAAGCTTGTTATACGCCTCAAGAATATCGTCCATCGTTTTGTTGTATGCAGTGAGTGCTTCGCTGTTTTTTTCGATTTCGGGAGGTGTAATAAACTCAAAATGTCCTTCCTCAACATATCTTTGCGACTTTACGCTGTATGAAGCAATTCTGTGTCGGGTAAGCTGTGCCAGAAGCGCACGCGAAACGCCCTCAACACTGAATGTAAAAACAATATGCTCAAGCGGACTTTCGTGGCCCAACGATGTAAGATATTCCAGAAATTTAGTGGTTTTTTCTTCTGTAAGACCGTCCATTATTTTTTCGGCACCGCTGTTTGAATAGCACATTTTTGCAGCTGCCGCAACAATTTTTTCGGGTTCAGGTGTATGTGCAATAAGATTTACTTTTAACATTATTTATTACCTCTCTTGAATTTTTCTTTTATAACTGAAAGTATAAATTTAGGAAGAGCCAGCATTCGTATGAAGCGTGACGGTTGTTTTATAAGTCTGTAAAACCATTCCAGATTAAGCTTTATAAAAATATCAGGAGCCCTTTTTGCTTCACCTGCAAAAACATCAAGGCTTCCGCCCAGACCCATCAGAATTTTACCTTCAAGCTTTTCTTTATTGTTATATATCCATTTTTCCTGCTTAGGTGCGCCTAAGCATACAAAAACAACATCAGGATTTTTTTCGTTTATAATAGAAGCGATGTCTTCATCATCATTAAAATAACCGCTGTGTGTACCGACGATTTTTATTGATGGATATTTTTTCTCCAGATTTTCTTTTGCCTTAATTCCGATTTCTTCTTTTGACCCGAAAAAGTAAAAGCTGATATCCTTGTCTGCTGCCTGTTCCAATAAAAGTGAAGCGACATCAAACCCTGCACACCGCTCTTTTAACGGTGTTTTTAATATTTTTGCGCCAAGTACAACTCCTGCACCGTCAGCGGTCAGCATATCTGCGCTGTTAAGAAGAGAAACAAGCTCGTCGTCTTTTCTGAAATTTTCGATTATTTCGGAATTTGGAGTGAAAATACAGGTTGTCTTCTTCTCTTTTATTCTTTTTAATATGATTTCAACAACCTCATTGCAAGTCAGATTTGCAATATTAATACCTAAAATATTAACTTTTTCAAAAGATTCAAAAAAACTCATACACACAATCCTTTCAATGCATATAATATATATGTAATAACAAACCAAAAATCCTATACCAAAAAACATTATACTACAATTATTCTGATTTTGCAATATTTTTTTAATTTTTATAGATATTTAACGGCTTTTTAATGGTATTTTTTAAGAAAAAATAAAAATTTCAAAAAAAATAAAAAAATTTCAAAAAAAGTGTTGACAAATTATTAATTTTGTGTTACAATGGTCAAGCGCTTCGTTG
>CAZHZL010000060.1:0-15158 GCA_964537245.1 uncultured Oscillospiraceae bacterium
GACACTGCGGGTATGAACCGCATGCTCTAGCCAACTGAGCTATGCCGCCACATTTCTTATGTGGTTTTTGTCACCAACGGAATTTATTATATCAAATTTTATGACATTTGTCAAGAAAAAAAATATCAAATTAATCATTTTGTCAAAATGCACATTTTTTTGTGTTGTTTTTTAGATATTTTATGCATTTTTGATATTTTTATTTATAAAATTGATATAAACAGCATTTTATCATACCATTATAGAGCTTTCTTTTCTTATCCGCCTTTTGTCCGAAGAAATTTTCAAATGTTTCAACAGGAGTTAAAGCAAGCAAATTCCAATTATCAAGATTTTTGTATATATCGCCAAGCTGTGAATATATTCTTTCACAGGTTTTCTTTTCAAGTAATCGTTCGCCATATGGTGGATTACAAATTATTGTTCCGCCAGTTTCATCACATGAAAACTCTGATACAGGCATATGCATTGTCTTTATAAGCTCACCGACGCCTGCGTTTTTTGCATTTTCGGTTGTTATTTCAATACACATTTTATCTATATCAGAAGCAATTGCATGAAATTTTGTATCTTTTTTCACGCAGTCTCTTGCTTCATCAAGTGCGTCAAGCCATATTTTTTTATCTATCTGCGGAAAATCCATAGAAGAAAATTCTCTGTTCACACCAGGAGCAATATTTTTTGCTATCATAGCACATTCAATCGGAAATGTACCAGAACCACAAAACGGATCAGCAAATACACCGCTGTAACTGAAACGGCTTAAAATTGCTATTGCTGCTGCAAGCGTCTCGCGAATCGGCGCCGCATTGTGTTTTATTCTGTACCCTCTTTTATGAAGCGGTGTTCCTGTTGTGTCAATCATAAGACAAACGGTGTCCCTTATTATTGAAAATTCAATCTGATATGTTGTTCCTCTTTCGGGAAGAAACTGCGTATTGTGTTTTTTCATAAGAGAATTTACAATGGCTTTTTTTATAATTGACTGACAGTCGGGAACGCTGAACAGCTTTGAACGCAACGAAAAACCTTTAACAGGAAAATGCGCATTTTTATCAAGCCATTCGCTCCAGTCAATCTGAAATGTATTTTCAAAAAGCTCGTCAAAGGATTCTGCTTTAAATTCTGCAACTTTAATAAGAACACGCTCCCCTGTTCTTAAATTTATATTTGCTCTTGCAACAGCGTCAAAATCACCGATAAAGGTTACACGACCATCTGATGTATTTTTTACATCGTACCCCAGATTTCTTATTTCTTTTGCAGTTACTGCCTCAACTCCGAATAAAGTCGGAACAACTATATCAAATGTTTTCATATCAATTCTCCGATTGTTTTAATTTATAACAGTATATCACAAAATTCAAAAATAGTCAATCGGAATTTTATATATTATTTAACTGCTTTTTTGTCAAAAATATATTTTTTTGTTGTTACTGCCAAGTACGACCCTGCCACAACAAATAATATTGCTAAAAATATTTTTGGCTCAGGGTCAATTCCGTTTATAAAAAAGGTTGCAAAAGGCGTTAATACAGGCTTTATAAAAAACGCAAGTGACGCCATGATTGTACCGCCCTTCTCCATTGCTTTAAAATATGAAAGATAGCCTATTCCCGTTACAGCTATTCCCAGATACAAAAGATGAACTATATTCGTGTTCATTATCACAGTAAATGTAGGGATTCCTGTAAATAACAGGACAACAAACAACACAACTGAGCCTAAAAGAAATGAAATTGCCGCCTGAACTGTACCCCCAAGCTTTGTCATAAATTTTTTTGTAAGAACAGTATATGCACTGAAAACAACTGCTGCACACAAACCGTATAAAACAGATTCCATGTTTGAGCCGGAAGAAAAATCTGCACAAATTATTACACCAATTGCACACAGAAGAATTGCAATGATTTTTTGTTTTGTGAGATTTTCTTTTAAAATAAGTGCTGTGAATATAACCGTAAACATCGAATTCGAAGAAAAAATTATTGATATAAGTGCCGGCGAATCAGCTTTTTTTACGCCAATCTGCAAAAACACCATACTTATGCATATAAATATTATCCCCAAAAACAAACAAGTTCCAATGTCTTTAGGCGTGATTTTGATTTTTTCTTTTTTTACTTTTACCGCTGCAAATGGCAGCATAACAACAGCACTTATAAAGAATCTTAAAAATGTTATCGTATACGGATTCACATCATTTGCAATAAGCTTGCTTACAGGCTCTAAGGTTATAAAAAGAGCCGCTGTCAAAATTGAAAATATAATTCCGTTTTTCATTATTTTTTCTCCGTTTTTTCTATAAAGTCAATTACAATCTCCGCAAAAATATTTTTTCCTTCCGCATTATTTTTTCTGACATAAGAACAATGTGTACTGTCCTTCATATACAAAAACTCGTATTTTTCTTTATCAACATTAAAATGTTTGAATGTAGATTCCAAAAGCTGTGTCTGTTCCAATCTGTTTTTCATATCATTATCTGAAACAATATAAAGCATATATGGATATTCTTTTTCACAAATATGGTAAAGCGGTGCAGCTTCATCAACAATAATTCTTCTGGTGTCAACTCCACGTTCCCTTAACACATTAAAATGAACTGTCGGCTGTCCTGCATCGGGTATAAAGCCTTTAAAATCTGTCGGATTCAATTTATGTACGGAAAGGTATTTTTCACAAAGGCAAAGCATCATAGAAATATATCCTCCTGCTGAGCTTCCGCCAATATAAATATTTGTAGCTTCTCCGTAGTTACCTATGTTATTATAAATCCACGCTGAAGCTGCTGCGCAATCCTGAATAAACTGAGGATAAACCGCATAAGGATACATACGGTATTCAACACTTACAAAACAAATTCCTCTGTCTGTAAGCTCTTTGGGAATTTGCTCCCCCATATCTTTCGAGCCTGCTTCCAGCCCTCCGCCGTGAATATAAACAAACACCGGGAACTTTTCACAATCTGGAAGATAAATATCAAGACTTCTTTGTAAATCTTTTTCATTTGTATAAAATACATCTTTTATTATTTTCATAATAATTCCCCTTTCTTCGTATTACAATATCACATTTTTGGTATATTGTAAATAATTAAATAAAGTATTCTACTATAACTTGACAGTTATAGTGAGATGTGTTAATATAAATATAGAAAGAAGGTGCTTTATGTGGAGCTTTTACAGCTTAAATATTTTTGTGACGCGGCAGAAAGTGAAAATTTTTCAAAAACTGCAAAGAAATTTTTTGTACCACCGTCAAATATTTCACAATCAATAAACCGTCTCGAAAAAGAGCTTGAAATAAAATTATTTGACAGAACTGCAAATAAAATTAAGCTTAATAAAAACGGTGTAATATTTTATAAAAAAATCAGTCAGGCGTTATCGCTTATTGAAGAAGCAAAAGCTTCTGTAATGGATGATGAAATAAAAGGTACAATCAGGCTTTGTGTACGCACAAACAGACGGTGTGTTACAGGTATTACTGAAATTTTCAAAAAAATCTATCCTGAAGTTTCATTTGTAATCAATCACAGTCTCCCTGAAAATAACGATGACTATGATATAATAATTGCAGATGACACATTTGAATGTGAAAACCTTGAAAAAACGCTTTTTATAAGAGAAAATATTCTTCTTGCTGTAAATAAAAACAATCCTGTTTCAAACAAAAAAACTTTAGATAAAGAAAAGCTTCGAAATCAGAAATATATTACAATAAGTCCTCCGAGTAATCTTCACGGATACACTATATCAATATGTAATTCAATGGGATTTTCTCCCGATATTAATATTCAGAGCGACGATCCGTATTATATAAGAAAATATGTCAGCTTAGACTGGGGAATAGCTTTTGTTCCCTCATACTCATGGAAAGGACTTTTTGATGAAAATATTGTACTAAAAAAAATCGGTGATTTCAAAAGAAACACTTATATAATAAGAAATAAAAATAAATATATGCCAAAAAGAGTGAAATTATTTTTAGATTTACTTAAAAAGAATATCTACATTGAGTAAAAAATACTTGCTAAAAATTGTAAAGTGTGTTATAATCATAAAGTAATTTAAAAAAGCAAAGGAGGAATTTTTTTGGAAAGAGAAAAATTCAGTTCAAGATTAGGATTTATCCTTATCTCTGCAGGTTGCGCCATAGGGCTCGGAAATGTATGGCGTTTTCCTTATATCGTTGGTGAATACGGCGGTGCAATTTTCATTCTTGTTTACCTTTTGTTCCTTATTATTTTTGGTCTTCCGATTATGACTATGGAATTTGCGGTAGGTCGTGCAAGTCAGAAAAGTATTGCAAAATCGTTTGAGGTCTTAGAGCCTGAAGGAACGAAATGGCACTATTTCGGAAAATTAGGCGCTATTGGAAATTACCTTCTTATGATGTTTTACACCACTGTTACAGGTTGGATGTTTGCATATCTTTTTAAAAGTATAAGAGGTGATTTTATAGACAAGCCAACTGAACAGATTGTTACACAGTTTTCACAGATGACTGAAAATCCGTATATGCTTGTAGGCTTTATGGTTTTCACAACGGTTATTGGCTTTCTTATTTGCTCACTCGGATTGGAAAAAGGTGTTGAAAGAATAACAAAGGTTATGATGATTGCGCTTCTTGCAATAATTATTCTTCTTGCAGTTCACGCTGTAACTTTACCAGGAGCATTTGAAGGTGTAAAATACTATTTAATTCCAAACTTGAAAAATGTATCTAATCATAGTTTGGGAGAAATAATATTCGCTGCACTCGGTCAGTCCTTCTTTACTCTTTCAATAGGTATCGGCTCTATGGCGATTTTCGGAACATACATCAAAAAAGACCGCAAGCTTTTTGGTGAATCTATTTCTATTGCGTCACTTGATACATTTGTTGCCTTTACTGCGGGACTTATAATAATCCCATCATGCTTTGCATACGGGATTGATCCGGGTCAGGGACCGGGACTCATATTTGAAACACTTCCTGTTGTATTTTCAAATATGACCGGCGGAAGAATATGGGGCTCCTTGTTCTTCTTATTTATGGTATTTGCAGCATTGTCAACTATCATCGCAGTTTTTGAAAACATCGTAGCTTTTGCGATGGATACAAAAGGCTGGAGCAGAAAGAAATCCTGTCTGATAAACGCAGTGCTTGTAACAATACTTTCACTCCCTTGTGCACTTGGCTTCAATATCTTATCGGGAGTTACACCTTTGGGAGCAGGCTCAACAATTCTTGATTTTGAAGACTTTGTTGTAAGTAATAACCTTTTGCCACTCGGCTCAATAATCTATGTGGTATTTTGTTGTTCAAACAAATATGGCTGGGGCTGGAAAAACTTTTTGGAAGAAGCAAACACAGGAAACGGCATATCTTTCCCAAAAGCAATGCGAATCTATGTTAAATATTTCCTTCCTGTGATAGTTCTTATTCTCTGGGTACAGGGTTATATATCAAAATTCTTTTAAATAACAAAAGGAAATGTAAAAAAATGAGACAGTAGATAAATTCCTGCTGTCTCATAATTTTTTATTAGTTAAAGTTTATTTCAACTTTTTCGTTTTCTGTCATTTCCATTTTTAATACAGAATTTTCAATGTCATATTTTTTATCTGAAGAAATATCTCCCATATTATCAGAAACTTTAAGCTTCAATGTGTTATTACAATATGATTTTATAGCAATTTTTACAGGCTTGTTATTATCCCAAGCTATATCAAATTCAAAATTCCCCCTTGTTCTTACACCTTTAATTGAGCCTTTTTTCCACTCATCAGGAAGTGCCGGAAGGATTTCAATGATTCTGTCGTCAGGTTTGCCAAGATGACTTTGGATAAGCATTTCTGTTATACCTGATGTAGCGCCAAAGTTTCCGTCCATCTGGAACGGCGGATGCATATCAAAAAGATTAAATGCAGTAGATTTTTTCATAAGCTCATTAAGATGCTCTAAAGCCTTGTTTCCGTCTTTTAATCTTGCATAAAAATTAATTATCCATGCTCTTGACCAACCTGTTGCACCACCACCATACGCAAGACGTCTTTCAATTGTTTTCTTTGCCGCTTCATAAATTTCAGGATTTGTTTCATTTATCTGGTCTCCCGGATGAAGTGCAAACATATGAGAAATATGTCTGTGCTGTGGCTCGGTTTCTTCGTAGTCTTTTATCCATTCACATACCGTTCCATATCTTTTACTTATACGAAGAGGCGGCAGTTTAGCGAGAATTTCTTCCATTTTATCGGCAAAATCCCCATCGTCACCAAGTATTTTACATGCGTGAATTGTTCGTGTTAAAAGCGCGTAAATAATTTCAAAATCTATTGTCGCACCGTATGTAAACATACTTTTTTTCTTTTCGTCGTTTTCATCAATATAATAAAATTCATTTTCAGGTGAATTTGACGGATTTGTAACAAGATAGCCGTCTTCACCTTCGATAAGAAAATCTCTTACAAATTCGCATGAGCCTTTTAATATTGGATATATTTCTTTTAATACATTTATATCGTTTGTAAATTCATACTGCTCCCAAAGATTTATGCAAAGCCACGGACCTGCCATCGGGAAAAATCCGCACTGAACAGAATCATGTACTCCTGTACGCCCAAAAACATCTGTTGTGTGATTTATTACCCAACCTTCAGCATTAAACATTTTTTTAGCTGTCGGAACACCGAATTTGCTTATCATTTTCATAAAATGAATAAACGGATTCATTGTTTCATACATATTTGCAGGTAATGCAGGCCAGTAATTCATCTGTAAATTTATATTTGTATGATAATCACTTCCCCACGGTGGTGCAAATCCGTTACACCAGATTCCCTGCAAATTGGCAGGAAGTGTAGCTCTTTTTCCGGAGCTTTCTATAAGTAAATATCTTCCGAAATTATAATAAAGAACAAAAAATTCAAAGTCAATAATATAATAATATAATCTTCAAATATGTCAGTTATCGAAAGAAAATACCACCTTATCATTTTCCAGCTTTAGATATGCGTCAAAGCTTTTTCCTGTTTTTTTGGATATAAACCCTTGTATTTTATGTGTTTTTCCCGTACTCAGCAAATTTGTTGCATTAGAAAGCGAGATAACACGGTTACAGATAACATTTCCAAAGAAAAACTTACATCCGTCTTTATATCCGCGACAACCGTATCCGAATTTTGTTCTGACAACATCATTTGAACATATCGGGCACTTCCCTGCCACATCTCCCAAAAAACCGTCATCAGTATCGGTTGAAGGCTCGCAAGCTTGTTTTATAAAAACCTCTGAAATTTCTTTTTTCGCCAGAGCAATACTGTCATCAACAGTTATTTCTCCTCTAAAAACCTTTTTCAATGCCTTACCTAATTCCGAGGTTTTATATTTATCCATACTTATTCCCATTCTGATAAGTGATTCAATAAGAAATTCTCCGTCAGGCAAAATTGTGTAAACATCTTTTTTCAGTTGAATATAATTACTTCTTCTTGCGTTATCAATAATTCCTGTGCGTGTAGCCTCCGTACCAAGCTCCAAGCCTTCAAATATAGCTTTATATTCTTCGGTATCATCTTCGTTTTCAGCATTTTGTTTTTCTTCTCTGAATGGATTTTTCAGATAATTATTTAAAGTTTCAATTGTATAATGCTTCGGAGGACTAGTTTCCTTTTCAACAGGCTGAAAATCTGTATTGATAATATCGCCTTTCTGTAACGGAGGAAGCATTTTATCCTTTTTTGTATATGTATCGTATTTTGTCCATCCGCCTTGAACAATAACATTACCTTTTAGTGAAAATTCCTCCAGGCCTTCTAAATCAATTTTTATTTCTGCCTTTTCGACAATACAGTCTTCTGCGCAGAATACTGCTGCAAATCTTCTCATAACAGCGCTGTACACCTTAAATTCATCTTCTGTAAGATCTGTTTTTTTAGGAATTTTGTAAGTTGGTGTAAGCGCAGAATGTGACTCTATTTTTGAATCGTCGAAAATAGTTTTTTTATCTTTAAAGCACACATCATAGCCTATGCTTTTTACAGTATCAAGAATTTTTTTGATTTTTCCCTTTTCAGCTGTTGCAAGATATTCGGAATTTGTACGCGGATATGTTACATAACCTCTTTCGTATAAATCCTGAAGTATTTTCAAGCTTTGGTCCATAGGCATTTTATATTTTTTGCCGAGTGCATTCTGAAGCTTGGTGAGCGAATAAAGCTTTCCCGGTGATAAAACATCTTTTTTCTTTTTTATAGCTGTTACAACCGCTTGCTTAGAGTTGTACAAATTACATAGTTCCTTTGCTTTATTGAAATCCTTTTTATCAAATTTCTGTTTGCTGATAAGCTCAATTTCTTCTCCGTTTGTTTCAGCCTTACTTGAAACAGCATAATATATATCAGGTACAAAATTTTTTATAGCCATATCCCTATCATAAATTGCTTTAACGATAGGGACTATTACCCTTCCCACACGAAGAAGCGTCCCTGTTTTTAGTGTAGCGTATCTTGTGAGATTAACACCGTAAAGCCAGTCTGTATATGTTCTTGCAAATCCCTCGTTTGCAAGATTGTCATATTCTCTTTCATCCTTCATTTCATTAAGAGCCGTCATGATAGTTTCGTTTGTCTGATCGGGAAGCCAAAGCCTTTTTAAATTTTTTCCGCTTGCTTTTGAATTGTCAATACAAAGTCTTATAATGATTTCGCCCTCTCTGTCTGAGTCCCCTGCATTGACAACAGTATCAACATCACTTCGGTTACACAGCGTTTTTATGATTTCAAATTGTTCCTGAACTCCGGAATCTACTTTTTTATCTGCTCCTTTTTTTAGTTCAAACTGAAACTTTTCGGGAAAACAAGGTATATTTTTTGTAGTCCATCTGACAGTACCGTCAGGATTTGGAGAATAATAATCTATATCACATAAAGAAAACAGGTGACCAAAAGCCCATGTAACTATATAGTCGCCGTTTTCCATATATCCTTTTCTTTTGGTAAAGCTACCGATAGCACCTGCGATATTTCGTGCCAGACTCGGTTTTTCTGCAATTATAAGTACTATTGTTATTACCCCCTACTTATGTATAAATTCTTTTGGATTTTTATTAAAACGCTTAGTGAATATCTTAGAAAAAGCGCATTGGTCACTGTATCCCACAGAAGAAGCAACCTGATTTACATTCAAATCACCTCTTAAAAGTAAATCCTTTGCGTAGTTCATTTTATAATTTATAATATATTTCTGCGGACTTATTTTTTCATATTCCTTAAAAAGTCTGAAAAGGTATGTCCGTTCAATTCCGACAGATTTACATATATCGTCAACCGTAATTTTTTTATAAACATTGACAGCAACGAATCTTTTTGCATTAAGCACATATTTTTTTGCTTCGCTTGTATCAGTACATTCAGAATACAAACTGTTTAAAGCCATAGCTCCCCAATATTCGTAAATCGCACCATACATTGAAAATACATTTTTACTTTCAGCAGTTTTTTTAAGAAAACTCTTTGTGTGTTCGTTTGTCTTTTCAACATTATTACTAAAAAATATTGGTCTTTCTTCGTTGAGCCCACAGCTTGATAAGAATTTTTCAGCACCGCTTCCTTTTATTATAAACCATGCATAATGCCACGGGTCGTTTTTATCGGCTTCATAGTAAATATAATCCTTGTATGTAATTAAAAAACCGTTTCCTGCCGAAAGCTCATATTCCTCACCGTTAATTATCACTTTTCCCTTACCGCTAAAAATGTAATGAAAAAGGTAATTGGTTCGGACGGTAGGACCTTCAGAGTGACACGGCAAACACGCTTCTTCTCCGACAAGAATAATTTCTATATTATATATAGAATCAAAATTATTAATATAATTCATATAGCTTCTTTCCATATAATCACCTTTGATATTATACAACATTTTGACATAAAATGTCAACATAAATCCATAGATTTATTAAAAAAAGTATGATATTATTTAGAAAATCACACATGAAAGGATGTTATAATTATGTTAGCACAAAAACCACCAATGGGTTGGAATACCTGGAATACATTTGGCACAAATATCAACGAGCAGTTAATTATGGAAACTGCTAATATGATAGTAGAAAAGGGATATAAGGAGGCAGGCTATGAATATGTTGTTGTAGACGATTGCTGGGCACTTAGAGAAAGAGATGAAAACGGCAAGCTTGTTGCAGATCCGAAAAAATTCCCGCACGGAATGAAATATGTAAGTGATTATGTTCATTCTAAAGGTCTTAAATTCGGCATGTATTCCTGTGCAGGAATAAGAACCTGCGGAAATTATCCGTCAAGCTATCAGCATGAATATGTTGATGCAAAGACCTTTGCAGAATGGGGGGTAGATTTTCTTAAATATGATTTTTGCTTTTTCCCACACACAGCAAACTGTAAAAATGCATATCTTACAATGAGCAACGCCTTAAAAGCTTCCGGAAGAGAGATTCTTTTCTCAATGTGTAACTGGGGTCGTGAAGACACATGGGACTGGGCAAGATCAGTCGGTGCTCATATGTATCGCTCAACAGGCGATATAATAGATAGTTATAAATCAACCCGCGATATCGCTATATCACAGATTGATAAGCTTCGTTCATCTGCACCGGGCTGTTATAACGATATTGATATGATGACTGTTGGAATGTATAACAAAGGAAATGTTGCATTTGGTCTTGGTACTGACGACGGCGGTATGAAAACCTCAGATTATATGTCAACCGATATAGATTATGAAACACAGTTCGCACTTTGGTGTATGTTTTCTTCTCCTCTCATGATAGGCGGAGATATAAGAAATATGAATGAGTTTTCTTATAAGCTTCTTACAAATAAAGAGCTTATCTCAATTAATCAGGATGAAGAAGCAAGAACTCCCCACATCGTAAACAGAAGCCTTACAGGTAACGATGATAAAGACAGAATGGGCGAATATGTATTTTTAAAAATTCTGTCCAACAACGAATATGCACTTATGTTCTGGAATACAGGAGATACAGATATGAGAGTAACAGCATTTTATCCTGATATGGGATTTCCGATATATAGCGGTGTAAAATTGAAATTCAAAGAAATCCTCGGAGACAGTCAGGTAGACTACGGTTGCGATTACATCGGTACCGTTCTTAAACCGCATCAGTGTAAAGTTATTAAATTTACGGTTGAATAATTATGAAATGCATAAAATGCTCAAAAGAGCTTAACGGAAACGATATTGGTTTACATAAAAAAATGGTAAACCGTGGTGCAACCGAATTTATGTGTATAAAATGCTTATCTGATTATTTTAAAATTCCTGAAGAAAATTTATATAAGAAGATTGAATATTTTAAAAATATGGGTTGTACCTTATTTTAAAAAGCATACAGGCTGAAATCTCCGACAATTCGGTTTTTTCAGCCTGTTATTTAATTTGAAGTAATTTTATTAATTGCAAAAAGTGTGTTATCAATTTCTTTTTTTGTTGTTTTATATCCCGGACTCAATCTGACTGCGCCTGATTTTGCAGTACCGATTATTTTATGTGCATAAGGAGCACAGTGGTAGCCGCCTCTTACGCTTATGTCAAATTCCGATGATAAAATACCTGCTGTCTCTTCCGAATGTTTACCGTTTATATTAAAGCTTATAAGCGGTACTTTATTGCTGAAATCTCCGTTGTGATATATTTTTATATTATCAATATTCATCAGCCCCTCATAAAGCATTTTACAAAGCTCTGTTTTATGTGCAGATATTTCATTTTTATTTTTTGATACAAATTCAACTCCTGCCCCCAGACCTAAAATTCCCGGAGTGTTTATTGTTCCGACCTCAAACCTGTCAGGGAGATAATCAGGCTGTCTGAGCTCTTCCGATACACTTCCTGTACCGCCTTCAATTACGGTTTTCAGATTCATACCGTCAGACACATATAAAACACCAATCCCCTGTGGTCCCAAAAGTGCCTTATGACCGCTGAAAGCTGCTGCAATGTTTTTCATTCCTGACAAATCAATTTCTTTATTTCCAATATATTGAGAAAAATCAAATATAACAGGAAGATTATTTTTTTCACATATTTCATAAATTTTTTTATAGTCAAGAGTTATTCCTGTAACATTTGACGCACAGTTTATTACACATGCTTTGGTATTTTTACATATAAGTTCAGGGATTTTATTTATATCGGTAGTATAATCATCAAAAACAGGAAGAAATGAACAAGAAGTTGTACTGTTTGAAAAAATTTGTCTTAAAACAGAATTATGTTCAAAAAAAGTTGTAATGATATGCGAATTATCATCTATCAACCCCTTAAATGCAAGATTAAGAGACATCGAAGCATTCAAGGTAAATATAATACCGGAAGTATCTTCTGTATTAATAAAGTCGGCAATTTTTTCGCGAACTTTATAAACCTCTCTGCCAGTCAGAAATGCTTTTTTTGATGAATTACGGCCAACATTTACAGAATTTTTAAGAGAATTAACAACAGCTTTTACGACCTTGCGAGGCTTATTGTTTGAAGTCGCACTATTATCAAGATAAATCATACTAAACCCCACTTATACATTTATTTTCTCATAATCAGTATTTGAAAGATTTTTGTATATTCCGACAAAGCCTTTTGAACAACCGTATGTCAGTTTTATAATATCAGCAAGCATTTCATCTGTAAACTCAAGAGAATATGAACACCCTCCCGCAAGAGATTTCGGTGTTTTTGTTATAAGCGGCAATCTGTCCGCTTTGAATTTACTTTGTACTCTCTGCGCATATGTCAGAGATTTAAACACAGCTATATATTTCATTTTTATAATCCCTCTTTTTTTGAAAAATTTATATTTTGCCTGATATTATTATATGTATTTGAAGCTAAAGTGTACCGATAAGAAAAGGACTGTAAAAAAATTAACTTTTTTACAGTCCCTTTTCTTTGGGAATAGAAAAAAATGCTTCAGAACGGACAAACTGAACCCGTAGGGGTTACCCGAAGCTGTATGTGTATACAGCGAGAGGTGAAGTTTGTTCGTAGCAAAAAGGCACAAAACTGAAAAATAAATAAATTGATATTTTTCAACATGTATATTAAAAAAATTAACTGTTTTTACTCACTTTTTTCATTATTTTTCTAGCCTTTTTGCGTTCTGAACTTTTTTAACATTCCATTTTTTAGTCAACTCTGAATAAAAACTTAAGTAAGCTTCTCATAAATTTATGTGGTTTATATACTACTATTTTCATATATGCTCACCTCACTAAAATCTTCTTTTATCATTCTTCACCAAACAGATACCCACAAAAATAAGAAGAATTGCAAGTGCAACCACCATAGCCTCTGCCGGCATAACAAGAGCAAATATAACTCCTATACCGACTATGATAAGTATTATTCCCCACTTAATCTGTAAGATTTTATCCAAAAACTTCATAGGAACACCCCTTTGGATTTTGTGGATTTCTTTCCTACTTTTATTATATTAAACATTTTCTTTTTCGTTACATACTACTAATATTTTTCCGCTTTTAATTTTTATTTTTGCATTTTTTTCTTCAATAATATTACTTGTTCCTATAAGGTTATATTTTTTCAGCGTAAAATCCTTAAGCGGATATTTAAAGCCTTCAAGAGTTACGCCTTCACACTCTTCTGAAAATGAATATATGCTTACCGTGTTTCCTGTTTCATTTTGAAATTCCATATCATCATCAATAAGATAGACTCTGTTAAAACCGTCTGTCAAAACAGCTTTTATGTTCTTTTCAAGACATAAATTAAGAAGACACACATTTGCGTAGCTGTGGTCAAAGCGTGTCCCTATGCCGGCATATATAAAAATCTCATCAGGTTTTTTTTCAAAAGCTTTTTTTAGTGCAAAAAGCGTATCAGTCTCATCTTTTTCAACAGGAAGGGTAATTTTATTTTTTATATCCGGTTTATTTTTTACAGAATCGAAGTCACCTACCAACAAATCGGGCATTACTCCGTTATTATATAAATGGTCAAACCCTCCGTCTGCACAAATTATATATTCACATTCATCTGCATACTTATTTAATTTTTCATTATTATAATTATTTCCTGCTGCTACAATAAGTATTTTCATAAATCACACCTAAAATAAATTATTCTAATTTTTTATTCTTTATCATTCATCTGAATTAATATTCCGGCAATAATAACCACTAAACCAATGAATGAATTTATCTTTATTTCTTCATTTAATAAAACAGAAGTCCATATAAGCGACAGAAACGGAGTTATGTATGCAAGATTAGATAATTTTGGTGTTTTACCTTTTGCAAGCGCAGTAACCCACAAAGTATCAGCAATCGCCACTGCAAAAATACCGTTCCATAAAAATCCAAGCATTTGTTCGGACCTCGGTAAAAAGATGTCGTTATTGACTAAATTAATCAATGTTGTAAAAATAAAAGCTGCAAAATAGCTCATCATAAGCGTTATACTTTTATTATAATTCATTTTTTTATTAAGAGCGGTAAATATACCGTATGAAACGGCACCTAGAATACAAAATAATCCACCAAGCAATATTTGACCGTTAAACTCAGTTATAGCACCGCCTACAACAATGCCCACACCGAAAAATGAAAACAAAATTGCTATAACTTTTTTTACTGTAAGCTTTTCTTTTAAAATAATGCAGGCAAATATTACACTCATAATAGGCCACAAATAGTTAATAATAAAAGCTTGTGAAGCCGGTAAGATATCTGCACCTGCATAATAAAAGACATAATAGAAAAATGTCCCCGGAAGCCCTATTGCAGTCATAATAAGATAATCTTTTAACTTGTATTTTTTATATTTTTTTAAATTTCCGCCAACAATGTTTATAATAAGCAAAAACACTCCTGCAATTAAAGAATTAATCCATAAAAGCTGTATATTATTAATCTCGCGAAGAAGAAGCTTGCAGGTTGCAGCAATTGTCGACCAGCAAAAAATAGATATTCCTGCATATAAATATGTTTTTTTCATTTAATGCTATCCTCCAAAATAATTTAAAAAAATGTTTGCTTCGCCAAATCATTATAACACACAAAAAAACCTTTGTCAATATTTTACAAAAGCATAAAAATTATACTTTTGTAGAATTGTCAATGATGGGTGACACTTTTATTTAAAAAATAAAAAGATGC
>CAZHZL010000061.1:0-14969 GCA_964537245.1 uncultured Oscillospiraceae bacterium
TAACCGCTTACAAAATTTTCAAAAAAAGACTTGCATTTTTCAAAAAAATATGCTATGATATATATGCCAAACAATATGATAATTTAATATCACGCGAAAAAACTTGTATTTTTTTATTCAGGTAAAAATACAGGCTCTTTAGTACACGTTTTTTCCGGGTATTTCATATTGTTTGGCGACAATTTGAGCTATGTATTTTTCATGCGTAGCTTAGGCTGCGCATTTTTTATTGCTCTGAAAAATACATAAAAAAGAAAGGTGTGAGAAATGAAATTTTTCAAAAAAATGCTGTTTCCTATTGTCGCCACACGAATCAAAAAAGCGGATAGAATTGTTTCTGTCCGCTTTTTTGTTTTATAAAATTTTAAAATTTTTTTCATTTTACTATTGTTTTTATTTTAAAAATGGTGTAGAATAGATATGATTACTTTTTTAAAGGAAGAAATATATGGAAGATTTTAAAAACAATATAAAAAAATTTGATTTTCCGCTTTTTATTGCAGTTATAGCTTTATCAGTTATCGGTAATCTGCTTGTGGCAAGCGCTACTGCTTCATTTTCGGGAGGAAAAACTCAGGTTATAGTCCAGATTGGTGCAACGCTTATCGGCTGTATCGCAGCAGTTATTCTTGCATTCTGGGACTATGAATTTCTCGCAAAAAAATTCGGTTGGATAATCTGCGCAGAAATTTTCTTTCTTGTGCTTGTTCTTATATTGGGTATCGGAAAAGAAGAGGTTGGCGGAAAAAGCTGGATAAGAATAGGACCTATCGGTATACAGCCATCGGAATTTGTTAAGATTGGCTTTATCCTTTCCTTTGCATATCAGCTTGACAGATATAAAGAAAGGATAAATGATATAAAAGTAGTGCTTGGGTGTCTTATTCATATCGGTGTTATTGTATTTCTCATAATGCTGCAGCCCGACTTCGGAACAACAATGGTATTTCTTTCGATATTTGCCGTGATGATATTTACTGCAAAAATAAGCTGGAAATACATAGCGGCTGCAATAGGTATAATCGGAGTAAGCCTGCCTGTTATGTGGTTTTTTTTCTTTAAGGAATATCAGAAAAACAGAATACTGACTTTTTTTAATCCTGATATGGATAATCAGGTTTCAAGCTATCAGGTTATGCAATCAAGAACTGCAATCGGAAGCGGTCAGATGTTCGGACAAGGACTTTTTAAAGGCACGCTTACACAAAACGAGCTTCTCCCTGCCAAGCACACAGACTTTATTTTTGCGGTTGCAGGAGAAGAATTAGGCTTTATCGGTGTTCTTCTGATAGTATTTCTTATTATTTTTATTGTTGTAAGATGTTATCTGATTGCATTTAAGGCAAAAGAGCCTTTAGGCGCATTTGTTGCAATAGGCATAGGAACAATGATTTTAGTGCAGTCTGTTGAAAATATAGGAATGACAGTAGGGCTTACACCTGTAACGGGTATCACTCTCCCCTTTTTAAGCTACGGAGGCTCGTCTATGGTGACAAACTTCATTGCGATAGGTCTTGTTTTAAATGTGCGGATAAGAAACAGAAAAATCAATTTTATATAAGGTAGAATTATGTTTAACGAATTTATGAACGAAGCGTTAAAGCTTGCAAAAAAAGATGAAAATGAGGTGCCTGTCGGCGCTGTTGTTGTAAAAGATAAAATAATCATCGCCGCGTCACACAACACAATAATAAAAGAGAACAATCCGCTTTGTCACGCTGAAATAAACGCAATAAACGAAGCCTTGAAAAAGCTTGGAAAAACATATCTTAACGACTGCGATTTATATGTTACCCTAGAGCCGTGCGTTATGTGCATGGGAGCAATATTAAACGCAAGAGTTAAAAGAGTTTATTTCGGTGCTTACGATGTTAAATACGGTGCAAGCGAGCATATTTTAAATCTTATGCACTTAAAGAAAACAAATCATTATCCCGAAATCTACGGCGGAATAATGGAAAACGAATGTAAAAGTATCCTGGAGGGCTTTTTCAGATGAAATTTATTTTAAATAACATAAATTTAGACGCATATTATACAGACGATGAAGCGCTTATATTTGTTTATAATAAATATTTAAAAAATACAAATGCCGCGCTTTCTGTATATAAAAAATCTGTTGACGCAAGAAAAAAGGACGATATCCATTTTTGCTATTCTTTTTTGATTGACGCAAAGAATAAGCAAGACATCAATAAAATAAAAAAAATAAAAAATGTCAAGCCTTACGAAAAGAAAAAGCTTGAAATAATAAAAAACTATTCACCAAAGAAAAATCCGATAGTTATAGGCGCAGGTCCTGCGGGACTTTTCTGCGCTTATTATCTTGCAAAATACGGTTTAAATCCTGTTATATTTGAAAGAGGAGACAGGATTGAGGACAGAAAAAAAGCTGTTGATAAATTTATAAACGAAAAAGAGCTTGACGAAGAATCAAACATTCAGTTTGGCGAAGGCGGTGCAGGCGCATTTTCAGATGGTAAATTAACAACAAGAATTTCAGACCCTCTTTGCAGCGAAATAGTTGAAGCATTATCAAAGCACAGCGGTATTGACGAACTTTGTTATTTAGCTCACCCTCATATCGGAACAGACAAGCTTAAAACTTGTGTTAAAAATTTAAGGGAGGAAATTATTTCTCTTGGCGGCAGCTTTCATTTTAACGAAAAAATGACTGATATGATTATAAAAAACGGCAGAATAACAGGTATAAAAACAAATAAAGATACCTACGAAACAGACGACCTTATTGTTGCCTGCGGTCACAGCGCAAAGGATGTTTACAAATTATTTTACAAATATAATATTCCTATGGAGCAAAAAAGCTTTTCTGTGGGGGTAAGAATTGAACACAGAAGAGAAGATATTGATTTTATTCAGTATAGAGATTTTGCAGGCAATAAAAATTTAGGTGCGGCAGAATACAGTATTTTTCATCATCTTAATAACGGGCATACATCATACAGCTTCTGTATGTGTCCGGGCGGAACTGTTGTTGCCGCGCAAAGTGAAAACGAAACTGTTATTGTAAACGGTATGAGCGAATTTAAAAGAGACGGCATAAACTCAAATTCAGCCATTTGCATAAGCGTATCTCCCGAAGATTACGGAAGCGATATATTTGACGGACTGAAGTTTATTGAAGAAATAGAGAAAAAAGCATTTATATGCGGCGGAAAGGATTACAAAGCGCCTGTTATGACATTGGGAGATTTCTTTAAAAACCCTGAAATAAAATGCAATGTCACCCCTACTTATCCGCTCGGTGTAAAGGAATGTGATTTTAAAGACATTTTTCCTTCGTTTATAACCGACGGACTTAAAGAAGGCTTTTTCGGCTTTGAAAATAAAATGAACGGCTTTGTAAAATGCGGCGCAATTCTTACAGCCGCAGAAACAAGAACCTCGGCGCCAATAAAAATAACGAGAAACGAAAATTATGAAAGTCCGTCTGTCACAGGCTTATACCCATGCGGAGAAGGCGCAGGACAAGCGGGCGGAATAGTAAGCGCCGCAGTTGACGGAGCAAAAACGGCGCTTAAAATCATATCAAAGCTCACTGCGCTTTGATGTTAAAAAATTACTCATAAGAGCGAGAACTACTCCTGTTATAATAATTTCAGGTATCATATATGAGCCGTTATATGTTAAAGAATACCATAAAACAGTCTGACCTTCGGGTGCATATACGCCCCAGATAACAATACCTGTAAAAATGTGGCAAATATAACGAAGAATTGTTACAATAACACCGCTGAGCGAAATTGCCCATTTTTTCTTTCCGAATATATTGTAGAAAAAAGAAGCAAGACCGAGCACGGAAAATGCTACCACATAATCAAAAAGAACAACAAGAATATAGCTTAAAAAATCTTGTACGGGCGGTGCATAAAAGCCTGTAAGCATTTGAATAAGCGAATAAACAAAGCCGCTTACAAGTCCCCATTTTGTGCCATACAAAAGAGAAACTGCAATAATGGGAACCATAGAAGCAAGAGTGATACTCCCTCCCTGAAGCCAGGGCGCAGGAATGATTTTTGAGACAAACATAAGTACGACGGCAAGTGCAACCATCATTGCACTTGTCGTTAATTTTTTTGTTTTCATATTTTTATTTCCTTCCTTAAAAAATTTAAAAATTTTCAATCGATTGAAGCACAAAAAAACAGAGAGTCTGCCAAAGGTACAAAATCTCTGTTTTTATTATTCCAAAAAATATAAAACAAAAATAAATCCCTCCGTTGGCATTATCCAAATCAGGTTACGGGTCGAAGTTCTTTTTTTACTTCCTCTCAGCCTGAAACACAAGCTCCCCTTTTTTTGTCAAGGAAGATTATACCACACAATAATTTATTTGTCAACAAAAATTTCAAAAAACTGTGGAAAACTTTTCCTCATTCTTCCAAAACCCCTGATATTATCGGTTTTTCAAATTGTTGTGAAAAGTGACCTAAAGTGTGCTATGATAAAAACAAAAAACAAAGGAGCAAAAAAATGGATATTATAGCAATTCCAAATCAGATTATACGAAAAGAGCTTACACCGCTTGATTTGACAAAAATCGACGCTATTGCATTTCATCATATGGCACATAGCACATGGGGGGTTAAAGATGTTGAATACTATCATGTATACAATAACGGCTGGCCTGCTATCGGCTATAACTACTGGATTGCAAAAGACGGTACTGTCTACAAAGGAAGAGGTCTCAACAGAGGTGCCGCAGTATCAGATCACAACAGCCATATTATTTCAGTCGGACTTCAGGGAGACTTTGAAAAAGAATATCCGACAGAAGCACAGTATAAGTCAGCAAGAGAGCTTACAGAGCATTTTCAAAATAATTTTCCGTCAATAAAAACAGTAGGCTGTCATAAAGACTGGAATCAGACAGCTTGCCCGGGAAAAAATTTTGATATTAAAAAAATATTTACAAAAGAGCTTACAACAGTAAACGATATCGTATGGGAATTGAGCGTTCTCGGTATAATCACAGACAAAGCCTTATGGCTTAAGAAGCTTGAAGAAGATACAAATGCATATCATCTTGCAAGAAAATGTTTGAATAAAATAAGGGGGATTTTATAATGGAGAATATAAACATTTTTCAGAATTTATTTGAGGAGTTTACAATAAATTACAATTTTTTATTGCCTTCGCTCTGTATTTTTATAGCAGTCGATTTTATAACAGGAATTTTAAAAGCATATAAGAAAGGTGATGTATTATCCTCAAAGCTTCGCGACGGAGGCTTTAAAAAATGTGGTATTATATTAGTATGCTTTATGGGATTTTCATTATCACAGCTTTTTTACGATGTTAATCACATTATTTCAAACAGCGTATTCTGTTATTACATATATACAGAGCTTGTGTCAATAATAGAAAACTTAAACGAGCTTGAAATACCGCTTCCGCCGGTTATTAAAAAAATTCTGGGAACAAAAAAGTAATTATATAATTGCATAAAAACACGGTAACATCATTTTGGCGTTACCGTGTTTTTAAGAAAACGAAGAATTTTAAAAAATGAAAGTTTGAGTTTCAGATCATTTTTTAAAGTATGAAAAGATTTTTTCTATAAGCAAAACCTTTTTAGCATTATTTTTATTTATTGCGATATGCATTGCACACTTTTTTCCGTTACAAAGATACAGATATGGGCAGCTGGCTTGAGGATCAAGCTGATAAGATTTTTTCCCGGTCTCACAATTACTGCAAATTTCTTTTGGCATTTTCTCCTCCTGTAAGCTTGTATCATAGAACTGCCGGCTTTTACTTTTTGTCGTACCACCTATATAAAAAAGCCCCAAAAAGCGGGATACTTCCTAAGTAAAGCAGCTTTAACTTATGCCGCCAGTACAGATATTCATTTCCTTCTGTGCGTTCCATTTCCATTTTTATATATTTGCGTTCCTCCATAAATCTGATAATTCTCGATACAAGAAAAAGCAAAATAAAAAAAGTAAGTAAAACAATGAAAGCAACAATCAAATGTGATTTTAAAATTGTCAATATTTCTTCGTTTTCATTCATCTTAACTGTCTCCCCCATCTGATTGAAAAAATTTCTGCAACATAATCTGAATTATGTGGAAGTTTTAAAAAACTTTATTAAGTTTTTTGACAAAATAATATATTTTTTTCAAAAACTAAGCATACTTTTCAGGTCAATGCTGATTATAGAAAAATCATTGACCACTTTTTAATGTTCATTTTTTTGAAAATATGTAAAATTTTGTAAATTTTATTATTTTTTATTGACAAATGATATATTTTATGATATTATTTACTTGTAAGCAAACAACTTTTTTCCACATAATTCAGATTATGTGGTTTTTTTAATTTTAAAAATAATCAACATCGCAGAAGTCCGAGCTTTTGAATTTGCTTTATATGAACTTCGCCTGTTTCGGCTGTATATATGCGCGTTGTGTTTATGCTTGAATGTCCCAAAATATCGGCAAGGCGGACGATATCCTTTTTTATTGAATAAAAGGTACGCGCAAAAAGATGACGAAAATTATGCGGAAACACCTTTTGTTTTTCTACTTCGGCAGCCTCGCATAAGCTTTTTAAAATTTTCCATATATAAGACCTGTCGAGCGGTTTTCCGTTTTTTGAAACAAAAACAGAGCCGCTTTTTATGTTCTTATCTCTTATATAGCTTTTAAGCATTTTACAAAGCTGCTTCGGCAAAAAAACCTGCCTTAGCTTGCCTTTACAATTTATGATTGCAAAGCCTGCTTTTACCGCATCGCATGTTATAAATTTAAGCTCTGAAATTCTTATCCCAGTCGAGCCTATTGTCTGCATAAGATAATAAAGCTTGTCATTCTTCATAGCTTTTGCGGCAGTAAGAAGTCTGTCATACTCTTGTTTTGTCAGTTCTTTTTTCTTATCGGAAAATATCTGTCTTTGAATTTTCAATGTTTTAACCTTAAGCTCATACCACCCCAAAAACATAAAAAAAGTATTTAATGACGACAAAATGGAATTTACGCTTTTTGGCGCATATTTTTCGCATAATTCTTTTTTATATTGAAGTACAACCGACTTATCCACTTCCCTTTTATTAAGCCACATTACGAAAAAACGAATATCGCGCATATATTTTTCTACGGTATTATCGCTTTTTTCTTCTTCATACAGATACATATTAAATTTGTTTAAGGCTTCATCAGTAATTTTTTTCATTGTATCAACATCCTTTCAGATATATTTTACCACAAATAAAATTATTATCAAAAAAAAAGAAAAAAATATCTTTTAAATATTGACACGATTATTAATTGATGTTATAATATGGAATGATTTTTTTATCGTAAAAAATTAAATTTATATACAAAAGAAAGGAAATTTCAAGATGAAAAAATTATTGGTACTTTTCATCGCACTTACGCTTATTACAAGCATTCTTCCAAGTGCTTCATACGCAGCTGAAGCTGTAAGCTTTTACAGTTCAGAAACACACAAAGAATTAGAAACATTCGGAACTGAAAGCAGTGTGTATGCAAAGCTTAGCTTTACTGCTCCCAAAAGCGGAAAAGCAAGCATAATTGCGGCACATTACAGCGAAAGCGGTGCATTTCTTAAAACAAGTTTAATTAATACAGTTGATATGGTCGAAGGAAACACGGTTGACTTCACTTCTACCGACATTTCTGTATCAGGCACAGAAACACTTAAAATATTTGCGTGGGACGGTTTGGATACGATGGTTCCTGTTTTAAGCGAGCCGGGAGTTATTGAAAAAACTTCTGATGACAGCGGTTTTGAAGGTGAGGAAGATATTCTCCTCTACACAAATTCCGCAACTGCCACAGTTCCGGGCAATGCTTCATTGGAAACAACAGCAGACGCACTTTCGCTTTCTGTTGAAAGCTTAGACGAATCTGCAAGCGGTATTGAAACAAATGAAAACGAAGTACTTACAGCCGTTGATGTACATATAGACGGTGTTTCCGAAGACAACGAGGTTCCTATTCTTGTTACTGTTGACGGAATTACACAAAACGGTCTTAACAAAGGTAATCTTTCTGTTTACCATGTTGAAGGAAACGAAACAATCGAAATGACAGAGGTTTCATCAGCAGACGAGCTTACAGCTCACAATCAGTTCTACTACGACGCAGAAAGCGGAAGCTTAACCTTATCAATGGCAAGCTTCAGCGAGGTTGCTGTTGTAGCTGATACAGAAAATGCGTGGAATGGCACTGTTGCAACAATATTCTCATCGGGTACAGGTACAGAAGCCGACCCATATATTATTGCAAATGCCGACCAGCTTGCATATTTGGGAGACCGTATTTCAAATGATAACAAAAACTATGGCAGCGCACATTATAAATTAAATGCTGATATTAATATGGGCGGAGAAGAAACTGTTGATGACAAGGGAAAACTTAAATTCTACCCTATTGGTTATACATCTGATGGGTATCAGGGAGCATTTGAAGGTGTATTTGACGGTAACGGTCACAAAATTTCAAATATATATCAAAACACATGGTTGTTGGTCGGTAATTACAGCGGCACTTACTATAATGCGGCTATGGGACTTTTCGGTTATGTTTACGGTGGTACAGTAAAAAATCTTACTATTGACAACTTTAAATCCGAAGGTGAATTTGCACCGACAGGCTGTATCACAGCATATGCAGGCGGAGAATGTATGTTTGAAAATATTGCAATCACAAATTCACACCCACAGACATATAACACAGGCGTTGCAGGTATCGTAGGCTGGGATAACGGCGGCGACGAATCCGACCTCTCAGACCAAAGCACATTTACTTTTAAAAATATCACTATCGACAACACAAACACAATTTCTGCACTTTGGGGAAGCTGGGATGTTGCAGCGGCAGGACTTTTAGGATATCTTGGCGAATATAGTAAAGCTGAATTAGAAAACTGCCATGTTGCCGCTACTATTGATGTTTACAACGATGTATGCGGAAATTATCAGTATTACTGGTATCGCTACTGTGGTATGATGATTGGTACAGTAGATAAAACAAAAGAAGACGGAAGCTTAGACCTTTCAAATATAACCGCAACAAATTGTACAGTTGCTTTTGGTGACCGTCATGAATATTACTACTGTGAATTTGTTAAAAATTCAATCGCATCCTATACGCACGATTATCAGTTCAGCAGAGTTAAACATGATGAATTAAACTATACAGATTCAAACAGCGACAACAAAATCAATACGAATGAAGCTGAATCTGTAACAGGCTGTAAACACGACCACGCAGCAAGCGGAACAGAAACTATTGACGGAAATAATGTTCTTGTTGAGGACAAGCAGGCTGTATATCTCCCATTCCGTCAGTTATTCGGTGGCTACGGCTGGGGTGTTGATGGTGTAGACCAAGAACAATATCCGAACATACAAATCAGTGAAATTCAGGAATCAGTTACAAAATTTAGTCCAGTAAAAGAAACCGTTGAATACGAAACAGGCACAACAGTAACAATCGGAGAAATATTTACTGCTGAAGATAATGTTGATATTGATACTGATAATGTTCAGGTATTTGTATCTCCTGTTGGCGATGATAGCACAGCAAGCGGAGAATATACAGCAAACACAACCGACTGGACAAAGGGCACATTAACCTTCAACGGTATAGGCGCAGCAACCGTTACTATTACAGATTATAATTACTGTACGCCTACAACTATAAATGTAACAATTACCGATATTACAAAATTCACAGCAAAAGAAGCTTTAACATTTACACATGAAGTTGAAGGCGATACAATCACAAAAACTCTCGGCGACATCTTTACAGCAGTTGAAGGTAAAGAAATTAACGACGAAGGTATTGTTGTATCATATGTAGATGATACAACACAATCTGTACAGATTGTGGAAAACGATTCTGCTTCATCATGGGAAGATAAATACACGCTTACATTTACAGGCACAGGAACAGTAACTATTACAATAACTGATAACAATAATTGCAATACAGCTACTGCAACTGTTACAATCGTTGAGCCTAAGCCTGTTGATAAATTTGATTTAGTATTTGAAAATACAGATAAATATCTTTACAGAGTGGGTAACGATGAAACAACACCTGTAAAATTAGGAAGCTTGTTTAAAGCAATAGACGGTGCGGAAATAGGAAATGTAGAAGTAACTGTCGAAAAAATCAATGAAGCTACAAGTGTTTCAGGCACATATACTCCTAATGCTTCAGACTGGACACAAGGCACAATAAAATTTGACAAAACAGGTCCTGTTAAAGTTACAATCGACGATAACGCTTATGCTAATGAAAAAACATTGTATCTCGAAGTTGTAGACGGTAAAAATGTAACTGCCTATAGTGAACTTACAAATGCAAATAGCGTTCTTTTAAATGATATAACAATGATTTCAGGCGGAACATACTATCTTTCAAATGCTACATTATATGGTAACGGATTTACTTTTGATGTCACAAGTGGCAAAACAGGAAATACAAGCAGTGGCTCAGTATCAAATAATTATGTAATATGTTTAGCAAGTGCTAATATTGATAATATAAAAATTATTGGTAAAGTATATGAATCATATGGCGGAACTGTAAAAGATGATTATAATTTTCCAACAATACTCGCAACAGGTGACAGTGTAATAGCAAACAGTTATGTATCAAACTGTTCTTCACCCGTTCGTTTCAGAGGAACTACTCTTAATATTATAGAATCAACTTTGAGTGGAGGAAATTTTGCAAATATTGATATTAGAGAAGGTAAACTTATACTTGAAGATGTTACAACAATCAACCAATCTTCTTCTAACGATAAGGCAACAGATGGCTCTTCAGTCGTTGGATTGGGAATCGTCATCTACTATGAAAATGTTCCAGAAACTACATCAATAGAGATAAAAGGAACATTAACACAATATAATCACATTTCTGATAAAGATGAATTCAAAAGTGAATATGCACAACAGTTAGTAAATACTATGTTAGGAAGCGATTATACAGCTTTACAGTTAGAAAGCAACGGAGAAACATGGGTAAATTCAGGTATTGTATCTATGACAGAAGGCATGTCAGACAATATCAAAGATTGTAGGACAGATACAGATTCATATATAGGAAAAGCGTCAACATTCTATGGCATAACTGGATACGTTTACACTAAAGTACCAACTGAAAACAGTATAAAGGAAAATGTACCTGAATACAGTCCTAACAAACAAGGCGCTATTGCCCCAAGTTCCGATTTTGATAATACTATAAATGATTTACCTATTAATGATAACGATTATTGCTACAAGGATTCCAACGGCATTATTCAAATTTCTATGGATGCCGGAGATGAACCATTTGAATGGGATCCAAATATACTGACAGTAACAAAATTTAACAATGAACTTGATTATACTTATGAAATATCTCCAGATGTTACAATTGCAGATGGAAAAATGTACTTTAATACTACAGGTGAGTATACCGTAACATACACATATACAGATCCGTATAATTATTGCATTAACGAAAGTAATGTCGAAAGTTATCCTAAAAATTATACTAAAAATTTAAAAATTGTTGTTGCGGTTATTCAACCAACTTCAAAGCACGCTGAATTTACTTTCGGTTCTTCTAATAATGCAACCGAAAAAATTACCATTGGAAATAATACATATATTTCTGCTGCAGATGTATCTGACGATAATAGCACTTGGAGTTATATTACCGTAGACGGACAAAAAATATATTATCCGATTGTTGAAGCCACTATTGTTGATAAAAAAATAGCATATTTTAATGTATTTAAAAATATCATTACTATTACCGATTATGCTGACGGTGGTACAGGTGCAGCGGTCACTTATAACAGTTCTACAACAACTATGCCATCAGGATTAACCGTTGTGAAAGGTATATACAAAGCATTTGCTGACATTTCAAGTGACTGGTCAACTTTAAATGATACAGCTTTAACACTTTCAGGGGCTTCCAATGTATTCAAATATGCTGCTTCAGCTTCTGCTGCAGCAACTCCTACGACTTACAGTGACGCATTATGCTTCGCTTCTCCTGAAGTTACTAATTCACGAGATGAATACATTACGATGGTACAATATAGTTATACCGATGCTACAAATACGACATACTACTATTATGTAGGTTATCATATGGCTGAAAAGGGAGATGGCAGTTGCATCTCCGCAGACACTCTGATAACCCTTGCTGACGGTACTCAAAAAGAAGTTCAGTATTTAACAGGAAATGAAGAGCTTCTTGTTTGGAATTTAGAAACAGGCTCTTATGACAGCGCACCGATAGTTTTTGTTGATTCAGACGAAGAAAAAGCTTATGAAATTATTCATCTTTATTTCTCAGACGGAACTGATGTGGAAGTTATTTATGAACACGGTTTCTTTGATTTAAACGAGAAAAAATATGTATATATTGACAAAAACAATGCTTTTGATTATATCGGTCATAGCTTTGTAAAACAATCAGATGTACAAAACAACACATGGAATGAAGTTGAGCTTGAAAGCGTAGTTATTGAAAATAAAGTAACAACAGCTTACTCGCCTGTAACATTTGAACACCTGTGTTACTACACCAACAATATGTTATCAATGCCGGGCGGAATTGAGGGATTATTCAATATTTTTGATGTTGATACAGCAAGTATGTCATATATTGCTGATAAAATGGCAGAGGATATTGAAGCATACGGTTTATTCACTTACAGCGATTTTGAAGATTTAATTTCAGAAACTGCATATTATGCATTTAACGGTGATATTCTGAAGGTTGCTATCGGAAAGGGCATGCTCACATGGGAAGATATAGAATATCTTGCACAGCGATATATGCCGCTTGTTCCAAGTGAAAATTAAATAAATATTTAACAAAGGGACTGTTTAAAAATAATTTTTAAACAGTCCTTGATTTTTAGGGGATAGGAAAAAAAGCTTCAGAACGGACAAACTGAGCCAAAGCGAAGCTTTGGGACACCCGAAGCTGTATGAGGATACAGCGAGAGGCGAAGCTTGTTCGTAGCAAAAAAAGAAAAAATTTTTTTCAAAAAACTAATAAATTTGTCTTTTTTCATTAATTTTTAATAGTAAAAAAGATTAAACTATCCTTAACTTTAATGTTTCATTTCTTTTTTTGCGGTCTGGACTTTTTTAACATCGCCTTTTCTCGACATTTTTTGTTTTTTATATCCTTATAACAAACATTTTTCTTGACAATAATATAGGTAATATGGTATAATATATCGGAATAAAATTTTTTTGATATAAAAGGAGTTTCAAAATGGAAAACAACAATTTCAAGCCGTATGTTCCGGCAGAAAAGGTAACGCCTGAGCTTACTGCTACATCAGTAATCATGGGAATTATTCTTGCTGTTATATTCGGTGCGGCAAACGCATATTTAGGTTTAAGGGTTGGGATGACAGTTTCTGCTTCTATCCCTGCCGCTGTTATCTCAATGGGCGTTATCCGCGTTATTATGCGTAAAAACTCAATTTTAGAAAGCAACATTGTTCAGACTGTCGGCTCTGCCGGTGAATCTGTTGCTGCAGGTGCAATTTTTACAATCCCTGCATTATTCTTGTGGGCTTCGGAAGGAATTATGAACAAGCCTTCTATTATCGAAATCACACTTATCGCTCTTATCGGCGGACTTTTGGGTGTATTTTTTATGGTGCCTTTGCGTAATGCACTTATAGTTCGTGAACACGGTGTGCTTCCCTACCCTGAAGGAACAGCCTGTGCAGAGGTTTTATTAGCAGGTGAAAAAGGCGGTGCAAGCGCTTCAACTGTATTTGCAGGTATGGGCTTTGCGGCACTTTTCAAATTTATTATTGACGGTCTTAAGGTCGTTATCGGAGAAGTTTCACACACCTTCAAAGGCTTTGCGGGAACAATAGGTACACAGATTTACCCTGCTGTATTGAGCGTTGGTTACATCTGCGGACCGAGAATTTCTTCATATATGTTTGCAGGCGGTGTTTTAAGCTGGATGGTTTTAATTCCGATAATAGTATTATTCGGCGAAAATATCATAATGTATCCGGGTACTGAAACAATCGGAGAAATTTTTGCAAAAAGCGGTGCAAGCGGAATATGGGGCTCATATATTCGTTATATCGGTGCAGGCGCGCTTGCTGCCGGAGGTATAATCAGCCTTGTAAAATCATTACCGCTTATTATAACAACCTTCAAGGACGCAGTAAAAGGAATGGGCGGCTCAAAAGAAGAATCAACAACCCGTACTAATATTGACCTCAGCATGAAAACAGTTCTTATTTCAATTGCTGTACTTACAGTTCTTGTATGGCTTGTGCCTGCAATTCCTGTATCTTTCTTGGGCGCAGTAATTGTGGTTATATTCGGATTTTTCTTTGCAACCGTTTCTTCAAGAATGGTTGGCTTGGTAGGAAGCAGTAACAACCCTGTTTCGGGTATGGCTATCGCTACCCTTCTTATTTCAACTTTAATCTTGAAATTAACAGGTGATGGTGGTGCTCCGGGAATGAGTGCTGCAATTGCAATCGGTTCTATAATCTGTATTGTTGCAGCTATATCGGGCGATACCTCACAGGATTTAAAAACAGGCTATTTACTCGGTGCAACACCTAAAAAACAGCAGATTGGTGAAATCATCGGCGTTATAGCTTCATCATTTGCAATCGGCGGAACACTTTATCTTCTTGACGCTGCATGGGGCTTCGGCTCTGAACAGCTTGCAGCACCGCAGGCTACGCTTATGAAGATGATTATTGAAGGTGTAATGGATGCAAATCTTCCGTGGTCACTTGTTTTCATCGGTGTATTTATTGCTGTTATAGTTGAAATTTTAGGAATACCTGTATTACCTTTCGCAATAGGCGTTTACTTACCTGTACAGCTTAACGCTTGCATTATGGTAGGCGGACTTGTAAGACTTTTCTTTGACAAGATGAAAAAAGACGAAGAAAAGAAAAAAG
>CAZHZL010000062.1:0-14728 GCA_964537245.1 uncultured Oscillospiraceae bacterium
GAACCCACACAATCAGCTTGGAAGGCTGAGATTCTAGCCATTGAACTACACCCGCAAGGTTTCTCTTTTTTTCAACCGCTTGTCTATTATATCAAATTTAATCCGATTTGTCAATAGTTTTTTTGAAATTTTTTCATATTTTTTTAAATATAGGCAAAATTCTTTCAAAACCCTTGAAAACACTGAGGTTTATAGCTTTATTTTTTAAATATTTTATCATTTTTATTCAAAAAAATCGTTGCAGCTGTCAAAAAAATGACAGCTGCTCATTCAAAATAATCTGTTTATTCTACCATTTCAAGCATTGTCTTTGCATATTTTTCTTTGTTTTCTTCCGCAAGCTCAGGCGTTTTTCCTAAAGTCATAACATAAGCCTTAATTTTCGGTTCTGTTCCTGAAGGACGGAATGTGAGAAGTGTTCCATCTTCCAAATCAAAGCTCAACACATTTGCCTTCGGTAAATCAAGAGCCGTCTTTTCGCCTGTTTGAATATTTGTAACAAGCTGATTCTGATAATCATTTACCTTTATAACCTTAACACCGGCAAATTCCTTTGGCGGATTTGCAACCAGCGCTTCCATTATACCTTTTATCTTCTTTATACCGGCTAATCCTTCATGTGAAACGGAAATTGTTTTTTCAGTATAATATCCGTATTTTTCATAAAGACCGTCAAGAACTTCCTTCAAGGTCTTACCCTGCTCCATATAGAAAGCAGCTGCCTCACAAACAAGCATAGAAGCGTTTACCGCGTCCTTGTCGCTTGCGTGTGTGCCGGAAAGATATCCGTAGCTTTCCTCAAAGCCAAATAAATATGTGTGTTTCTTTGTTTCTTCAAATAACTTTATCTGTTCTCCGATAAACTTAAAGCCTGTAAGAACATCAATAACTGTAACACCGTAATCCTTTGCAATAGGTTTAATCATATTTGTTGTAACAATGGACTTTATAATTGCACCGTTTGAAGGAAGAATATTTGATTTTCTCATACAGTCTAAAATATAGTTTACAATAACGATACCAATCTGATTACCGTTTAATATTTCATATTCTCCTTCAGCGTTTTTAAGCATAACGCCTGTACGGTCAGCATCCGGGTCTGTACCCACAATGATATCTGCATTTATTTTTTTAGCATACTCAACAGCGATATTAAAGCCTTCGGTATATTCAGGGTTAGGCGCTTTTACTGTCGGGAAGTTTCCGTCCGGAAGTTCCTGCTCCTTTACAACGGTAACATTTTTAAGTCCCATTCTTTCCAGAACAGTTCTTACAGGAATATTTCCTGTACCGTGAAACGGTGTATAAACAACCTTCAAATCAGTGTTTTTAAGAACTTCAGGATTTATGCTCAAATTCATTACAGCTTTATAATACGCTTCATCAACATCTTTACCGATTATTTTTATGATACCGCTTTCAACAGCTTTATCAAAATCAGCAAGCTTTGCACCTTCAAAAATGTCAATTTTCTGCATTTCATCATATACGATTTTTGCTTCAGGCGGCGGAAGCTGTGCTCCGTCTGACCAGTATGCCTTATAGCCGTTGTACTCCTTCGGATTGTGTGAAGCTGTTATAACGATACCTGCAGTTGTTTTCAAATGTTTTATAGCAAAAGAAAGCATCGGAGTCGGACGCAAGCTTTCAAATAAGTATACCTGTACATTGTTTGCAGCAAGCACCTGTGCAGAAATTTTTGCAAACAAATCTGAACATATTCTTGAATCGCAAGCGATGGCAACACCTTTTTTCATTGCTTCTTCACCGTTTTTAACGATAAGATTTGCAAGTCCTTGTGTAGCCTGTGCAACTGTGTATATATTCATTCCGTTTGTGCCGGCACGAATAATTCCTCTGAGTCCGGCAGTACCAAATTCCAGCGAAGTGGAAAATCTTTCTTCAATTTCATTTTCATCGTCTTTAATTTTTTCAAGTTCAGCTTTTAAGGATTCTTCCAATCCTTCGTAGTTAAGCCATTTCAAAAAGTTTTCTTTTGTGTTCATCTCTTTTTTGTCCTTTCTTCTTTTTACAAGTTCATAAGAGCTTGTACCTCATTCGGATTTAATTTTCTTATTTTTCCTACCTTTAAATTTCCTAAAGTGAGGTTTCCAAGCGAAACTCTTTTAAGCTCTATTACATTGTG
The DNA here is from genome assembly GCA_964537245.1 of uncultured Oscillospiraceae bacterium. Classification (GTDB taxonomy): domain Bacteria; phylum Bacillota; class Clostridia; order UMGS1840; family UMGS1840; genus UMGS1840. The sequence goes on from CAZHZL010000062.1 coordinate 2,147, forward strand.
TCCGACAGCTTCAAACATTTTTCTTACCTGTCTGTTTCTGCCTTCACAAATAGTAATCTCAATTACACTTTTATCTTTAAATATTTCAGAAACAAAAACCTTTGCAGGATATGTCTTTTTCTTATCTATAACAACGCCTTTTCTTAACTTTTCCGCCTCTGTTTCTGTAAGCTTGCCGTTTATAACGGCAATATATTTTTTCTCTATATTATGCTTGGGGTGCGTGATTTTGTTCACAAAGTCTCCGTCATTTGTCAAAATGAGAAGTCCCTCCGTATTGTAGTCAAGTCTGCCTGCAGGGTAAACTCTCTTCTCTGTTTCACCTTTTACAAGGTCCAGCACACACGGTCTGTCAAACTGGTCGTGAACGGTTGTAACATAACCCCTAGGCTTATTAAGCATATAATAAACCTTAGCTTCCGCCTTTATTATTTTTTCGCCATCAACCGCAACAACATCGCCGTTTTCAACAATATATCCCATTGTATCAACTACAACGCCGTTTACGGTAACGCGTCCCTCGCTTATAAGCAATTCTGCTTTTCTTCTTGACGCAATCCCTGCGTCAGCTATATACTTTTGTAATCTCAATTTTTTTCCTCTATTCCTTTATATAGTTTGCATATATCTTTCTGTGGTCATTCCAGTCGTCAGGTGCCTTCAGGGTTACACATATGTATGTTTTACCGTTTTTTGAAACAGCAGAAACAAGCGTTCTTCCGGCTTTTTTTGTAAAACCTGTTTTTACACCTATATAATCATCGCTCTCCCAAAGAAGCCTGTTGTGATTTTTTAAAAACCGCTGTTCTCCGTTTTCACTCTCTATAACCGCCGTTTTTGTTGAAACTATTTTTGAAAATGTTTCATTCTGTAACGCATATGCTGTTATTTTCGCCATATCAAGCGCAGTTACATAATGATTCTCGCCGTCAAGTCCCGAAGGATTTTCAAAGCTTGAATTATATGCACCAGCCCATCTTGCAGTTTCATTCATTTCATAAACAAACTCATCGTAGCCAAAATAAGTAGCAACGGCATTCGCGGCATCATTTCCCGAATTAAGCATAAGCCCGTACAAAAGCTGTTCTAAAGTCAGCTTTTCCCCGCTTTTCAAGTATATGCTTGAGCCTTCTGTTGCAGCGGATTTTGCATCCACGGTAACGGTGTGAGAAGGATTTCCCATCTCAACAGCCGTTATTGCAGTAATGATTTTCGTTATTGACGCAGGCGCCATCTTCGCCTCTTCATTCTGACCGTAAATAAGCTCTCCGTCAGTCGCGTTATAAAGGCATACTGCTCTTGCGCTGTAAAAAACATCTGAATGAGCAACGCCTACTCCTACAAAAAGAAAAACAAAGGACAGCAGTACAGCCCAGAATTTCAGCTTATTCAATGAAAATCACACTCCGTATACTTTTTATTATCTATTATATGAAGTGTGCTTTTGTTTTATTATTCTTCAGTTTCTATTATAACGACCTCTTCGTTCTTTGAAAACTTATTTATAAATTTTTCGATAACACCGGGTGCAATATCAATAAGCTTATCAAGCGGAGTATTTGAACTGTCAACATTAATCATTCTCACATTATCACCTGTAACAACCAAAAAAGCTACCGGAGAAATGCTCATGCCGCCGCCAACGCCGCCGCCAAAATTAGGCTCGCTTGCTTTTTCATTCATGCTCTGAAACTCACTTCCGCCAACTCCGAATCCGTAAGCTACACGCGAAACCGGAATTATTGTGGTATTATTTCCTGCATTTATCGGAGTGCCTATAATTGTATCAACATCAACAAGATTTTTGATGTTTTTCAGCGCTCCGTCCATAATTTTTTCAATACTTGCAGACATATTATTCAGTCCCCTTCGTAAGAATTTTTTTATATTTTAAAAGTGCTTTTATTATATCAATCAGCTTAGCGTCAACCAAAAACGCCGCCTTTATTTCGATAACAGATTCCTGTGCCTTGAATTTTACATCAATCACAGGAGGCTTTTCTACAACGAAAAACTGCCCCGAAAAAGCTATCACTGTATTTACAAATCCGCAGACGCTTCCATATGCTATTCCGCCTGTTACGGGATTGCCTGTACCGAATTTTCCTATAATCCCAACCTCATTGAGATAAATCCTTCCTCTTAAATACGAAAGTGCTACAGAAACAGCCTTTTTCTGACGCATAAAATTGTTTCTCATATCAAGAAACCTTTTCATTATGCTATCCTCGTTGCTTATAGCTTCCTTTTTTTCTTCTTTTTTATCAGCTTTATCTGTTTTATCAAGCGGAACTGTATATGAAAATCCGAATTTACATACTTTTATATAAAGTCCGCCGCTTCCGACAGAAATAATAAGCCGCATTTTCGTATAAAGAAGTACAACGGCAGCAATAACAAGGATAGCCAAAAGAGCTAATATTACATATAATACTGCCAAATTATCTCACTCCTATTCAAAATCAGCAGTTTCCAAATCGTCAAAGGTAAGGTTATCATCCTCGGTTATAACATTTTCTATCACGCTTTCGCTGATAGGCGGAAGGTCGTGGATAGACTGCAAGCCAAACATTCTCAGAAATTCGTTTGTAGTGCCGTAAAGTTTCGGATGACCTATTGTGTTCAAGTGTCCTCTTTCTTCAATAAGCTCTCTTTCCATAAGACGACAAAGTGAGTTATATGAATCAACACCTCTTATAGAATCTATAACAACCTTTGTAACAGGCTGATTATAAGCAATAATGCTCAAAACCTCCAGCGCAGACTGTGACAAGGTTTTTATGCTTCTTGTTTCCAAAGCCTTTGACACATATCCGTGATACTGAGATTTTGTTACAAGCTGTGCACTGTCATTCATTTTAACCAGCTTAACGCCTCTCATTTCCCTTTCAAGCATAAATTCAAAAGAGTCAAGCGCTTTTATAAAATCATCATATTCCATTTCAACGGCTTCTGCCATTTTTGTAGATTCCAAAGGAGCACCTGCGGCAAACAGCATTGCTTCTATAATCGGAAAAAGTTCTTCATTATTCATTCTTGCCATCTCCTTATAATTTTATCAGCATAAAAGTTTCTTTATCGCTGTACTCTTCAGATATAGCGACCTTTTCTTCTTTGACAAGGTCCAGAAGCGCCATAAACGCTGCTGTTATCTGTGGTCTTGTGTAACATATTTCTATAAAAACCTCAACAAGCTCTCTTGCGTAGCTTTTATTAAGCGCGTTGTAAAGCTTGTCCGACATAGTAGATACAGAAACAACCTCTCTTTCGACTAAAGGATAAAAAACTTCCTTCTGCGGTGCAATCCTCTGACTTACACGCTCACTCAATATATTGAGAACATTTACAAGCTCGTCCTTTTCCATATTGAACTTATTATATTTTATAAGCCCCTTGATTTTTTCCTTCGGCTTTGTGAAGGAATTAAATCCGATATGCTCTCTTTCTTTAAAATACGAGGTCATTTCAGAATATTTCTTGTATTCGATAAGCCGTCTTACAAGCTCTTCACGAGGGTCTTCCTCAACAGCTCCGTCTTCCTTTTTCTCAGAAGGAAGAAGCATTTTTGATTTTATGTACAAAAGCTCCGAAGCCATAACAATAAACTCAGAAGCTATATCCATATTAAGCTCTTCCATTTTTTTAAGGTAATCTATATACTGCTGTGTAAGCTCAAAAATCGGTATATCATAAATATCAAGCTTGTTTGCTCTTATAAGATGCAGAAGAAGGTCAAGCGGTCCTTCAAACTGCTCCAACTTTAAATCCATATCAGTTTACTCCCGGTAATCTCACTATTATATTTAAAAAATAATTCAGAACATTATTCGAGCCTGTGTATATGAGTCTGTCAAGAACTCCTGCCCATACCATAACCAAAAAAATTATATGAATATATCTTTCATACTGCATAACCTGAAAATAGTATTTCTGCGGCAAAAATGCAAACAAAACTCTCGACCCGTCAAGCGGCGGAACAGGAATAATATTAAACACACCGAGCGTAATATTATATGACGCAAGCATTAAAAGAAAATCGCTCAAATACACAATATGTCCGAAATATGCCCAAAGAACAAGTGCGATAAAAGCTATAACAAAATTTGTCACAGGTCCCATAAGACCAACAATTGCCATTCCTTTTTTCGGGTCCTTAAAATTATTCGGATTTACGGGAACAGGCAACAAAAGAAGTACAAAGCCAATCCACATAAATATACTTGTAAGAAAGCTGAGTGCAGGGATAAGCTTTCCCAAAAAGGCGCCTGCAAAAATAAATGCTGCATATCTGGGATTTATATGTCTGAGCGGATTAAAAGACAATCTTCTCTGCCACTTTGCAGTACCGTCACCAAGCATATACGCAGTATAGCCGTGCATAACCTCATGAGGAACTGTTGCCAGTATCAAAACAACCACGGTAATCAAGCCCGATATAATATTATTTAAAATATTCATCATTACACATTATTCTCCATTTTACAGATATTCATTATAATTATAACATCAATTTGTTTTTTTTGCAATACAAATTTGCATTATTTTTGAATTTTTCACAAAAAAAGTATAAAATATTGGTGTGTTTTTTTTATGAAAATTGTAGACAAACATATAATTTTGTGATATTATAAATCATAATGCAATTTTTTTATTAAAGAAAGGTTTATATATCATGGGTTTATTTAATGGTTACTTAAAAGAAGGAAAGGGCGTTGAAAAGGACGCACCGAAGCCTATAAGACCGATTTATTTTTTCGAGCTTTTTTTCAGAAAATTCGGTAAGATGATTCAGCTTAATCTGCTTTACATTGTTACAACAATTCCTTTATGGATAATTTTGTTTATGCTTGGGAATTTTGTTTTGTCAAATATGTCGGAGGAGCAGTTTTCAAACACACTTACAGTGCTTACACAGGTCGTTGTCAATCCCCTTTCAATTGCAGTTCTTCTGGCACTTTGCTTTTTGTTGGGACCATCAACGGCAGGGGCAACTTATATTATGATAAATTTTGCAACCGAAATGCCGATTTTTCTTATGTCGGATTACTTTGAACATTTTAAGAAAAACATAAAGCAATCCGCACTTCTTATGATGATTAATGTTATCGCAACAATCTCGACTTTTTTAACATGGATTATGCCGGTATTACCGGGATATAATACGCTTGAAAGCATAAAAATACTTTATATGATGAGATATCCGAGTCTTATTGTCCTTATTCTTCTGATATTCATCAATTTTTATGCAAATACAATTATGGTAATGTTCAAAATGAAGTTTGCGGATATTATAAAAAATTCAATCCTTTTTGCACTTGGAAGATTACCGTGGAATATTATAACGCTTGTGCTTGCACTTTTACCGGGCATACTTCTGGCAAACTTTTTCCACCCGATTATCCTTGTAGCCGCATTTGCGCTTATACTGTACTCATTCGGCGGATTTCTGGTTGTATTTTCAATTTATCCGACAATAGAAAAATATATGCTCATTCCCGCTAAGGAAAAAGGGCTTGATGTAGAAAAAAAAGAAGAAAATAAAATTGAAGCTTAAGAGAGGTACTAAAAAATGAAGAACATACTTTTTCAGGGAGACTCAATAACAGACGCAGGAAGGGAAAGAACCTCCGACTATCACCACGGATTCGGCTATGCAACACTTGTCACATCAAAGCTCGGAAGAAAATACCCGGGAGATTTTGATTTTAAAAACAGAGGCATAAGCGGTAACAGGATAGTTGACATTTATGCAAGAATGAAAATTGACATTATAAATCTCAATCCGGACTATATGAGCCTTCTTATCGGAATAAACGATGTATGGCACGAGGTTGGAAGCCAAAACGGAGTCGACGCTGAAAAATTCGAGAAAATTTATTCTATGCTTATAGAAGAAATAAAGGAAGCGCTTCCTGATTTAAAAATTATGATACTTGAACCTTTTGTTCTTAATTGCACAGCAACAGAAGAAAACTGGGAATATTTCAAAGCAGAAACAAAATTAAGAGGCGAAGCGGCAAAAAGAATTGCTGAAAAATATAATCTCACATTTGTACCGCTTCAATGCGTTTTTGACAAGGCTATGGAAGAATTAAACGACGCTTCATACTGGACAAAAGACGGCGTACACCCAACCGCCGCAGGTCATCAGCTTATATGCGACGAATGGGAAAAAGCTTTTGAAAAAATTAAATAAAACAAAAAAATTGCCCTGACGGATAAGTTACCGTCAAGGCAATTTTTTTATATATTTCGTTCATGCTCATGCTCATATTTGAGCTTTGTTGCCATACCGCCTCTTATATGCCTCTCTGCTTTATTTTTATTAAGCACCGTCCTGACATCTTCATATAAATCAGGATTTATCTTTTTAAGTCTTTGAGTGACATCCTTATGTACTGTTGACTTTGATATATCAAACTTTTTTGCGGTATCGCGGACGGTTGCATTATTTTCTATTATGTAGACTGCAAAAAGCACCGTCCGCTTTTCGATATACTCTTTCATTTCCGTTCCCCTTTTTCATATATTCTTTTGTATATTTATATGAAAAAAGGAGTTCTTGTATGACAAACAAATTATTTTATAAGCTTTTCAGATGATGTGCGTCACTGCCAAGCCGGAATTTACAGCCGCAGCTTTTTGCAATTTTATATTTCACCTTTTATTGCCTCTATTAACTCATTATTTATCTTTTCTCTGTATTTAAGGATATAATCTCCGAAAAACGGGAATTGGTCAAATTTTATTTCGCAACCCGCTTCGCTTTCAATTATGTTCATAACATAAGCCTTGCCCTTGTATTGCTCTAAAAGCTTCATTGCTCTTAAATCCTGCAATGCGTCTTTAAAAACCTTCAGCCTTATGCTTTCGGCAACTCCGTTCATGTACGGATAAACCGAAAAAGCGTCTCCCGACTGGAAAGCACCGTCTGCGTCTGTTGTTATATACGGATTTATAACTCTTTTTGAATACTGCGAATAATAAAAATTATAACCCCATTGCAAGAATCCGTCTATATTAAATTTATAAAACTGCGCTCCGATTACACGGTTTCTTACAGATGGCATAGAGAAAAATCTGTTTGCTACATTTTTCCCCTGTGCACAGCAGTAATATGTCCAGCGTTCCGGTATATCTTCCTTTAAAAAAGGCTCTATATGGTTAGTTCCCGGAATCGGAATATCTATAAGTCCGTTTTTGTAAAACTCTATATCCGAAAGCGCGTCTATCATTTTAAATCCGTCAAGGTGTTTTTTCACAATACTTCTTGCTTTTTTGTAGTTTTCCAGATGAGGCTCAGAAGGCTCATCTGAAACATGGAAATATGTTTTTTCTGCTATACCTTTTTTCTTTAAATATGAAGTAAGCTCAGGTAAAAAGCTATCTACAAATTCAATATATTCCTTATCGTCTGCATTAGTATGCCAGCCGAATTTTTTTATTTTCTTACCATTTTCCAAAACCTCAATTTTAGGAGTAAATTTTGCCCCCCATTGAGTAAACAAATGAGAAATTTCAAAATATTCTATGCCGTTTTTACAGCATATATCAATCCATTTTTCCAATTTTTCAAAATTGAATTTATAGCTGCCGTCATATTCAATCTCTACAAGCTGAAATGTAGGTCTTTCTCCGCCTATTTTTGTATCCAGAGGGATTGTGAAAATAGGAGTAAGCAACATATTTATTCCGTTATATGAAGCTGTTTTTATGTATTTTTCGATTAAGTCCCAATGCTCATTTGAATCAATTTCTACATTATGTACATCTGCTATACAATCCGAGTGAAACCACTGCGTAAATTTAAGCTTCTGTTTTGGCAAAACAGCGTCTATAACATCAATATTAAACACGCTTTCTTTTTCACCCAAGCAAATTTTTATTTCGTATTCACCTGCATTAAAATCTTCGGGAATATCTATACTAACCCACAAGCTTTGCCATATATTCGGGATTACCTCAACCGTATTTTCCAAAACAGGCAGCAACACATCGGGAAACAGTCCCGGCTCCATAGTTATATACCCATCGTCACGGTCCCATTTATATGCTGAAATTTCGGACGGAACATTTTTAACAAGCCTTACAGTTACAAAATCTGATATTTCAGATTCAACTCTGACCTCAAGCTCATCTTTCACAAGCCATTCATCTTCAGCAATCTTGGAAAACATAATCTGATATGAATACTCCTCGCCCTTAAGCATTGAGCCTCTTGTATGCTCCTTGAAATTTTCCTTATTATTCAAAAATACCTTTTCCAATGAGGATATTTGTTTTATTTCAAGTTCTTTCATGGTATTCCTCCGCTTTTTTAAATTTTAATACAATTGTATCATTTACAAATATAATTGTCAAGCGTTAAGAAAAAATTTATTATAATATTTAAAAAGTCAATACAGTTCTATAAATTAGTCAATAATGATGCTTTTTTCTGCTTTATTTTATGATATACTTTAATAAAAAAACACAAAATAAATCGAGGTATATTATGAAAAAAAATATTATAATCTGCGGCGACAGCAATAATATCCAGAATAAAGCAGTAAACATTCTGACAGAAACTCTGCTTGATTACACAGGTGAGCCGCCTGTATGCATTAGCCACAGTGATTATGTAATTGAAGAAGGAAACAGATACATTTTTATAGGAACAAAAGAGAATAATCCATACATCAAAAAGATGTCGGCTTCAGACTTAAAAAAGGCAGAGGAATATCTGATAACTGTATCTGATGATAATGTAATTATCGAGGGAAGCGACGAGGCAGGCGTTTTATACGGCTGTATTGATTTTTATGAAAAATACATACTTCCTTCTGAACAAACTCACAGCCATGTGCCATACTTCAAAAATATATTTGAAGAAAAGCTGCCTGACTTTGAATACGGCTCTTCACCTGATATAAAACAAAGAGGCTTCTGGACATGGGGCTATGTAATCTATGATTTCAAGGGTTATATTGACGATATGGCAAGACTGAAATTAAATACCCTTATTATATGGAACGACTATGTGCCATATAATGCAAAAGAAATGATTGAATACGCACACAGCGCAAATGTAAAAATATTCTGGGGATTTCCGTGGGGCTGGGATATCTGCTGCGGAGATATGGATCTTAACACTCTTATGGGAAGAAGCGATGAGATTGCAGAATATTATGAAAAAAATTATGCCTCTATCGGCGGAGACGGAATATATTTTCAGTCTGCAACCGAAACCACAACAGAAACAATCGGCGGTGTGCTTGTTGCTGACGCAGTAACAGAGTTTGTGAACAGTACAGCCGAAAAAATATTAAAAAAGCATCCTAATCTTGAAATTCAATTCGGACTTCATGCAACCTCCGTTAAAAACAAGCTTGATTTTATAGGAAAAGTAAATCCGAAAATCAGCATTGTATGGGAGGATTGCGGAGCATTTCCGTTTGCGTATATTCCTCAGAGGATTGCTAATTTCGACGAAACAGTTGAGTTTACCAAAAAAATTGTAAACTTACGAGGCAAAGATGACAAATTCGGCGTTGTATTAAAAGGCTTTACATGTCTTGACTGGATTAACTTCAAACACCTCACAGGTCCTGTGGATACGGGATACGCTTCCAAAACAAAAAAAAGAGCCCTTACGGAGAGAAAACGAAAAATATGGCGCTATGTTCAGGCATATTGGCTGAGAAATGCAGACAAGGCATATGAAATGATAAAGCTCATGCAAAACGAAAAAAACGGCGATTTGTGTGTTACTGCTCTTTTAGAAGACTCTATGTTTGAGGATAAGCTTTACTATCCTGCCGCGCTATATGCACAAATGCTCTGGGATACAAAGAGCGATATAAAAGATATTATGTGTGAAGTGGCTGCAAGAGATTATATCGAATTTGCTTAAAGGAGATTTGAACAATGAACTTTAAAAATGATTTAATAACAAATATACTCCCCTTCTGGCTCAAAAGCAGTATTGACTATGAAAACGGCGGAATTTATACCTGCGTTACGGAAGACGGAAAAATATACGGAGAAGAAAAAAGCGTATGGTTTCAGGGAAGAGCCTTGTGGGTATTTTCCAAAGCTTATAACTTAATTGAAAAAAATCCCGAATACTTAAAAGCGGCAGAAGCTATTTATTCTTTTTTGGATAAATGCACCGATACAGACGGAAGAATGTATTTCACAGTTACAAAGGAAGGAAAAGAAATTCAGAAAAGAAGATATTATTTCTCGGAAACCTTTGCAGCAATAGGCTGTGCAGAATACTATAAAGCAACAGGTGATAAAAAAGCGCTTTCGGACGCAGAAAAATATTTTCAGGTTGCCTATGAATGTTTTATGGGGCAAAGAAAGCTTACACCTAAATTCAACGCAGAAAACCATGATTTTAAATCATTGTCTCCCGTAATGATTATGCTTGCAACATCTCAGGTTATGAGAAGTATTGAAGAAATAAAATCAAAATATGACAAAATCGCAAAAGATTGTCTTAACGAAATATTAAACGGCGGATATCTTACAGATAAAGCGCTTCTGGAGCATGTTTCAAAAGACGGCAAAGCTGTTGACTGCCCGACGGGAAGAATAGTAAATCCCGGGCATTCTCTTGAAGCAGCCTGGTTTATAATGGCAGAAGGTCTCCTTACAGATAACAAAGAAGCGATACAAGCAGCAAAGAAAATAATTGATATTACACTTCCTCTCGGAATTGATAAGAAAAATGGTGGAATTATCGCATTTACAGATTTAAACGGAAATCCGCCTGTACAGCTTGAATGGGATATGAAGCTGTGGTGGCCTCAATGCGAAGCAATGATAGCTTTAAGACTTGCATATCTGACATTGAAAGAAGAAAAATACAATGATTTATATCTTGAATTAAAGGAATACAGCAAAAAGTATTTCTGCGATGAAAAAAACGGTGAATGGTACGGATATCTTCACTATGATAACACAGTTTCAACCACATTAAAAGGAAATATCTTCAAAGGACCTTTCCATATTCCGAGACTTTATATGATAATGGCTCTCATGGACGAAACAAATAATATACTCGAATTTATGAAATAATTACGCTGACTTCACCGCTGTTAAGCAATATTTTCTCACCATTCTCTTTGATTACGGCAAGTCTGAAATCCTGTTCAATATCGTTAACCATCGCGTCAAAAACATACTTGCCGTTTTCAAAAACCGAAACTTTTTTCCCCATCAGCATGCTTCTGTTTTTATACTCTTCAAAATAATTGTGACAACCATCATACAGTTCAGTTAATATGTCACAGATAATTATATCTCTGTCAAACTCTTCATTTCTGTAAAATACCGCAAACCTTTTTACCGTTCTGATATATATCGTTCACCCATTTTATTTCAGCGCTTTTTTCTGTTTTTTCAGAATTAGACCAGTCTGTAAGAGAGCAGGCTTTTCGCCGAATATTGTTGCTCAGATTAACGATATTCAATGTCACGACAAAATGATAGCTTCGGGAATCGGAATAGGATTAGGATTAGGAAGAGAAAATACATATCAGAAAAGGTGTTTTCTGAGGTTTCGCTATGCTCTGTATAAGGTGGTATAGCAATGACATCACCCGGATTTATCTGATATATTTTACCGTTTATCTCAGTTGTCACCTTCCCTCTTAATGTCAGAATAACCTCCCAGACATCATGGCTATCTTGGCGATTCGTTTTATGAAGGCTTGTCCTCCACAGGAAGTCTTGGCGCAATCGCAGTTAGCTCCTACCGTTGCTAATGTATTCGATGTTGGATATTCAGTTTTCAAGATTCAAATGATGGGGAAACCTAATTTACCCCCTCACTCTTATATAAGGCTGACTTTTTTGGAATTTCACAACCAAAATTTTTAAATTTTCATTATTTTTTTTAATTTTTGTATGATTTTCTTATGCCTTTTGCTTATCGCTTGTTGTGTTATACCAAAAACTTTTCCTGCCTCTTCCTCTGTTTTATCTTCATCGTACAACAATTCAATTAAGAGTCTCTCATTGGGATCAAGTTCTTCCTTGGCTTTTTCTAGGGCATATAATAGAATATTTTTTATTACTGTTTCTGCCACATCTGTGTTTTGATCAGCAATAACATCTGCTCCTGAAAATTCACGTTCTTTAAGTGCTTCCAACGAATGAACTACTATTCCTGATTTTTTCTTTTGTACTCTTAAATAATATGTATGGTTATCGGCACTCTTCATTTTGGAATGTTGTTCCTTTGTCGCTTTGTGAAATAATCCTGCTACTTTAATTTTTTCATTTTTATCCATTAATTTATCCTCCATTCGAATTTTTGTGTTGAGTTCGAATGGCGATTCTATGGATATCTGCTATAATATGAGAACCAATGCTTGGTCCATTGACTGTGGTTGCCTAAAACAAAAAAGACCGCACAAAGCCACCACCCGGCTTTTATGCGATCACAAAAACGAGTTAAAGTTCTATTAGTAATTATCCTGTTTGTTTCGGGGTAATTGCGAGAACTTCTCATAGGCACCTCATAAGACGAAAAAAGTGCCTCAGCAAACCTGCTGCGACACTTTTTCATCTGTATGCGATGTACTTCTATTT
>CAZHZL010000063.1:0-14657 GCA_964537245.1 uncultured Oscillospiraceae bacterium
CAGAAGCTTTAGGCAAGGAAGTATTCTGGGACGACAGAGGACTTATTGTTATAAGCGACGAATCAGAGTTTTTAAATTCCGAAGAGGATAAAGAAATTATTGATAAATTAGTAGAGTATGTGACCTGCTATTGATAAAAGTTATGGAAATTAAGGGGCGTAATATGGATTATAAAAAATATCTGAAAGAAGACATTCTGAAATTCTGGATTGATAATGCGATCGATGAGAACGAGGGCGGAATATTTACACAACTTGACAAAGAGGGTAATATTTACGGAACTGAAAAAAGTGTCTGGTTTCAGGGCAGAGCTTTATGGACTTTTGCTAAGGCTTATAATTTTATAGAGAAAAACGAAAAGTATCTTGATGTCTGCCACAAAATTTATAAATTTCTTTTAAAATGCTGTGATGAAAACTTCCGTATGCCTTTTACTGTGTCAAAAGACGGTGAAACAATACAAAAAAGAAGATACTATTTTTCTGAAACCTTTGCTGCGATAGGTTGTATGGAATATTATAAAGCAACAAAAAAAACTGAAGCTTACGAAATGGCGGAAAGATTCTTTGATGTTGCGTACAGTATTTTTAAAAATCCTTCCTTGACAACACCTAAATTTAATATATCGCAAAAGGCGCTTTCTCCGGTAATGATTATGCTTTCAACAGCTCAGGTTATGCGTAGCGGTGGAAAAAACTTTGATAAGTATAATAAAATTGCGAAAGAAATGCTTGATGAGATTATAAGCGGAGGATATCTTAACGAAAGTGTGGGAGCACTTCTGGAAAGTGTTTCTTGCGATGGTGAATTTGTGAACACGCCTTCAGGCAGAGTTGTAAATCCGGGACATTCTTTAGAGGCAGCATGGTTTTTAATTAGTGAGGGAATATATTCTGAAAATAAAATTGCTTTACAAACCGGGAAAAAAATTATTGACATAACAATGCAAAAAGGTGTTGATAAAATAAATGGAGGAATTATTGCGTTTCGTGATGCCCTTGATTATCCTCCAACCTCTTTGGAATGGGATATGAAATTATGGTGGCCGCAATGTGAGGCAATAATTGCAAATCTTATGGCTTATAAAGTCTTCGGAGAAGAAAAATACAATGATAATTATAAAAATCTTATGAAATATGCGTTTTCATATTTTGCGGATAAAGAAAACGGTGAGTGGTACGGATATCTGCATTATGACAACACACCTTCCAATTATTTAAAGGGTAATATATTTAAAGGACCGTTTCATTTGCCAAGGATGCTGATGATTGTACATTCACTTGAAAACGGCGGTGGAATTGAAGATTTTATGAAATAGCATTAGGAGATAAACTCATGAATAAAATATTAATTCTTAGTAAAAAAGAGAATGATTTAGCTGATATTATATTAAACCAATGTGCAGATTCAGCTGTATATTCACCTGAGAATGACAATATACCTTTTGATAATTTTGATTCAGTGTGTATACTCGGAGGAACTGAAGAAAAAGCATTGGTGCTTCCTGCATATAACCGTATCAAAGTAGAAAAAATGATTGAAAATAAAAAACCTGTATTTTGTGAATTCGTTTCTTCGATAGGGATTGTCTACTGTGATAATGCGATTGCAACAAGTCATCACCGCATGGTATATTCAGATGAATATGCTGATTTTGCTTCACTACGCAAGGGCGATATTTTAGATGGTCATTATAATGAAGTATTACCACACGCTTTCATACCATCATCTGCAAAACCTATTCTTACATATCATGATTATCTGTGTGCGCATGACCATATTGAAATGGAAAGCGAAACCTTTAGGTCAGGCAAATGGGCATTGTGGTATCTTAATGATAATGTGCTGGTTTCTTCGTTTAGATTATGCAATTTTAATCGTGCCCGTTTAGCACCGAGAGAAAATTTCTTAAAAATTATTGAAGGTATTATAAATTTCCTTTCAGGAGAAGCTGTTTTGATTAAGTTTCCGGCTGCAGTTTATACAACAAAAAAAGCAAAAGCAGTTAATAGCTATTCTGATACCGATAGAGCAGTTAATCGAGGCCTTAACTGGTATAAAAACGCAGGTATGCTTAAAAATAACGGAAAATTCGGAGTTTATGAAGGCTTTTCTCATTTTATTTCAGCGCGTGACGGAAAACAACAATTTGCATCTTCAATCCGTGCAGACTGTACCGGAGAAACCGGAGGGGCATTTTTGATGGACTATTTAAGAACGGGAAATAAGGAAAGCTACGAAATTTTTAAGAATACAGAAGCTTTTTGCTTTGACTATATGCAGGTAAAAGGCGGAGAACATCACGGGATGCTTCGTTGGACAGAAGTCGCATGGGAGGTTTGTTATCCGGATGATGTTGCAAGAGCGATATTGCCAACATTGTTGTATCAGAATTTTGGCGGAAAAAGTGACTACTTCAAACAGGCTGAAGAAGCGCTAACTTATCTTGTGAACTCTACTGATAAAAACGGATTAAGAGTTTTTCGTACAGAAAGCTTTTTGTTGAAAGAGCTGACAAAAGAAAATAAAACGACAGAAAGTAAGAAATCCCTGAGCGCACATTATAATGCATATTATCATGCGGCTCTTCTTCTTGCTGTGCGTGCCGGTGCCGATAAAAAATTTGCCGATGTTGCCGTAAAAGGATTAACAACCTTAATGGAGCTTTATCCGGACACAAACCGCGAAACAAGCGAAACGGAAGAAATGTGCAGACTTGTGTTTCCACTTGCTTTGCTTTATGAATATACCGGTGATAAAAAGCATTATGAGTGGTTACATAGAGTTGTTAAAGATTTAGAAAAAGTTCAGCATGCCTCAGGCGGGTATGCAGAATGGGATACAGGATATAAGGCTAATTGCTCAAGAAATGATGAGGGTGAATGTGCACTTCTGGCAAATAACGGTGATCCTGTTGCGGATTTATTATATTCAAATAACTGGCTGCCTTTGGGCTTCAGTTATGCATATATGGTGACAAAGGAAGAAAAATTTTATAAAAAATGGCAGGAAATTGCAACATTTTTATTAAATTGTCAGCTTCATAGCGATGATCCGCTGTCAGATGGTGCGTGGACAAGAGCAATGGATATGAATCGAATGGAAAGCTACGGAGTGCCTCACGATGTAGGCTGGGCGCCTTGCTGTATTGAAACCGGCTGGACAGTCGGAGAAATATTGATGGGACTGCAATTTATGGACATTGTAGAAAAGCAGATAAAAGGGGGGGAATAATGAGAATATTGTTTCAAGGTGATTCTATAACAGATGCGGGGCGCACAAAGACAAGTATTGCTGAAGCGGGTATCGGATATGTTAATTTGATACAATCACAGCTTTGTTTTGAAAAACCTCAGGAATTTGAAATCTTAAACAGAGGAATAAGCGGAAATCGCATAATAGATGTTTATGCAAGAATCCAAAATCAGATTATAGAATTAAAGCCTGATATTTTAAGTGTTTTGGTTGGTGTAAATGATGTTTTGTCCTGGCTCAGTGAAATCCCTAACGGAATAGGTAAAGAAAAGTTTTATAAAATATATTCTATGCTTATAGAAGAAGTAAAATCTGCTTTGCCCGACATCAAAATTATATTAATGGAGCCGTTTGTTCTGGAGGGTACAGCAACTGAAGCTAATTGGCAATGGACTCGCAAAGAAATGGAGGCTTACGCATTAATAACAAAACAGGCAGCAGAAGAAAACAAGCTTGCCTTTGTGCCATTACAGGATAAATTCAATGATGTACTAAGCTATGCACCACCCGGCTATTGGTTATATGATGGTGTTCATCCTACGTCGGCAGGGCATGAACTTATAAAAAGAGAATGGATAAAGGCATATAATTTGTTATAAAAATAAGGGGAGAATTATATATGAAAAAAATATTTATACTTGCATTATGTATCATATCATTATTATCCGCTTCATTTTCGGCTTTTGCCGAGAATGAGGAAGCCAAGCTTGAAATTATTGGAATTAGTGAAATGCTCGAAGATAAAGAGGCTTGGGTAGATAAAGCAGACCTTTTATCTGTTACAGATAAAAAACTTGAAAGGGAACTTTCAGGACAGTACCATGTATTTAATTATATGGGCAAAGAATATTTGAACGAAATTTTTGAATTTGACCTTACACTCTATGACTTAAAAGAGGGCAACACCTGGAATACAGTTATTTTAAGAGGGTCAGAAAAAAATATTTATGAAAATATCTGGACATCAAATCAGCAGGCCTATTGCTTTAATATCCGCACAAATTCTGTTGAAGTTCAGAGATATCATAAAGGAAGCTTTTTACCACTCGGAGAATACCCATGTGAAATAAAATCAGGTGAAAAATTCACTGTAAGAACAGGTGCAATAAATGTTGAGGGCGGAGTTCAGCTTGTGTTTTACATAGATGGAAAGCAGATACTTAACATTTATGATAACAACGAAGAAGAGGGCGGCTATATTACCGAAAGCGGCTACTTCGGACTTAACAATTATTCAAAAATGGTTATGGAGCCTACATCAAAAAAAGATGAAAAAATTAAAGGAATACCCGTAAGCTTCACTATTTCCGAATATACTCCCGATACAGCAGTTCTTAAAGCTGATTATAAAATTTTGGGAGATACAGAGTTTGAAACTGCGTGGTATCGGTGCGATGGAAAGCCTGAATGGGATTTAATAGTTCCTGATATGATTGCACCAAAGGAAATCATAAAAATCGAGGGAAGCGAAAATAAAGACGAATATACACCGACGGATAATGATACAGGAAAATATATTATGTTTGGTATTACTGACAGCGATGGTAATCTTTCTTTGACAGAAGCACAATATATCGACCCTGTGGCAGCCATTCTTTCGCATGATATTTATATGGTGTTTGATAACAGCCTTGCATTGGCAAACGGAGAAAAGGTAAATGTGGATGAAAATGCAGAGGTTACACCAACACTTATAGACACAACAGCCTATGTTCCTATAAGATTCGTTATCGAAAAAGCAGGCGGAGAAATTAACTGGAATGAAGAAAAAAGAGCAGCTGAAATCAAAATCGGAAACTATGTTTCTCTTGTAAATATTGATGATACAAATGCAACTGTAAACGGAGAAGAAGTTACTCTTAAAAAAGCTCCGATTATAGAAAACGACCGCACAATGCTTTGTGTTGATGATATAAACACACTCACAGAACTTTATGCAAAAAATTTCCACGATTGCATTATTTCTGTAACAAAGGAAGAGGTTGAGCTTTCAGTAGCCGAGGTTGCACAGATTGAAACCCATATAATCAGATAAAAAATATTAAAATATAATTAAAAAAAGAAGGGAAATCAAATTATGAAAAAAAGATTTTTATCATTCTTGCTTACATTGACGATGCTTTTAACTTTAGTTGTTTTGCCTGCGGGAGCAGAAACAACACTCACACTTGACAGCTACAACATTATTACAAACGCAATAAGACTTGAATTTTCAAACACAATTACAGAAGCTGCAGTTTCTGTAAGCACAACTGATGGTACAGCTTTAGCTGCCCAGACACCATCAATTTCTGCAAATATTGTAAGTGTAACATTATCTGAAAAAATGGATATAGAAAAAAGCTATGTTCTTGATTTTACAGTTACTGACGGCGCAAACACATTAACAGCTGAAAAGCTTATTGAATTTACTGTTCATTGGAATGATGATTTTGAAAGCTATAACGAAACTGCCGACCTTGATAGCAATTATATAAGAGCGTATGGAGATTCAGGCAACTATGACGCATTTACAAACCTCACAAGCTCCGGTCTTGATATAGATGCAGAAACAAATAATAAGAGATTGAAAATTTCAAGCACATGGGCTGATAACGCAGGTGTATGGATTAATAAATCCGGCTGGAAAGGCTATGCACACGGAAAAAAATATTATACTCTTGAAGCAGATTTTGAGGTTGAAACAGCTGTATCAAATATGTGGATGCGATATAATACCTCATACATGTTTTACTACCAGACTATGTCATTTTTTACGGAATATTTTAGTGTAGCTGAAAAAAGATTATTAACTGATAATGTAGGAAAGGATACTGTATATAAAGCTTGGGGAACGAAACCCTCTGAATTGTCAATAGCCGTTTCCACGTATAAAAAAGGTGCTTCAGATGCAATTGATGTTTTCTATGATGGAAATAATCGTTACCACAATGAGGGAACACTAACAGCTGCAAACGAAGGCAACAGTGTATATGGTATTATGAGCTCATATGGCAGCTCAAGCTTCTATGTAGATAACTGGAAGATTTATACAGCTTCGCTTGCAGATTATGTTGAAACGGGATTAAAATATTGCAATGTAACAACAAAGGCAATTCAGCTTGTGTACAACAATGCTGTTAATACTGAAAGTGCTTCCGTTACTCTTAAAAACGGAGCAATTGCAGTAAATACAACTTCAAAATTTGATACGGCTACTAACACTCTTGTAATTACACCTGAAACTGTTCTTGATTTAAATAAAGCTTATTCTCTTAATGTAACAGGTGTATACGACGAGGCAGGAATAGATTTACCTGCGTTTTCAAAAACCTTTGAATTTGAAACCTTGTGGTATGACGATTTTGACAGCTATGACAAAACTGCTGATTTGGATGAAAAATATCAGTTTGTATATGAAACCTGGGGAAAGACAACAGCCGACGCACCTGAATTTTCAGTTGTTAAGGATACAGATGGAGTATTTACCGGTTCAAATGTACTGAAAATGGAAAGTACTAAGACGAATTATGCTATTGCACCAAAATTCAGCGGATATTTTGCCCTCGGTCATTCCAACAACTATTATACGCTTGAATTTGACGCACGCACAGCAAACGGCTGCTGGGAATTTGATATTCCTATGTATCAGACAGGCGATTTGTCTATGAGACCGTATATGCAGTTCCTTTCCGCTACGCAAAATATGTATATAAGAGGACTTCTCGGCTTTGATAGTTATGCTGATGTAGTATTGCCAAAAAATCCGTTATCAACAATAGCACTTACTGTTGAAGCTTATGATGAAAACGGAGATTTTGAAGGCTTATTCTATGACGGTGTTCCTGCAAAAATTACAACTGATAAAAGCTATGCTACAACTGCTAAAAATCCAAGACACTTTGCATTTAAAGCAAGAAATGAATTTTACATTGATAACTTAAAGGCATACAGAGTAAAAGACCTTGCTGAAATTCCCGAAGGAGATGTAGCTTTTTCTGATGCTGTAATTGATTCTGAAAAAATAACACTTACTTATGATGCCGATGTTACAGCTGATGTTTCTGTAACAGCTGACAGTGCAGCTTATGCAGTAGATACAGCTTTTGAAAATAACAAAATTGTTATTAAGCCTGCAAATTCTGCAAAATTTGATATGAATAAGCAGTATGATATCAAAGTAACAAAAATTGCGGATAAATACGGAAGACTTGCTCCGGACTATGAGAAAAAATTCAGATTTAAGCTTATCTGGGAGGACGATTTCTCAACATATAACGCACAGACTGACCTCGACAGCAAATATTTTATAATTGGCGGATATGGCAAACCAAGCGAAATTAAAAATACCGAAAACGATTATCTTTATAAGCTTGATGCTGAAAACGACCGTCTTATCCTTAATGGTACCGACGGTATAACAAGTCTTGCAAACCAAAGCAGCAAACAGTTTATTATGCCTGTTTTTAATCCTGATAATATGTCATTGAATTACTGGAAGGATTATAGCTTTGAATATACACTTTCTAAGGATACAAATACTTATTATCGTGTAGAAAGCTATTATAATCCCTGGGTAGCTTATGATCAGAATCAATTGACACCATCTCACACTTATAACTGGATTTACTATGGCATATGGGGTACTGAGGCAGCACAGATTATAATAGACGGTAATAGCACTGCTAAAGTTGCCACACCTGCTATTGCTGAGAATGACGTTAATATGAAGATTTTAATTGGTGAAGACGAAAAAGTAAGAGTTTATAAAGGCGAAACAGAGCTTTATGAAAACGCTACCAACGACTGGAAAAATGTTACTGAAGGTATACCGTTTATGTTCAGAAATGCAGGCGAAGCTACTGATAAATACTATCTTGATAATTTGATTGCATATAAAGTAATCTTTATTGATGATAATGATTTGTATTTAACAAATGTAAGCTATTCCGACAATAAGGTTACAGCTTATATTAACGTTACATCTGATGAAGAAATTTCAGATGGAAAAGTATTTATTGCAGCATATGATGAAGAATGTAAGCTTGTTGGCGTAAGTGAAACATCTTCACTTATTTTGGGAGAAGCTATACCGGTTGAAATTTCAAATGCTTCAAATGTCAGATATGTAAAAGCTTTTGCATGGGGAGATGGCGACTTAAAACCGTTATTCTATACAGATTTAGAGGCAATAAAATAATTAAACAATTTTTCTGTGGGGGTTGTTTTACAGCCCCCAAAATTATCTAAGAAAGGATATGATAGAATGAAAAAAATAATTTCATTGTTGCTCCTTATAAGTATGATATTTTCCATGTCTGTTATATCATATTCAGAAGATACTTCTGTTGTCGAGGATTTGAAGCTTGTATCTTCATATGTAAGTTCAAGATATAGTATTTATCTTGAGTTTAATGAAGCAGTTCTGTTTGATGATGCTTTAAAAGAAAGTACATTTCTCACAATAAATGGAGAAACTGATGAAAACGGGGCTCCAAAAGCTGTTGAATATACATATTCCAACGAAAACGAAGGAAAAACCTTAGTTCTTAAACCAACGGTTGCTCTGGACATCGAAAAAGAATACACAGTTACCATACCGCTTATTTATAACACAGATAAGACGAAAATTTTATTTAATACAAAGGCTGATATTTCATTTGATATTCAGTGGAATGATGATTTTGAAAGCTATGATGAAACTGCTGATCTTGATAGCAATTATATAAGAGCGTATGGAGATTCAGCCGGATATGATGCATTTACAAATCTTACAAGCAGTGGACTTGAGACTGTTGACGGAAACAAAAAAATGAAAATTGCTAATACAGGCACTGCCGGCGTGTGGATTAATAAGGACGGCTGGAAGGGTTATGGACACGGAAAAAAATATTATACTCTTGAAGCAGATTTTTCGGTTATAAAAACACACAGCAGTACTATGTTTATGCGGTATAATACCGCATACATGTATAGCCTGCAAACTATGTGGTTTTATACAAGCTATGTTAGTGTGCAAAAAAACAGATTATTTACTGAAAATCCGCTAAAAGATGTTCCATATTCATCAAATTGGAATTCATACAACAACATGACATTGGCGATTTCTACTTATAAAAAGGCTTCTTCCGATTCATTCGATGTTTTCTGGAACGGAAAAAATCTTTATCATAATGAAGGAACACTTACAGCTGCAAACGAAGGTGACAGTGTATATGGTATCATGTCAACATACGGTGATACAGCTTTTTATATAGATAACCTGAAAATATACCGGTCTGAAGTAACATATTCAAGCGAAAACTCTTATACAGGGGCGATTCCTACCGAACTCTCTTTAATCGGAAAGCTTGAAGCCGATACAGCTGTATCTGTTGACATTGCTGATGAGACGGATACTGATGTTCTTTCTGAATATTTTTGGTATAAAGGCACCGATGCGGATAAGCTACTTGAGAATCCGCAGGAAAACGGTGAATTAATTGCAGGCGCTTCTGCAAAAACATATACCGTAAAAGATGAGGATATTACGGATGAGAACGGATTACCGTATTATCTTGTTTGCAGAGTAAAAAGAACTTTAAAAATAAGTGAAAGTGAAAATTATGAGCTTTTTGATATTGTAACTTATCCGCTTGCAAAAGCTTTTGCACCTGAATGCAGAAATTTGTCGTTTACCTATACTATTAACGAGGATTATACAAGTGCAAGTCTGGCAGCAAACTATGAATATTATGATTCAAACAGAGATGAACAAAAAGGAACTGTTATAACATGGGAGATATCAGATGATAACGGTACCTGGCAACAGCTTTCGGTAACTACTGATTTTACAGATAGTACAGACGAAAACGGAAAAACAATCAGTACAGCTACATTAGATGTTACAGGTAAGATAGAGACATATATAAGATGCACAGTAAAAGTAAAAAATGAAGATCCTGAAGAAGGTGCAAATGCAGAAGCTGTAACAAAGGAATATACACTTCCTTTTAAACCGATAGTGAAAGCGGTTTCAATTTCAGGAACAGCTTCGGTGGGCTCACTTTTGCAGGCAGATTATGACTATTTTGATGAAAATGGCGATGAAGATAAAGGTTCAGAATTTGTATGGTATAAAAAATCAGGAACAACTGAAACTGTAGTTTCAGAGGATTCGCTCGCATATGTTGTTCAGTCATCAGACCGGGGGTACAGCATAGGCTTTAAGGTAATTCCAAAAAATGAAGCTTATCCACAGAGTACCACAGAATATAAGAGCAATGAAATTGCTATTCCTGCAGCTGTAGTTATACCGTCTTACAGTGGAAACTCAAGTGTTAGCGGCGGTTCATATACTGCAACAGTAAAGCCTGCAACAAAGGATGATGAATCTAAAGATAACGAAAAGGTGCTTGAGGCTCTTAAAGAGAGCACGAAGCCCGCTTTTGCAGACATAGAAAATCACTGGGCTGAAAATGAAATTTCTTCACTTTCTGAAAAAGGAATTGTTAAAGGAAGAGAAAATGGCTTTGAGCCTGATGCAATGATTACAAGAGCAGAATGGATTACACTTCTTTTAAGAGGTATTGAAGAAGAAACAGAGTTAAAGTACAAAGGTATTTTTGCTGATGTTAAAGAGGGCGAATGGTACACTCAGACAGTTGAAAAAGCTTACAGTTTAGGTCTTGTTTCCGGCGATGGCGAAAACTTCAATCCAAACGACAAGGTAACAAGAGAGCAGATGGCGAAAATGGCTGTTTTAGTATATGAATACAAAAACGGTGAAATTAAAGACAGTAAAGATATCGATTTTATAGATAAAGATAATATGAGCGACTGGGCAGAGGAATATATCAAAAAAGCTGTTAGTGCGGAGCTTATGAATGGTGTTACAGAGAGTGAATTTTCTTTCTCATCTTCTGCTACAAGAGCACAGGCTTGTGTACTTTTATCCCGTATTATTAATAGTCTGAAGTAAGGAGGTTTTGCTATGAAAAATATGAAAAAAATTTGTACATTAATTTTATGCTTTGTTATGATTTTTTCCATGACAGGGGTTTTTGCTTCCGACACTTCAGAAAATGTCGCAGAATATAAAAATGAAACAGACAAAATTAACTTCTTCTATTCTTTGGGAGTATTTGATTTTGAATTTTTTGTTGATGACCCGATAACAAGAAAAGAATTTGCAATTATTCTTACAAGACTTTTGAAGCATGAGAACTATCTCGATTCCTATAAAGGCACATATTATACCGATGTTGAAGCCGATTCATACGGTGAATTACACATTAACTTTATGAAAAATATGGGAATAATGACAGGAAAGTCACAAACAGAGTTTTATCCTGATGACAATTTGACCTTATCTGAGGCTTCAAGTGCACTTATAAGAATGTTTGGCTATCACGACAAAGCAAATGCCAAAGGCGGTTGGTCTGTGGGAATGAACCTTACAGCTTCAGACTTAGGACTTTTGAAAGGTGTTAAATCCGAGCTTTCAACAGAGTATTTATCAGCAGGTGCTATGGCGGTAATGCTTTTCAATGCTATGAATGTTGAATTTGTTGGCAACTACAGTGTTGAGGGAACAAATACTATAGTTTCAGCAGGAGAGAGCATAACACTTTTTGACGATTACTGGGAAATTGTGAAAGCTGAAGGACTTTTAAACGCAAGCGGAATTGTTAACCTTTTGGGAAAATCAGAGCTTCCTTTAGAAGATGATCAGATTGAAATAAATAAAAATATTTATTCCGTTTCCGAAGATTTATATCACGATTATCTTGGAATGAATGTTGAATATTATTATTTTAAGGATGATACTGTGAGAATTCCCGAAATAATTTTTATGACTGTGAAAAATAACGGACATAAAATTCGTGTTTATTCAAATGAAAGTCCTGTTTTAAATGCAGGTGCAATTCAGCTTAATAATGATGATAATACAATTAAGTACAAAATTTCAGCTAATGCTATGACCTTGTACAACGGTACTTCTGTTATAGGATTG
Source organism: uncultured Oscillospiraceae bacterium (assembly GCA_964537245.1). Taxonomy (GTDB): domain Bacteria; phylum Bacillota; class Clostridia; order UMGS1840; family UMGS1840; genus UMGS1840. The sequence goes on from CAZHZL010000063.1 coordinate 12,230, forward strand.
AAAAACGAATATATGCCTAAAAACGGTTATATTGACCTTATTTCAAACGACGGAAGCAGTTCATATAATGTTGTTATATCGTATGACTTTGCGACATTCAGGGTAAAGAGTGTATTTGAAGATAAAATTGTTTTTGACTATAATCAGAAATTCAATTCACAATCTTCAATAGAGCTTGAGGCAAACGGTTTAAAACCACAGATTATCAGAAATGGTGAAAATGTAGATGTTTCTGATATAAAAATAGGAGATATTATTTCTGTTTGCTACGATGAAAAATCAGGATACTTAATTCATGTTTCTTCTGAAAAGCTGACAGGCTGGATTGATTCTACTGAGGCCTCACCTTACAGTGTTTATATTTCAAATAAGAAGTATTATGTTTCCGAAGAATTTAAAACACTTATTGATGCAAAAGCAGATGGTACAAGCGCAATAGAGCCCGGTAAAATGTATAACTTCACTCTTGACTTTATGGGAAATATCTATGGTATGGACGAGCTTACATCAGAAATGTTCTATGGGTATCTTATGGGAGTCAGAAAAGATGATGGTTTATCGGATAATGTAGAAGTAAGAATTTATTCAAATTTCGCAGGTGATTTTGCTGTATATCCGATAGCCAAAAAATGTATTCTTAATGGCGGAAAATCAAACAGAACCGCAATTTATACAGAACTTGAAACATTCCTCAATAAATCTTCTTATACAAATCCTCCTGTTGTCAAATTCCGAATTAATGCTGATAAAGAGGTTGACAAGCTTACGACAAAAACCGTTGCAGTCAACGATTATACGCAGATTTCAGATGATGTTATAGTAAGAAGCAGAACAGCAGATCCGTTTGCTCAGGATTATGCAACCCAAAATCCTACTTCATGGGACTATTCGTATGGGTTCTTTTCCAGTTATTTACACGAAGATGAAGGATCTATTTTCGTAGATACAAATACCCCGTTTATGTTGGTTCCTACCAGTGGAAAAGAAGAAGAGTTTGCTGTGGGAAACCACAGGGCGATTCTTCCAAATTCAGATGCTCAGGTCTTACCGTTGACCTTCTATGATTTGGATGAATTTAATTTGCCGGGATTTGTAATTCGTTTTGGTGCTTCTCAGGGGCAAATTGTAAGAATAAACGGAATGGTATACGGAGTTGACAGCGTTTCGGAGGCGCTTAATAAAAATGGTGAGATAGTTGCAGCCTTAAAACTTTATAGCGATGGTGCTCTTAGTCAAGTCTACACGACTGATGATGATTTGCTGATTGCAGAATGCAAGGCACTTCAAAAGGGCGATTTTATACAGTATAATGTAGACGGAATGGGAAATGTGTGTGCAATAGCAAAAGTGTTTTCTTATCACAGCGACCCTCCTGTAAATGCTGCTGATTACGAAGCCGGAGGATCAATTGCGACAAGAGCCGGAACTTCAAGTTCCAGTTCGTGGATAGGAATTTTTAACTTTAAAAGCGCTAAGAAGGGTACTAAATGGGATCTTATAAAATTAAAGTCTTCTCAAATCAAAACTGCTGTTTTTCAGCTTGGATCAGTTTCCAGTGTCTTAACAGAATTTACATTCTATGATGGTGAAAAATATTACAAAGGTGATATAAATGCTATTGAAGAAGACGATATTGTTATTGCTTCGGGAAACGGTGGATGGCTGACGAGAATGGCTGTTATAAAAAATCTTAATAAGACCTACGATTTATATTATAAAAAACCATAATTATTGTTTTGTTTCGGCAGCTGCATTTTTGCAGCTGCCGAAATAAGAAAGGAAAAAGCATATATGAGTACATATTATATAGATTTTAAAGATGGCAAAAACGAAAACGATGGGCTTAGTGCTGATATGCCAAAGAAATGTTATAAAAATCTTGATTTAAAAGACGGTGACAGCGTACTTTTTAAGAGAGGCTCATTTATAAGAGAGGCTCTTTATACAAAAAACGGTATAACCTACGGAGCATACGGAGAAGGAGAAAATCCTGTTTTTTGCGGTTCTTCGGATGTGAGAAACTCAGATTTATGGAAAGAAATTGAAAAAAACATCTGGCAATATCAAGGTGAATTAAGAGCAGAAGTCTGTAATTTTGTTTTTGACGGCGGAAAGTCCTGCGGAAGATTAAGATGGGAAAAGGAAGACTTATGTCAGCAAGGGGATTTTTGGGATAATTGCTTCGGAACAGCAAAAATTCTTCCCGAAGAGGTTGAACATATAGTTCTTATGTATTCTAAGAAAAATCCTTGCGAAATTTATTCACAGATTGAATGTGCAACAAGAGAACACAACACACTTGCAAATGTTGGGCAGGATTTAAGCTTTTTCGACCTTACATTTATAAATGGTGGAGTTTGCGGGATTGCCTGTGACGGTCACATACACTCAAAAAATATGCATATAAAAAACTGTACTTTTAAGAATA
>CAZHZL010000064.1:0-14634 GCA_964537245.1 uncultured Oscillospiraceae bacterium
AAGCAAATAGGGCTGCAGACAACCCGATTTAAAAAATCGTTTTGTCACAGCCCCAGGCTCACATCGCCGTGCAAAGCCCGGCGGAGATTATATAAACTATATGGCGCAGCGTGAGAGAGTTGACAAGAGCATCAACACGAAAAAGGTTGAAATTAATCTGAATTATATTGCAACCAGACCTCGTGTTGAAAAGGTCGGAGAGCATGGTCTCTTCGGCAGCGAGGACGATGTCAATCTAAGCAAAGCAAAGAATGACATAGTAAATCATGACGGAATTATATGGATGCCTATTGTATCTTTGAGACGAGAAGATGCAGACAGACTTGGATATAATAACGCAGAAGCATGGAGAAATTTAATTCGGTCAAAGCAGTTTGAAATTGCAGAAGCCTATATATTCCTGTAAAGGATTTGGTTTGGTACGGAGCATATCACGATGAAGGCCACCACCCTCACATACATATGATTGTGTATAACAAGAACACAGGCAGCGAATATCTCTCCAAAAAAGGTTGCAATGACATAAGAGTTATGCTTACAAAAACAATTTTCAAAGACGAACTCAAACAGCTTTACGATGAAAAACAAACGCTCCGAGATAAAATAATTGATGAGGTTAAGGAGAAAGTTAGTGAGTTTAAAGTTGATATTGGCGGAGCAAGTGATGAATTTGCAGAAGCCTTCAATGAGTTGAAATTCTCTCTTGATGGGTACTCCGGCAAGAGAAATTATAAATTCATTTCACATGAGCAAAAGGAAAAGGTCGATGCGGTTGTAAAAGTTGTCTGCAAGGATGATAACCTGCAAGAGTTATATCGTCAGTGGTGTCAGCTACAGCTTGCAAATCAAAGATACTATCGTAAGCATCCTGAGAAAAGCTTTGATGTCCTTGAGAAGAACAAAAACTTCCAAAGCCGGTTGCAAAATGCTGTGCTGAAAACGGCATTAAAAGATAACAGACAAGGGAATGTTTATACAAATAAAGTTGATGCATCCCCTGTCTTTGGTGACATTGTATTCAGTCTCTGTAAAATGTTTGAGCAGTCAATTCAGAAAGACATTGAGGAAGGCTTCACGAAATCAATTGTTGATTCCAAGGAAAGAGCAAAAGAATACAGACGGGATCATGGTATGGGAATGCATATGTAATTTTATAAAAGGAAGGTGAATTTTATTATGAAAAGAGAAAAGATGACATTCAATGTGCCGCCTGCGGTACGAACTGAAATCAAAAATTATGTTAAGCTGCTCGGCTTCAAAAGCGAGAGTGATCTCTGCAATAAGGCTATCAATGAGCACCTTAAAATCCTATTGCAACCCCTGTCATCATACAAGTCCCACAAGCACCAACTTCCTTTGCCTGCAAAGCAGTAACGGGTCTATGCAGAATATCCGCTTTGATCTGAAGCCAAACATCAGACGCTGCACCTCCGCCGGTTGCGTAAAGCTTTTCCGGCTTTATACCGAAGCTTTCCAGATGTTCAATATTAGTCATAATTTCGTATGTAACGCCTTCCATAAGCGCCTTGTATATATCCTCGCTCTTGTGTTCAAGTGAAAGTCCAATTATTGCAGCTTTTGAGCCGTTATCCATATACGGATTTGCCGCGCCTGCAAAATGCGGCATACAAAGAAGCTTTGTCGGCTCTTTTTTTACGGATTTATCAAGCTCGGAATACGATTTATCCTTTGTAAAATTATCACGAAACCATTTTATAACAGCACCGCCTGTAAATGATAAAGCATAGCATACATAGGTATTTTCAAATACATATGGAACAACGGAATAACCCTCATCATAAAGAGTCTTATGTTCAGGAATTTTATCAAAAACAGGAGTTACACATTCAACAGTTCCCGTTCCGTCTACCGCCTGCCCTGCTTCCAATACACCTGCACCTACTGCAGAAGCAACCTGGTCGTGTGCACCGTTTACAACCGTAATCTTATAATCTATTCCAAATTTTTCATAAATATCTTTCTTAAATTCACCTGCACAGTTAAACGCACCAACAGGCTCTGACAGAAGATTCTTATCTATTTCCGCTGCAGATAAAATTTCATCACTCCAGCATTTATTTCTTATATCAAAAGCCATAGTTCTTGCGGCAAGCGAATAATCAATATATGCATTTCCCGTCAGCTTATAGACAATATAATCCTCCATAAGCATAATTCTTTTTGCCTTTTTATAAACATCGGGACAATTGTTTTTTATCCACATCATTTTAGGGAGGCTATACATCTGATGAGGCTTTACACCTGCTATATATGTAAGTTTTTCTTCCCCTAATATTCTGCAAAGTTCTTTACATTCGCTTTCGCCTCTCGGGTCTGTATAAAGCATAGACGGCATAAGAACATTATTATCTTCATCAAGCATTGTAAAGGTTTCGCCGAATGTTGTTACGCCAATTGCAGAAAACTTATGTTTCTTCACCGTATCTCCAATAACTTCACAAACAGCCTCAAAAATAACTTGTGCGTCTATTTCATGCTCACCGTCTGAACGGTTTATCTCATATTCCTTGTATGAATTATAAACAAAATTCCCTTTATCGTCATAGGCTGTGAGTTTACAGCCGGTCGTTCCGACATCAAGTCCGCCAATAATCATAATCTTAATCCTCTATACTTACAACATCATATCCTAAATAGTATTTGAACGCTTCTTCCAATATCATTTTAACATGTCCGTTTGCAACGGTAGTATGATGTTTAAATCCGCCTCTTGCCAATTTCAAAAGCTTATTCTGAAGATTATCAATTTTAGCTACACCGCCGCAACCGAAAAATTCCTTTTCAATATCTTCACCCGTAAATTTACCTTCTGAAAAATAGATAGTAATTTTTCCGTCTTCTGTCTTACAGTTTGAGAAAGTCATAGGGAATGATGCAATTCTGCCCTCGTTTGTTCCCCAGCCGCTTCCCGGATCACCTTTATCAAACATTTTGTGTGATGTAACTGTTCCTTTTTCTGCCATAAGCTTTTGTGCAGTAGAGCCGCAATGGAACAAAATAACCTTATCAGGATCATCTCCATAGTTGTTGTTCCAATCTAAACAAGCAGCAGGGCCTTCGGTTGCAAGAGAAAGTGCTCTCATTGTTATAGCGGAACACATATCAATTTCGCATGAAGCGGTTATTCCTCTGTCATTAAGCTCACTTATAAGCACACAAGGACAAACTCGGAGATATGTTTCCATTTCATTCCAGCAACGAAGCGCAATAGCGTCAAGGTGGTACTCTTCTATGTATTCATCAATAACAACGCTGATTTTCGATAACATAATTTTCTTTTCTTCAGGCACATTTGAAAAATCAGTTTAATTTTAAACAGCTTCAATATAAACAGTCACAATTTCAAAGTGTTTAATATCAATATCAACTTTATTATCTTTTATTTCAAGCTCTTTTATTTTATCTTCCTTAAGGTCAGCTTCATATACTGCTTTAACCTGCATATTTTCAGGAATAACAAGAGTTCCTTTTGTGTCTTTGCCATGATACTCATTTATTCTTATAATTATTCCTTTTTTATCCTGTGCCGGCTTCATGCTTGTTATTCTTGCGTCATCACACAAAAGAACAGGCAGAGCAGAAATATCAAGGTCACCTTGTACTGCTGACAACTGCGTATTATATGCTACACCGTCCAAAACTGCATTATTTTTGTCAAAGCCATCATTATACGCTTTTATTGCATATTCAAAATGATGGTCTCCGCAGTCGCTCATTCCGTCATAGTCTGTCATTGTATATTCTGTCGGGCTGTACAAATATGAGCCAATCGAAGGACTTCTTAACACACTCAGATAAATAACTGAATTACCGTTTTTATCTGTGTTTATCTGATATGACGGTGTTCCTCTGTTAAACATTGCTAAGCTGTAATCCTCTTTCTCTGCACCTGCCCAGTTTATTGCAGGATAGTCACCTGCCGCACTTGCCCAGTTTGTTGCTCCGTCTTCAAAAAGTATTGTATGCTCATAAGGCTTTCTTTCGATTACACCGTAAGGAATATCGTAAAAATGCTTCGTTTCACTAATAACGGGCATCGCTATTCTGAGTCTGTAATTCTGTGTATGCCAGAACACATCTGCTTCAAAGTCCACTTTATCACTGCCATTTTTAAGAATAACGCTGTATGTAATTTTTAGTCCCATAACGGCATTTCCGTCTATATCTCCCGGGCGTATTACAAATGTAAGCTTCTGTACATCATCTGTTTTTTCAATTCTCATAAGATGAGTGTATTTGCTCATACTCTGTCTTCTCATATCAGGCGAATGTGTTGCCCAAGGCGAGCCCACATCGTGCTCCAAAATCCATTCTCCAACCATATACTCACTTTCGGTTGTAATTACCTTGCCAAGCTTTTTGTCAAATATTTCCTTGATACCGTTATCTGTGGCGACAACCTTAAAATTATCGTTTTCAATTACGGTTTCAGCTTTATTTTCGCTGATACTATCTTTTATAACAGCATTTGTAAGAATCGGCATACCATTAAATTCGTTTAATTCATATACAGTAGTTACATCTTTTGTATAAGGCTTATCAGTTTTTTCAATTTTATAAATTCTTTTTGAAAAGGCACCAAGATTATTAACCAAAAATGTTATTTCTATTTCTTCGCCATTCTTTTTATATTCGGTTATACTTGCTTTTTTTCCATTTTCATCTGTAAGACAAATATCTTCCTTTGAATTTATGCTGACTGTTACTTCATTTGAAACTACGCTTCCGTAAGGATTATAAACTGTTATGATGTTGTCATTTTTAATTGTATTTGAAGATAAAATTTTGCTTTTCAATTCGGCTGTTTTATCTTTAATTTCCTTTGCACAATCCATAATTTCATCATAAGCAGCGTCAACATGAGTAGCAGGGATTGAATCGTGAAAAATTGTAAAGAAAAATTTGTCCCAGATTTTTTCTATTTCTTCTTTTGGATATTTCCCGTTTTTGAAGCTATCTGCAACAGCAAGAGCCTCTAACGAAAGAAGTGCGTTTTCATTTTCTCTTACTGTTTTCTTTGTGTTAATTCTCGTAACAAATGTACCTGTATTATTGCAGTTTATTTCGCTTGATGAATGAATTTCTTCCGTTTCATCAACCTTGTCAATCAAGTCCTTTATATATGGCAAATAGTCATCAAAATTTGCAAACTGTATATCATATTTATCTGCATTTTTCTTTGCCCACTCAATTACATGATTTGTGGGAAGTATTTCCTCGCCACCGCAGTAAATTCTCGGTGGAATTGTATCGTCAAATTCAGGTAATGATTCGGGTAACTTAACACGCATATTTTCCATAAATTCCGTATCAATTCTGCGGTTATTGCATACCTTACAGTCATTATCCCGAAACCCGTTACACACAGGACACGGACGGTATTTATAATAGCCTCCCGTATAACCTATCCCTTTTGGCATCCAGGTTAAAACCGTGCTTCCATCTAAACCTCTCCAATAAAGATTATCCGACAAGCTGTATGTAAGGTTAAATATCCATTTTGTTCCGAATTTTCTTGCAATCTGAGGAAGCTGCGCAGAATTTCCGAAAGCGTCAGACCTATCCATTCCATAAGGAATATAATTGTATTTTTCTTTCAAATATTCTCTTCCATAAAGAAAGTTTCTTACTATACTTTCTCCGTTTACCATATTTGAATCAACGATATTATTTCCCGAAAACGGCATCTGTATCTGCCCTTTTTTGAAAAGCTCTTTAACTTTATTTTCATAATCAGGATTTTTCTCCAGGAATTTTTTAAGCATTGCTACACTTTCAATCGTAAATTTAAAATTTTCATTTTCTTCGCAAAGCTTTATATTGTCAATTATAAAATAGCCTTCCAAATCTGAGTAGGAAATAAAATTCTGACCTTTAAAGATAAAATCTCTGTCAAAACATCTTCTCCATACTAAATCTGCGTGTTCTGTTGCATATACAAACAGTTTTTTCTTCATTACATATTCTCCTTACTTTTTTATTATTTTAATTAATAAAATGCCTACCATATTTATGTAAATTATACCACAAAACAAAGATTATAGTAAATGTGCAGATGTATTCAAATAATACTTTTTTTAAAAGAATATTTGTCAAAATGTAATCTATTATATATTAAATAATACAAAAAAATATTGAAAAAATAAATTATTCATGTTATAATTAATGAAAATAAAAAAAGGAGAAAAGCTAAGGCCTTTTACAAATTTATTATGAAACCAAAAAAAATAATATATAAATCTACCGTCAGCCCCTATATTGAAAACAAAAGATTCAAAGATCTGAATCCTACTAATTTCGGTTGGTGTACAATGTACGGAGAAAACGAAGGCTCGGGTTTATTAATAAGAAAAGAATATATAATTCATTATGTTACAGACGGAAAAGGAGAAGTTATAATAGACAGTAAAAAATACATCGTTAAAAAAGGTCAATGCTTCTTTTTAAAAGCTAATCAGTCTGCTTCGTTCAAATCTGCAAACAATAAAAGCTGGTCATGGGTATGGATTATTTTCACAGGAGAGTTAGCAAAAAAATTTGATACTCTTAAAGAAAGTATATTTGATTTTGACAGCGATGTTTTCATAGAAATTATGAATAATTCCGAGCATATAAAAATGAGAGAGGAATACTTGGCAGCAAAGCTTTTTGAAATATACCGTGTGGTTTTCAGCAAGTATTATAATTTTGATGTTGCTACTTCTGTAGAAATTTATTTAAGACAAACAAACAATCTTGATATTTCAGTGCAAATGATTGCAGACGAATTACAAGTAACGTAACTATTTGTCAAAGGTGTTCAAACAAAAATATAATATCACGATACAGGACTACATTTTTGAGCGTAAAATGCATAACGCTAAGGATTTGATATGTCAAGGCTTTAAAATAAAAAAAGTTGCGGAGCTTGTCGGTTATGCAGATGTTTATACTTTTTCAAAGGCCTTTAAAAAGTTTTACGGGATTTCTCCAGGAAAGGCAAACCCAGGGAAATATCCCGATGTAGAAATATGATAAATATAACAGAAGTAATATCAAAAAGTTACTTCTGTTTTTTATTCATATATTTATTACGGAATCTACTCGGAGAAATCCCCTCGGCTTTTTTAAACATTCTGCTGAAATAAGAAAAGCATGAAAATCCCGAAGATATGGCAATTTCCGAAATAGATTTGTCTGTGTTGATTATTAAATTTTTTGCAAGTGCCATTCTCTGACCGAGAATATAGCTCATAATACTTAAACCGGTAGTTTCTTTAAAAATATGGCATAAATAGTATTTACTTATATGAAATTCTTTACATATATCCTCAAGAGTTATTTTTTCTGTAAGGTTTTTGTTTAAATATTCCATAATGTCAGTAATCTGATTATTTAAAGAATATTTTTCGGTTTCCGCTTTTGATAAACATGAAAGTATATTTATAAACGCAATACTCCTTTCACTTTTCTCTTCACTTTTTAATTTCTTAAATTCTATATCTATAAAATCTGAATCGGATTTATCAAGCATTGTGCAAATATTTTTACACAGCTTCTTTAATATTCCGTCAAAACCGGTTATATCGGTAAGCGTGTAAATATAACTGCTTGATACATTTACAACGCTTCTTATGTAGGTTTCACAATTTTCGGGCGCCGAATGATGAAGCAGCATTGGCGGAATAAAATAAACAGCATTGCTCTCCAATGGATATAAGCGATCATTCACCATAATTGTTCCATTTCCCTTTACCACATGAAGAATTTCGACAGAGCTGTTATGCGTATGCTGTTTATCTGTAAGCACATCAACACCGCAGTCATGATATTTAAAATACTTTATTTCTTCCATATTTACATCGCCTTTTTTTATATTTATGGTATGTTTTGCAATTGTGTTTTACAATCCCCTATATATTTTAACACAAAAAGCAATATAAGTCAAGTTTTCAGCAATATTTTTGTATTTTTAAAATATATTTTGATGTATAGTATAAATAAGAAAAGAAATTAAATTTTAAAAGGAAGCAATCAGCAATGGAAAAAAGCTTATATTTAGATTTAATGGATAAGGTTGTAGGTGCTTATACAACCGAACATATAAGAGCTTACACCGAAAGCGTTATTAAAAACAGTATTGAAGAGCATGGATTTCCACGACTTGTAGCCAATCTTGGAATTTTAATTGCTCACGGCAGAAAAACCGAATTGAAAGACTATTTTAAAAAAATGATGGATTTATGCTGTGAACAAATTCCTGTTGCATATTCAAAAAACGGGAGAAGAACAGGAAACGATTTTTCCGTAAAAGAAGTTGTTTGCTGTGTTTTGGAGCTTGAAAAAGCAGAAATTTTCGAAAAAAGCGTTACAGACTACTGGCGTGAATGCTTAAAAAAGATAAATCCCTATGAAACCTACAGCGTAATTGCAGAAGTTCCTCCCAAAAGAATAAACAACTGGGCAGCTTTCGGTGCAGTAAGCGAGCAACTCAGAAAATTCGCGGGCATTGGAGACGAAAGTGCTTTTATTGAAAATCAGATTGCTTCTCAGATGTTTTCCTTTGACGAAAACGGTATGTACAGAGATCCTAACGAGCCAATGGTATATGATTTAGTAACAAGACTTCAGTTGGCGGTGGCGCTTTATTTCGGATATCAGGGGAAATACAGAAGCGAGCTTGAAGAAGCCTTCGAAAAATCGGCGGATTACACCCTTAATATGCAATCGGTGTCAGGAGAGATTCCGTACGGCGGAAGAAGCAATCAGTTTTTGCATAATGAAGCATTTTATGCGGCACTTTGTGAATTTTATGCTGATTTCTACAAAAAAAGAAACGATTTGAAAAAAGCCGGAATGTTTAAGCGTGCGGGGGCAATTGCGACTTACAGCGTTATTCCGTGGCTCCGGGAAGATACTATGTATCACATCAAAAATTGTTATCCAATCAACAGCAAATACGGCTGTGAGGATTACGCTTACTACGACAAATATATGGTAACAACTGCTTCATGGTTTTTTCTTGCATATGCTATGGCGGACGACAGTATTGAGGAAGTGCCATGTCCTGCAGAAAACGGCACGTATATATGCGAAACCTCACCTTATTTTCATAAGATATTTATAAAATACGGCGATTACTTTGCAGAAATTGACACAAACGCAGATAACCATTATGACGCAAGCGGTTTAGGACGTATACATAAAAGAGGTGCATCGTCTGCCATTTGTCTGTCAGTTCCTTTCGCAAAGGAGCCGGGCTATATGGTTGATATGGAAAATCCATCTTTTTTTTCAATCTGTGGAGGTATAAAAACAGAGGACGGGTATATATATTCCTTTGATGAAAAAACAAAATATACTCTTATCGAAAAAGAAATATCCGATACGGCTGCAAAGATCAAGCTTGAATGTAAAAATGAAAATATTTCGTATTTTGAAATAATCACTGTTTCCGACAGCGGTGTTGAATTTATCTTAGAGGGCTTGGGAGAGCTTGAAATTCTATTCCCGATATTTGAGTTTGACGGTAAAACCCGTACAGATATTTCGCTGTCGGAAAATTGCGCTGAAGTTACATATAAAGGATATAAATGCCGTTATACGTCAGATAAAATAAAAGAAAAAAGTCTGATTTATGCCAACAGGAACGGTCATTACAGAGCAGCTTGTGCATACGGCAAAAACCGCATTTCATTAAAAATAGGAATTGATCAGATAATATAAGGAGGCTAAAACATTGATAAAATTAAATAACGAAGATAAAAAATATTTTGAAGACATATGGCAGAAAATTGATAAAAAAATGAAAAAAGTTGCTGTTAGATCTTATGATAAAATTCCCTATACTGCAATAAACGGTGTTCACGATGATAAAAAAGAGAATGAGCTTAATTGGTGGACAAATGGTTTTTGGGCAGGTCTTATGTGGATATTATATGTTCAGACAAAAGATGAACAGTATATGAAAACTGCCGTAAATGCTGAAAATATTTTAAGAAAGGTTTTTACAGAGCAGACAGATTTATTACATCACGATGTTGGATTTATGTGGAATATTTCATCAGGAGTCCATTACCGTCTTACCGGCGACTATCAAGCTAAGTGTGATGAACTTATGGCGGCTAATACTTTAGCAAGTAGATTTAATCTGAAAGGTAATTTTATCCGTGCATGGAATGGTAATGACCATACAGGCTGGGCAATTATTGACTGTATGATGAATTTGCCTCTTCTATACCGTGCTTCAGAAATAACAGATGATGAGCGATTTTCTTATATCGCTAAAGCACACGCAGATAAAACATTAGAGTATCATTTGAGAGAAGACGGCTCTGTTAAGCATATTGTAAGCTATGATTTTAATAATGGCGATTACATAGAAGAATTTGGCGGTCAGGGCTATGAAAAAGGCTCAAGCTGGTCAAGAGGTCAGGCTTGGGGCGTTTACGGCTTTGCGCTTAACTACCTGCATACAAAGGATGAAAGATATCTTAATGCTGCAAAAAAGATAGCAAATTATTTTATTGCTAATTTATCAGAAGAAAAAGCTTTCCTTCCGCTTTGTGATTTTCGTGCACCAAAAACACCTGTTATTTATGATTCTACTGCAGGCGCTTGTGCAGCTTCAGGACTTATTGAGATTGCATCAATTGTGAGCGAATATGAAAAACCGCTTTACCTTAATGCTGCAATAAAATTGCTAAAATCCATGACTGAAAAATTTGTTGATTTTTCAGAGGATACTGACCCTCTTCTTTTATTTGGTACTGAAGCATATCATTTGGAAAAAGGTAGACATATTCCCATTATTTATGGCGATTATTTCTACATTGAAGCTGTTTATAAGCTGATACACGAAAAAAAGGACGATATACTTTTCTGGTAAACAAAAAGGAGTGATTATTATAATTAAATTACAGATTAAAGATATTAATAAAAACACTAAATACGAAATTAAGGGAAGCGAAATTGACACAGTTTATAAAGGCGAGCTTTGTGAGGGAGATATTTTTGTTATATCCTCCGATATCAGCGAATTTCTTTTTATAAAGCTTGACGAAACTATGGCAGAAGCCCTTATATATTTACCCGTCAAATATTTTGAATATCCTGTTCCTACGGCTGAAATGATTGAAAGCTGTTACGACCGGGAAGCATTTTCGGGCAATACTCACCGAATCACCGTGCGAGAAGCAACAAGCGATGAAATCGGGCAGGAAAGAATTGTTTCCCTCAACCCATACGCAGTGCATGGAGAAAAAAGATTTTTTCCAAATGCTTATGCTAATCTTGTAACAAGAAATGCACCGTGCTTTTTTGAAAGAAACGCAATAGACGGTGTGTGTGAAAATACAGGTCACGGAAATTTTCCATATCATTCATGGGCAGGCGGCGCAAGAGAGGATTTAGAATATTATCTTGATTTCGGAAAAGAAATTGAAACCGAAAAAATAGTGGTATATTTGAGAGCGGATTTTCCTCACGATACATACTGGAAATCATTTGACATAGAATTTTCAGATAAAAGCATTGTTCACTGCGAATTTGAAGGCACAAAGGAAGGTCAGAAAATTATTTTCCCAAAGAAAAAAACTACTTCAATACATTTAACAAACTTCAAACAGATATCAACTCCACTTTCATGGGCTGCACTGTCACAAATTGAAGTTTACGGAAATTATATCAAGGAGGATTTAAGTAAAATGGAAGTAAGAAACGCATCAAACCCAAAAGATGTAAAGCATTACACAACAGAAAGATTAAGAGAGGAATTTCATATTTCCAAGTTATTCACAAAGGATAACACAAGAATGGTGTACAGCCATATTGACAGAATTATAACAGCAGGAGCTATGCCTGTTTTTCAGGAGTTAAAACTTGAAGCAGGAAAAGAGCTTGCAGTAGATTATTTCTTAGAGAGAAGAGAAATGGGCTGTATCAATATCGGCGGAAAAGGTATAATCACAGTTGACGGCATTGAATATGAAATGAATCCACGTGATGGTATCTATATCGGTATGGGAAACAAAGAAATTTCTTTTAAATGTGTGGACACAGAAAACCCACCGAAATTCTATATTTCTTCATGCCCTGCACATACAACATATCCAATTGTTAAAATTGATATAACAAAGGCTAAAAAAGTGCCGTGCGGAAGCGTAGAGGATTGCAACAAGCGTGTTATCAATCAGTATATCCACCCTGAAGTTATGAAATCTTGTCAGCTCTCAATGGGACTTACACAGTTAGAGCCAGGCTCAAACTGGAACACAATGCCGTGCCACACTCACGACAGAAGAATGGAAGTATATCTCTATCTTGATATGGAAGAGAATGACGCAGTATTTCATATGATGGGTGAGCCAAACGAAACAAGACATATCATAATGCACAACGAGGAAGCTGTAATTTCACCAAGCTGGTCAATCCATTCAGGCGTTGGTACAAAAGCATACTCATTTATCTGGGCAATGTGCGGCGAAAATCAGGAATTTACAGATATGGACCATATCAAAACAAGAGATTTAAAATAACAGGGAGGACAACGCAATGTTTAGTTTAAAAGGAAAAGTAGCTTTAGTAACAGGAGCAAGCTATGGTATCGGTTATGCAATTGCAAAAGGCTTTGCAGGCGCAGGCGCAACAATTGTATTTAACGACATTAACGAGGAGCTTGTAAATAAGGGGTTAGAATCATATAAGGCTGACGGAATTGAAGCTCACGGCTATGTATGCGATGTAACAGATGAAAACGCAGTGCAGAATTTAGTAGCAACTATTGAAAAAGAAGTAGGCATTATCGACATACTTGTTAATAACGCAGGTATCATAAAGAGAATACCAATGCACGAGATGAGTGCTGAAGATTTCAGAAAAGTTATAGATGTTGACTTGAACGCTCCTTTTATTGTTTCAAAGGCAATAATTCCGTCAATGATAAAAAAAGGACACGGAAAGATTATCAATATCTGTTCAATGATGTCTGAATTAGGAAGAGAAACAGTTTCAGCTTATGCGGCAGCAAAAGGCGGACTTAAGATGTTAACAAGAAATATTTGTTCCGAATACGGCGAATATAACATTCAGTGTAACGGTATCGGTCCCGGTTATATCGCAACACCGCAGACAGCACCTTTAAGAGAGAAACAACCTGACGGAAGCCGTCATCCGTTTGACAGCTTCATTATAGCTAAAACACCTGCGGCAAGATGGGGTGATCCTGAAGATTTGGTAGGACCTGCAGTATTTTTAGCAAGTGACGCTTCAAACTTTGTAAACGGTCATGTTTTGTATGTTGACGGCGGAATACTGGCTTATATCGGTAAACAACCGTAAAGAATATATGCATTAAATCAAAAACAGTCTGCACCGTGAAAATGTGCAGACTGTTTTTGATTTCTCTGAATTATTTTTTTACAAAGAAGCATTCTTCCTCGCAGCAAACATGTATACAGTATTTTTCGGAAGAAAAATCTTTTATAATAAGGTTTTTTCTTCCTTTTACTTTAATCTCACCTTTTTCTATTTCAATCATTGTATCCTTAGGATTTAGAGGTATCCCGCTTCCGTCATATTTAAAAATACTTTCCTTTATACTCCACAAATTAATAAAATCAAGTCCGTTCTTCAAAACATCACTTTTTTCATTTTCTTCAAAATATCTTTCAGAAACAGAATCACAAATCCCCTTCTTTATCTGTATATCACAGCCTACCTCTTTATTGCTGACAGCAACAACAACAGCAGTATCACTGTGCGAAATACTGAAAAAAGGAAACCCACTTTCAAAATATGGCTTTCCTTTTTCGGTTTTTATTATATTTCCAAATTCAAATCCGTTTTCCGAAAGTGCATGCTTTAGAAGAAGCCTTGAAAATACATATTGCTTTCTTACAAGCGCATTTTTCTTCTGTAAAGCCAATGATATCTCATTTTCATCAAGATAAGAAAAATATTTTTCAAAGTTCTGTACACTTCCAAAATCATAAAAATACAGCTTAGTCATAGTCTTTATTCAAAAATAAGCTTTCCAAAATAAGAGCTCTGATGGTAGTCGGGAGCAGGAGTTTCAATCTTATTCCATACGCAAAAATGAGAATGATCCGTTCCCTCTCCGCACTTATAAAAGTTTGCATTACATTCCTTTGTAAAGCCCGTATATTTTTCAAAAAATGAAAAAGGAATTTTGAATGTTATTGTCCAGATACCATTTTCAATTTCAGATTTTATTTCAAAAATTTCTTTGTCAGGGAGTCGTTCTCTGTTATGTCTGCAATTACCCACAGCAACATGAAGCGTTGCAATCGGATTTATTTCAAAATTAAAATATCTGTCGTCGTCTTTATTCGGTTTAATAAAAAATTCCATACAGCTGTCTTGACAAACGGCTGAATTCTGGTCGGTCATAACGGCTCTTAAGTTTTTTTCATCGGTTTGCATTTTTACAAACATTTCTGTACCGTTATGAACAATATAAACCTTTGTTTCAGGTTTGTAAGGAAATTCCGCCCATGGTGTTATATCAACCTGTGCAGCCTCAGCATTTTCCAAATTTGTTTTTTTTACAACATATTCTCTCATTTTTTAATCCATTCCTTTCTCTTCGCTCAAGGCACAAACAAGTAATGAAAA
>CAZHZL010000065.1:0-14595 GCA_964537245.1 uncultured Oscillospiraceae bacterium
AAAGAACCGGGCGTTGTATATGCTGAAGATTATCAGTATATGTGTTCAGAAGCCGGTCAGGTAAAAGTTAGAACAGCTATTGAAGAATACGGTCTTACCGGAGTTGTAGTTTGTTCATGTTCTCCGAGAATGCATGAAGCTACTTTCAGAAAAGCTGCAGCGGCAGCCGGACTTAATCCGTATATGGTTGAAATAGCAAACATTCGTGAACAGTGTTCATGGATTCATAAGGATATGGAAGAGGGAACTGAAAAAGCAGTTATACTCGCAAGAACAGCGATTGCAAAGGTTAAATTAAACGCTCCTTTGCAGGAAGGCGAAAGCCCTGTTATAAAAAGAGCGCTCGTTATCGGCGGCGGTATAGCAGGTATTCAGTCAGCGCTTGATATTGCTGACGCAGGCTTTGAGGTTGATATCGTTGAAAAGTCTCCGACTATCGGCGGTAAAATGGCTCAGCTTGATAAAACCTTCCCGACTCTCGACTGTGCTGCATGTATTCTGACTCCTAAGATGGTTGAAGCTGCACAGCATGAAAATATCAATATCTATACATGGAGTGAGGTTGACGCAGTTAAAGGCTTTGTAGGTAACTTCAATGTAAATATCAGAAGAAAAGCAAGATATGTTAAGGAAGATATCTGTACAGGCTGCGGTATTTGTACAGAAAAATGTCCTTCAAAGAAAAATAAAAACGAATTTAACTTAGGTCTTAATACAAGAGGCGCTATCTATATTCCGTTTGCACAGGCTATTCCTAATGTTCCTGTAATTGATACAAAGGCTTGTATCAAATTCAAAACAGGTAAATGCGGACTTTGTCAGATGAACTGCGGTGTTGGCGCTATTGATTTTGAACAGCAGGACGAAATTTTAGAGAGAGAGTACGGTGCAATCGTTGTTGCAACAGGTTATAATCCTATTTCACTTGAGAATTATGATGAATTTTCATATTCACAGTGTCCTGATGTTGTAACATCGTTAGAGCTTGAAAGACTTATGAACGCTGCAGGTCCTACAAAGGGAACACTTCTTCGTCCGAGTGACGGAAAGCACCCGCACACAATCGTATTTGTTCAGTGCGTAGGCTCCCGTGATACTTCAGGCTGCGGTAAGCCATATTGTTCAAAAATCTGCTGTATGTATACAGCTAAGCACGCAATGCTTATAAGAGAAAAATATCCTGATACAGAAGTTCATGTATTTTATATCGATGTTCGTACACCGGGTAAAAACTTTGACGAGTTTTACAGAAGAGCTGTTGAGCAGTACGGTGTTGACTATATCAAGGGTATGGTTGGTAAGGTTGCTCAGAAGGGCGATAAGCTTCTTGTTCAGGGCTCAGACCTTATTTCAAACGAACAGATTGCAATTGAAGCAGACCTTGTTGTTCTGGCTGCAGCTATTGAGCCAGACCCATCAGCTAAGGATATTGCAACCTTGCTTACAGCAAGTATCGATACAAACAATTTCTTAACAGAAGCACATCCGAAATTGAAGCCTGTTGAAAGTCCGACTGCCGGCGTATTCTTGTCAGGTGTATGTCAGGGACCTAAGGATATTCCTGAAACTGTTGCTCAGGCGAGTGCAGCTGCGGCAAAGGTTATCGGTCTCCTTTCCAAAAATAAGCTTTCATGTAACCCATGCGTTGCTCACAGTGACGAAATGCTTTGTAACGGATGTTCAAACTGTGCTAAGGTTTGTCCTTACGGCGCTATTGAATATGTTAATAAAGAATTTCGTATTCCGGGCGGTATGGAAACAAGAAGAGTTGCCGTTGTTAATGAAGCGGTATGTCAGGGCTGCGGTGCTTGTACAGTTACCTGTCCTTCAAGCGCAATGGATCTTAAAGGCTTCTCAACAAAACAGATTATAGCGGAGGTAGATGCAATATGTCGTTAAATAATAAAGAACACAAACCGTTGATAGTTGCTTTCTGCTGTAACTGGTGTAGCTATGCCGGTGCTGACTTAGCAGGAACAAGCAGACTTTCATATCCTGCAAATGTAAAGGTAATCAGAGTTCCATGCTCATGCCGTGTTAACCCGCTTTTCATCTTAAGAGCATTTCAGAGAGGTGCTGACGGTGTTATCATAGCAGGCTGTCATCCGGGAGATTGCCACTATACTTCAGGAAACTACTTTGCAAGAAGAAGAATGACATTACTTTTCAGTATGCTTGATTATCTCGGTATCGAAAGAGAAAGAACAAGAGTTGAATGGATCAGTGCTGCTGAAGGTGTTAAATTTTCAAACACAATGAACGAATTTGCCGAAACAATATGCAAGCTCGGTGAAAACAAGAGATTGGAGGATTTAAGATGCAAAAAGAATTAATTTTAGAAAAAGTAAATTCTTTGCTTGAAAGCGACGCTGTAAAAAGAGTTATCGGCTGGAAAAACGGCGAATTCTTTTATGACAAAACTCCTTATGTTTTCACAAAGGAAAATGTATCAGATTTCGTATATGACGATTTCTGTGCGGCAAATTTAAGCAAATATCTTATCCTTGACTCAAGAGTTGAAGGAAAGGTTGCAGTTCTTTTAAAACCATGTGACACATACAGCTTCAATGAGCTTTTAAAGGAACACAGAATAGTAAGAGAAAATGTCCATGTTGTCGGAATTCCTTGCGACGGTATGATTGACATTGATAAAATAAGAGCACTCGGCATTAAAGGTATCACAAATGTAGTTGTAGACGGAGACGATGTCAAGGTTGAAACACTTTACGGTGAGAAAAAATGCAGTAAAAAAGATGTGTTACTCGAGAAATGTATATCATGTAAGGGCAAAAAGCATATGGTAGCTGACGAAATCATCGGCGAAGAAGGCGAGGTTTTTGAAGAAACAGGCAGATTTACCGGTGTTGAAATGCTCGAAAATATGACAGCAGATGAAAGATATGAGTTCTGGAGAGAACAGCTTTCAAAATGTATTCGCTGTAATGCCTGCAGAAATGTCTGTCCTGCTTGCTCATGTACAAAATGTATTTTTGACAACGAACAGGTTGGTGTGAACTCAAAGGCTAATGCAGATACCTTTGAAGAAAATATGTTCCACATTATCCGTGCTTTCCATGTTGCCGGAAGATGTACAGACTGCGGAGAATGTTCAAGAGTTTGTCCTCAGAATATTCCGCTTCACCTTCTTAACAGAAAATTCATCAAGGATACAAACGAGCTCTACGGTGAATATCAGGCAGGCGAAGACGCTGAAGCAAAAGGACCGCTCACATCTTATACAAAAGAAGATGCTGAACCGAGTATTGTTATGGAAAGGGGAAATGCGTAATGTTAAAACTTTCTGTAAACAGTTTAGATAAATTATTTGAAAAAATAAGCTCATTTGACGATTTGTATGCTCCTATCGAAAAAGCAGGAAAAATCGAATTTCACAAATGGGAAAACGGCAGTGATGTGAGAATTGATTGCCTCAATACTAACAAATCTGCAAAGGACGCATTTTTTCCTCAGACAGAGGACCTTGTTTCATTTAAGGTTGACGGAAAAAATATTTCAATCGAAAGCCCTGATATAGAAATCAATGAGTTTGTTATTTTCGGCGTTAAAGCTTGCGATGTAAGAAGCTTTGATATTCTTGATAAGGTGTTTTTGTCAGACCCTGTTGACTCATACTATAAGGCAAAAAGAGAAAAAGGCGTAGTTGTTTCAATGGCTTGTAATGAGCCTGAAGAAACATGCTTCTGTAATGTTTTCGGAATTGACGCCGCAGACGGTATGGGCGATGTTTCAACATGGGTTAAGGACGGTTACCTTTACTGGAGAGCAAACACCGAAAAAGGTGAAACTTTGACAGAAAAAGTAAAGGATATCTTTGAAAAGGGTGACGACAAAGAGGTTGAAAAGATAAAGGCTGAAATTAAAGCGATAGTTGAAAAGCTTCCTTTATCAGACCTTAATCTTGAAGGCTTCGACGGAGACCACTTAAACGAGCTCTTTAATTCAGACAAATGGAAGGAACTCTACAAAGCCTGCTTAGGCTGCGGAACCTGTACTTTTGTATGTCCTACATGTCAGTGCTATGACATTAAGGATTTTGATACAGGAAACGGAGTTCAGAGATTCAGATGCTGGGATTCATGTATGTACAGCGATTTTACAAAAATGGCGCATGGAAATCCGCGTACAAGCCAGCTCGAAAGATTCAGACAGAGATTTATGCATAAACTCGTATACTTCCCTGCAAACAACAACGGTGAATACGGTTGCGTAGGCTGCGGAAGATGTCTCAGCAAATGTCCTATTTCTATGAATATAGTTAAAGTAGCAAAAACATTGGGGGTGAATGAATAA
This sequence comes from uncultured Oscillospiraceae bacterium, assembly GCA_964537245.1. GTDB lineage: Bacteria > Bacillota > Clostridia > UMGS1840 > UMGS1840 > UMGS1840. The sequence goes on from CAZHZL010000065.1 coordinate 4,312, forward strand.
TGGCACAGCTTACAAATGAAGCGCTTATTCCAAAGCTTGGTGTTGTAACAGACATCAGAATAGATACTCCTGACGTAAAAACCTTCAGAGTTGAAGCTTTAGACGGAGGAGTTGTTTTCAAGCATATTCCGGGTCAGTGTGCTATGCTTTCAATTCCGGGCGTCGGAGAAGCTATGTTCTCTATAACATCTTCACCGACTAACACAGCATTTATGGAATTTTCCATCAAAAAATGCGGTTGCCTTACAGACTGGCTTCATCAGATGGAGGTTGGTCAGCAGGTTACAATCAGAGGACCTTACGGAAACGGTTTCCCCGTTGAAGCTGATTTCAAAGGCAAGGATTTGCTGTTTGTTGCCGGCGGTATCGGGCTTGCTCCTTTAAGAAGCGTTATAAACTATGTAAGAGCAAACAGAAAAAATTACGGTAAGGTTGATATCGTTTACGGTTCAAGAAGTAAGGATGACCTCGTTGATTATAATGAAATCATCACAGAATGGTGCAACGAGGAGGGTGTAAATGTTCATCTCACAATCGACCGTGAGCAAGAGGGCTGGGACGGTCATGTAGGTTTTGTTCCAAACTATGTTAAGGAGCTTAACTTCTCAACAGATAAAACAGTTATTATCTGCGGACCTCCTATTATGATTAAGTTTACACTTGCAGGCTTACAGGAGCTTGGCTTTAATAAGACTCAGGTATTCACAACAATGGAATTAAGAATGAAATGCGGCGTAGGAAAATGCGGAAGATGTAACATAGGCTCAAAATATGTTTGTAAAGACGGTCCTGTATTCCGTTGTGATCAGCTTGACGAATTGCCAAACGAATATTAAAAATTTCCCGGTAATTCGTTTGCCGGAAATGTCGATAAAATAAGAAAAGGAGTAGCTTACCATGGAAAATATGGTTAATGTATATTTATTCGGAAAAAAATATGAAGTTCCGGGCAGTCTTACAATTATGGGTGCTATGGAATATGCAGGCTATCAGCTCGTAAGAGGATGCGGCTGCCGTAACGGCTTCTGCGGTGCCTGCGCAACAATTTACAGAATCAAAGGTGATAAAGAACTCAAGGTTTGTCTCGCTTGTTCAACAAAAGTTGAAAACGATATGTATGTTGCAACCTTGCCGTTCTTCCCACTTGTTAAGGAAATCTACGATATTGAAAAAATCGCTCCGACAGAGCAGATTATGATGCAGCTTTATCCAGAAATTTATGCTTGTATCGGCTGTAATGCATGTACAAACAGCTGTACACAGGGCTTGAATGTTATGCAGTATATTGCTTATGCACAGAGAGGCGAATATGAAAAATGTGCAGAAGAATCATTTGACTGCGTAATGTGCGGCTGCTGTTCTTCAAGATGTCCTGCAGGTATCTCACATCCTCAGGTTTCACTTCTTGCAAGAAGATTAAACGGAAAATATCTTGCACCTAAGACTCAGCACCTTGAGGACAGAGTGAAAGAAATCAACGACGGTACTTTCAAAGAGCTTTTGGAAGAGCTTATGCAGAAGCCTGTTGAAGAAATGCAGGAACTCTACAATAACAGAGAAATCGAAGCATAGGAGGGAAAAGAAATGTCAGCATATTCAATTGAAATGCAGGAATCAATCAAAAAGGTTGAGGCTGCAAGAGCTGCAAACGCAGCAATGGAACCAAAAAGAATGACTGCAGATGAAAAATCTGCACTCTTAAAAACATATCATCCTGATTACAGAGAAGAAGAATTTGACGAAATCAAAATCGGACCTAACAAGGGTCAGAAGGCTCCAAAAGAGCTTGTTGCACTCTTACAGGGTAATTCAAGAATTGCAAAGGAAAAAATTGACCTCAAAAATCCTGACTACGATGTAGATGTTCTCGTTATCGGCGGAGGTGGTGCAGGCTCATCTGCAGCTATCGAAGCACACAACAAGGGCGCTAATGTAATGATTGTTACAAAATTAAGAATAGGTGACGCTAATACTATGATGGCTGAAGGTGGTATTCAGGCGGCTGATAAGCCAAACGATTCACCTTATATCCACTATATTGACGCATTCGGCGGCGGTCATTTTGCTGCACAGAAGGACCTTCTTTATAAGCTTGTAACAGACGCTCCTGAAGCAATTCAGTGGCTCAACGACCTCGGCGTTGAGTTTGATAAAATGCCTGACGGTACAATGGTTACAACACACGGTGGCGGTACTTCAAGAAAGAGAATGCACGCTGCAAAGGATTACAGCGGCGCTGAAATCATGAGAACTCTTCGTGACGAAGTATTTAACCGTGAAATCCCTGTTGTTGATTTCACAGCGGCTGTTGAGCTTATCTTAGACGATAAGGGCGCTGCAGCAGGCGCAGTTCTTCTCAATATGGAAACAGGCGAATACCTTGTTGCAAAAGCTAAAACCGTTATCATCGCAACAGGCGGTGCAGGAAGAATGCACTATCAGGGCTTCCCAACATCAAACCACTACGGTGCAACAGCAGACGGTCTTGTTTTGGCTTACAGAGCAGGCGCAAGACTTCTTTATCAGGATACATTGCAGTATCACCCGACGGGCGCCGCATTCCCTGAACAGATTTTCGGTGCGCTCGTTACAGAAAAGGTTCGTTCACTCGGTGCTAAGCTTGTAAACGTAAACGGTGAAGTATTTATGCATCCGTTGGAGACAAGAGATGTTTGTGCTTCTTCTGTTATCAGAGAATGTTCAGACAGAGGCAACGGCGTTCCTACACCAAACGGATACGGTATCTGGCTCGATACTCCGATGATTGAGTTAAAGGGCGGAGAGGGAACAATCGAAAAGAGAATCCCAGCTATGATGAGAATGTTCGGTAAATACGGTATTGATATCCGTAAAGAGCCTATCCTTATCTATCCTACACTTCACTATCAGAACGGCGGTATCAAAATTTCTGACGACGGTATGTCTGATATAGAAAACTTATATGTTGCAGGTGAAGCTGTTGGAGGTATCCACGGCAGAAACAGACTTATGGGTAACTCTCTTCTTGATATTATCGTATTCGGTAGAAACGCAGGAAAGAGCGCAGGCGATAAATTCAAGGAAGTTAAGGTTGGCAAGTTAACACTTGACCATATCAAGAAATTTGCTCAGGAAGCTAAAGAAGCAGGTATAAAGACAGATGTTGTTTCACCTAAGCTTTTACCTGATTACAGACGCAAGGATAAATAATTCAATACTATAATTCAGGCGGATTTTTATACTTATCCGCCTGAATAAGCGTAAAAAACAAAATATTATAAATCTTAATTAACATTTAGAAAGGCGATTATTATGAATCTTTTTGGCGGTGTTATTCCCGTTACAGGAATTTCATTTTTAATGTTATGCATTTTTGCAATTTTATTTGTAGGTTATGCACTCGGACGTATCACAATTAAAGGTGTATCTTTGGGAGACGCAGGTGTATTTATTATTGCACTTGTTTTCGGTGCAGTATTCTTTAATCCTCTTGAAACACAGCTTTTGTTAAAGGGCGACGCTGAGACAGTTTCTTTTATAGACAGCGCTCTTGGTATCGTTGAAAAAATGGGATTACTCCTTTTTGTTACATCAGTTGGTTTTATAGCAGGACCTAAATTCTTCGGAAATATGAAGAAAAACTTTAAATCATATGTTCTTTTGGGCTTTATAATCATTCTTGCAGGTGCAATATCTGCTATCGGATGTATTATGATGGGTAAGGTTGTAGGCTATGGACCAGCAGGAAATTCAGAAGGCTTCACAGCTATGATTGTAGGACTTCTTTCAGGCTCACTTACATCAACTCCTGCATTCTCAGCAGCTAAAGCAACTGTTGCACCTGAATATACAAGTCTTGTATCTGTTGGTCACGGTATTGCATACATCTTTGGTGTTATCGGTGTTGTTCTTTTTGTTCAGCTCGTTCCGAAGCTTGCAAAAGCTGATATGGCTGCAGAACGCGAAAAAATCTCATCATCAAAGGATGAAGCAGCAAAGAAAACCTTTGCAGGAAAGCTTTTAGACCTCGACGACCACGGTATTGCAGTTTTTGCTCTTGCTGTTATTTTGGGAATTATTGTTGGTAAAATCAAAATTCCTCTTTCTTCAGCAGGACTTTCAGGAACTTGCTTCTCACTTACAGAAACAGGTGGTTGCTTGCTCGTTTCACTTATTCTCGGACATTTCGGAAGAATCGGCAAATTAAATATTATGCCTGAGCAGTCACTCTTAAAAATTTTCAGAGAGCTCGGACTTGTTCTCTTCCTTGTTGGTGCAGGTATACCGGGCGGTGCAGACTTCGTTGCAAACTTTGACCCGATGTATTTTGTATACGGTGTTGTTATGACAATTATCCCTATGATTATAGGATTTATTTTTGCAAAATATGTACTTAAATTACCGCTTTTAAATAACCTCGGTTCAATTACAGGTGGTATGACAAGTACACCTGCTTTGGGAACTCTTATCAATGTTGCAAAAACAGAGGATGTTGCTGCTGCTTATGCCGCAACATATCCTATCGCTCTTATATCTGTTGTTCTTGCGTCACAGTTCCTTATTATATTATTTAAATAGTATATGATTCACGGCTCACAAGTTTTTAAATTTGTGAGTCGAATATTGTACACCATTAATTAACGAAAGGAAAATACTTTTATGCCAAAGATAAGAAAATTTGACACAAAGGTTCAATATATTGAGTACAGAGTTTTAAGAGAGCTTTCAAGAGCATTGTGGAATGATAAGCTTCTTCACAAAATAAACTCCATACCTTCAGATATTATCAAAAAGAATGAAGCTCCTATGCGTTGCTGTATTTATAAAGACAGAGCGATTATTCAGGAAAGAATAAAAATCGCTATCGGTGCAAACGACGAGGTAAACAAAAATGTTATCCAGGTTATTTCGATTGCCTGTGATGAATGTCCTCACAGTGGTTACTCCGTAACGGATACCTGCCGAGGCTGTATGGCGCACAGATGTGAAGATGTTTGTAAATTCGGTGCGATATCATATGATGATAAGCAAAAGGCTATTATTGATAAATCAAAATGTAAAAACTGCGGCGCCTGCGCAAAGGTTTGTCCGTACAGTGCTATTGTAAACAAAAAAAGACCTTGCGAAAACGCTTGTAAAATAGGCGCAATAAGTATGTCAGAAACAGGAGAAGCCGCTATTGATTACAACAAATGTACCTCATGTGGTGCATGTGTGTATCAGTGTCCTTTTGGCGCTGTTGTTGACAGGTCATATATACTTGATGTAATAGACATAATAAAGGAAAGTGACAATAATACAAAATACAAGGTGTATGCGGCAGTTGCTCCCTCAATTGCAGGTCAGTTTTCCTATGCTAAGGCAGGTCAGATTTTAACAGGTATAAAAGAACTTGGTTTTTATGATATTGTTGAGGTTGCTTTGGGCGCTGACATGGTAGCATATGAGGAAGCAAAGGAGCTTACCGAGCATGACGGTGTTCTCACAAGCTCATGCTGTCCGGCATTTGTTTCATATATTGAAAAAAATATGCCTAAGATGAAAGACTGTATTTCAAAAAATCCGTCACCTATGGCGATGATTGGTAAAAAGATAAAAGAGCTTGACGAAAATGCGAAGGTTGTTTTTATAGGACCTTGTACTGCTAAAAAGGCTGAGTTTCAGCGCGAAGAGGTTAAGCCTTATATAGATTATGCAATTACATTTGTTGAGCTTCAGGCACTTTTTGACAGCCGTGATATCGAAATTTCAGAGCTTGAAGAAGCTTCACTTTCAGACGCTTCATATTTTGGAAGAATTTTTGCAAGAAGCGGTGGACTTACTGACGCAATAAGAGCAGGACTAAAGGAACACGGTTGTGATGAATTTGAATTTAAGCCTGTTACATGTAACGGAATTGAGGAATGTAAGATAGCGCTTTTAAAAGCACAGCGCGGTGTTATTGATATAAACTTTATCGAGGGAATGGCTTGCGAGGGTGGCTGTATCAGTGGTGCAGGCTGTCTTACCCACGCGGAAAAGAATAAAAAGGATATCGATAAATATGGCATGGAGTCGGATAAAAAAACCATGACCGAAGCAATAGAAGAATTTAATAAAAGAAAAGACATTTAAAATTCAACCTTCGCATATATTTATAACAGTATTATATATGCGGAGGTTGTTTTTTTGCTTGACAGACTTGTTGATTTACAAAAAAAAGAGGTTATTAATATATTTGACGGAAAAAGAATGGGTTTTTTATACGATGTTGAAATTGATTTGTCAACAGGAAAAATAGGCTCAATTATCGTTCCCGGTCGTACAAGATTTTTCGGATTGTTTGGAAAAGGGGAGGAGTATATCATTTCGTATGAGGATATAAAAAAGGTTGGCGATGATATAATATTGGTAGAATTTAAAGACGGTGCAGATATTGACAAATAAATAAAAATATGTTATACTGTATGTGTTGTACTACAAAAAAGAGAGAAAGAAAAAATGATTTTAAAATATTTCGGAACCGCGGCGTCAGAGGGGATACCTGCACTATTCTGTGATTGTGAAGTTTGTGAGGAGGCAAGAAAAAAAGGCGGTAAGCATATAAGAACAAGAAGTCAGAGTCTTATTGACAATAAAATCCTGATTGATTTGCCTGCCGACACATATCACCACGTTTTGAAGGATAATTTGCCGCTTCATAAAATACACAGCCTTATTGTAACACACCATCATTCAGACCATTATTATCCTGTTGAGCTTCATAACAGAAAGACAGGCTTTGCAAATCTGAAGGATAACAGTCCCTTTAAGATATTTGCTGTTAAATCTGTTATAGAGCTTACAAAAAAAAGCTGCAGTAAGAGCCTGCTTGATGATATGATTAGAGAAAATGAGCTTGAATTGCACGAAATAAAGATATTTGAAGCGTTTGAAGCAGAAGGCTATGAGATTACTCCGCTTAAAGCAACACATGGAACCGAGGAGCCTGTTATTTATCTTATAAAAAAAGATGATAAAACAGTTTTATATGCTCATGATACAAATTACTTTGATGAATGTGTGTGGGAATATCTTGAAAAGAATAATATATTACTGAATCTTGTAAGCTTAGACTGTACGCAGGCAAACGCCCCGAAAATGAATTATATAGGTCATATGAATTTGAATGATAACGTTAAAGTGAAAAACAGACTTTTAGAGATAAAGTCTGCCGACGAAAACACAATTTTCATTTGTAATCATTTTTCGCATAAAGGTAAAGACGTTTCTTATGATGCTTTTAAAAAGCTTGCCGAGGAAAAAGGCTTTTTAACATCATATGACGGAATGGAAATTGAGTTTTAGAAAAAAATTCGTTTTATTAAATCAGCTTAAACTTGTTTTTTTCAAATTCTATCATACCTTCGTCACGCATTTTGCAAAGCTCGTTTGACATTGCGCTCCTGTCAACAGAAAGAAAGTCTGCAAGCTGTTGGCGGTTAAAAGGGATTATAAAGCTGTTGCTGTTTTTCCTTTTTGCTTCGTCAGATAAATATGAAATAAGTTTTTCTCTTGTTGTCCTTTTTGACATATGGCAAAGCTTTTGCACAAGCTTTCTGTTTTTTTCAGAAACAGCAAAAAATAAATTCTGTACTGTGATTGAATGAAATTTACAGGCTGACGAACAGGTGTTCAGCACTTTATTTATATCAAAAAATATGGCGACGCTGTTTTCAATTGCCAAAACATCATTAATCAATGCACTGCTTTTGGGCGCAATGTATGCTTCTCCGAAAAGCTCACCTTTACCAATTACATTAACGATACTGCGGTTGCCCCAATAATCGTCCCGTTGAATATGAAGACAGCCATCTAAAAGAATTGCTATTGAGTTGATGAAGTCACCCTGCTTGAAAACATATTCACCTTTTTTATAGCTGCGCACTTTTGCCTGAAGGCATCCCATCATAGATAATATATCTTTTTCATCTATGCCAAAGAATAAGCTTGTATTTTTTAAAATTGGAATATATTTTTTCATAAAAACCTCTTTTTTGTTGTAAAAACAACAGACTTATTTTCTATATTATACTATAATGTAGTTGCAAAGTCAATAAAAAAGGAGATAAAAATATGATAAGAAGAATAATAAAAATAGACGAAGAAAAATGTAACGGTTGCGGAAAATGTGCAAAAGCTTGTCATGAAGGAGCTATCGAAATGATAGACGGAAAAGCGAAGCTTACCCGTGAGGATTATTGCGACGGGCTTGGTGATTGTTTGCCTGCCTGTCCGACAGACGCCATTTCTTTTGAAGAAAGGGAAGCACCTGCATATGATGAAGCGGCAGTTATGAGTGCAAAGCAGAAAAAGGAAGAAAAATTGCCTTGCGGATGTCCGGGAATGAATTCAAAAATCATAAATCGTGATTCAGCATGCGCAGTGAATACAGACACAAAAATATCAAGTCAGCTTAGACAATGGCCTGTACAGATTAAGCTTGTTCCTGTGAATGCACCGTATTTTAACAACAGCAAGCTTCTTATAGCCGCAGACTGTACAGCATATGCATATGGAAATTTCCATGATGATTTTATAAGAAATCATATCACGCTTATAGGCTGTCCGAAGCTTGATGAAGGTGACTACACACAAAAGCTTACTCAAATTATTGCAAATAACGATATACAAAGTGTAACGGTTGTCCGTATGGAAGTTCCTTGCTGCGGAGGTATCGAAAACGCTGCAAAAGAGGCTATCAGGCAAAGCGGAAAATTCTTACCCTGGCATATTGTTACAATCTCAACTGACGGAAGAATTCTTGATTAAAAATATATATGCACTCCAAAAGTTTAACACTTTTCGGGGTGCATATTAAATTGCTGTTTTTTATTTATTTTTTCTAAAAAAACTTTACAAAAATGAAAAAATACATTATACTGATAATATAGTTTAAAAATCAAAGGAGGGAATAATCATATGGAAGAAATCAATAGCTATAAATGTCCATGCTGCGGAGCGCCGCTTGTATTTAAAAACGAAGGCTTGTATTGCGATTCATGTGATAATTCATTTCAAACGGAATCAATACAGCAGATGTCTGAAAGCGTAGAGCAGTCAAGCGGTGAATCAAAATACGTTTGGGATAGTTATGAACCGAGAAGCTACGAGGATACTAATGAAATCAATCTTGCGGATTACAGCTGTCCGTCATGCAGTGCAGGAATTACAGGCGATGATACTTTAGGCGCTACCGTATGTCCTTACTGCGGAAATTCCGCGATTGTGAAAGGGCAGTTTGAAGGAACGCTCAGACCTGATTATATAATCCCTTTTAAGATAGATAAAAAAGCGGCAATGACTGCTTTTGAAGAAAATTTTAAGAAAGCGCCGTTTTTGCCTGATGAATTTAAAAACAGGAAAAAAATTGAAGAAATGGCGGGCGTTTATGTACCATTCTGGATGTTTGACTGTGACTGTGAGGCGGCAATTACATATAATGCACATAGAGTTACAATCTGGAGCGACTCAGATTATAACTACACTAAAACAGATTATTTCAAGCTGTTCCGAAAAGGCGGTGTTGGCTTTGCAAATATCCCTGTTGACAGCTCAAAAAAAATGGACGACGATTATATGGAGGCTGTTGAGCCGTACAATTACAGTGATGCAGTTGAATTTAACGGTGCATACCTTTCAGGCTATCTTGCAGATAAGTACGATGTAAGTGCTGAGGAATGTATCAAAAGAGCAAATGAGCGTATACAGAACTCAACTGTTTCTGCTTTTGATAAAACAACCTCCGGTTATATGGCAGTACATCCTGAAAATACAAAAGTAAACTTTTCCAACGGCAAAATAAGATATTCGCTTCTACCAGTATGGATGTTGAATATCAAATATCTTGATAAAAATTATCATTTTGCCATTAACGGTCAAACGGGAAAGGCAGTCGGTGAATATCCTGTCGACAAAAAGAAAAAGTGGAAATATTTTGCAAAAGCTGCAGCTGTTGCTTATGTAATAACCGCAGCGCTTGCATACTTTCTTTTTCATTATAAGGAGGCGATAGCGTTATGAAAAAAACAGTATCATTTTTATTTTTGTGTTTAATGATCATTACACTAATTTCGCCTTGTTTTGCATCAGAATTTAAAAATCCGCCTATCGTTGATAATGTAGGATATTTAAGTGAAGAACAGCTTGCAGAGCTTTCTGAAAAGCTTGATAAAGTCCGTTATAAGTATGGCTTTGAGGTTGCTGTTTACACTGAATCTGAAATGACAAGCTAATTATTTAAATGATAATGGTTATAAACCACCAAGAGGAAAATACTGGAGTAAA
>CAZHZL010000066.1:0-14220 GCA_964537245.1 uncultured Oscillospiraceae bacterium
TTGAGCTACACCAGCACACATTTTTTCTTTTTGTTACTTTATCAGCAACGAAAATCATTATAGCATAAAAGATTTTATTTGTCAATACTTTTTTTGTAAAAAATATTATTTTTCTTTATGCTTTCTTTTTTCATTTATTTTATATGCAAGCGTCATAAGGCTGTCTGATAAATGAACATTAACGAGTGCAACATTTTTAGGAACTTCAATATCAAGATATGAAAAGTTCCATATTCCTTCAACCCCTGCATTGATAACATCGTCTGCGATTTCTTTTACTGCAACTGCAGGAAGCGCTAAAATTGCAATATTAATTTTATTTTTCTTGATAAAAGAAACGAGGTCTTTTATGTTGTAAACTTTAATATTATTAATTTTAGTACCTATTATTTCAGGGTTTATATCAAAAATTCCCTTTATGTTAAAGCCTCTTTTTGCAAAATTGTTGTAATTTGCAATAGCATGTCCGAGATTTCCTCCACCTATAAGTACGCATTTCTGCTCATTTCCCAAGCCTAAAATTGTGCCTATTTCTTCCCTTAACAATCTTACATTATATCCATATCCCTGCTGTCCGAAGCCACCGAAATTATTCAAATCCTGTCTGACCTGTGATGCAGTAATACGCATACGAGAAGCAAGCTCGTTTGACGAAATCCTGTCGATATTTGAATCTATAAGCTCCGAAAGGTGTCTGTAATATCGGGGAAGCCTTTTTATTACAGCATCCGAAACCTTCTTGTTATTTGACATTTTCTCCAATTCTCCTTGTCAGAATACATAGGTGCGTTCTATAATACTTTGATTACAGAACGCACGCTACATATAGTAAATTACATATTTTCAATTGTTTCCATAAGGTAATCTGAAAATTCCTTACTTGTTGCACCATCGTTTCTTCCGGTGATAACAACCTTCTTTTCTTCATACATACATTTATCAAGAGCTTTTTCAAGCTTTGATGACTGCTCGGTATAACCGATATGTGAAAGAAGCATTACGCAGGCACGCAAAACTGAGCATGGGTCTGCATACTGTGCTCTTCCCTCTTTAACCATACGCGGAGCAGAGCCGTGTATAGCTTCAAACATTGCATACTGTTTTCCTAAATTAGCTGAGCCTGCTGTACCTACGCCGCCCTGAAATTCAGCAGCTTCGTCTGTAATAATATCGCCGTACAAATTAGGAAGAAGAACAACCTGGAAATCTCTTCTTCTCTTTTCGTCAACGAGCTTTGCAGTCATAATATCAACATACCAGTCGTCAACCTCAATACTAGGATAATCCTTTGCGATTTCGTTGCAGATACGCAGGAATTTTCCGTCTGTTGTTTTTATAACATTAGCTTTTGTAACGATAGAAACTCTTGTCTTACCGTTTGCTTTTGCATAGTCAAATGCGGCTTTTGCAATTCTTCTTGTACCTTCGGTTGTTGTGATACAAAAATCTACTGCCAAATCGTCATCAACCTCAAAGCCGTCTGAGCCTACTGCATATGAACCTTCGGTATTTTCTCTGAAAAATGTCCAGTCAATTCCCTGTTCAGGAACTTTAACAGGTCTTACATTTGCAAAAAGGTCAAGCTCTTTTCTCATAGCAACATTTGCGCTTTCAACATTCGGCCACGGGTCACCTTTTCTCGGTGTTGTTGTAGGTCCTTTTAAAATAACATCACATTTTTTAAGTTCTTCCAATGTATCTGCCGGAATAGCGCAGTTAAGCTCAGCGCGTCTTTCAATTGTAAGACCGTCAATAACCTTAAACTCAACCTTGCCTTTTTCAACCTCTTCTTTTAAAAGGTATTCAAGAACTCTCTGACCTTCTGCTGTTATAAAAGGTCCGATACCGTCTCCTCCGCAAATACCGATTATAATTTTATCAAGATTTTGAAAATCCTTGAAATCTCCTGCGTTATTTATTTTTTCAACTCTTGCAAGCTGTTTTTCAAGAATTTTCTGAAATTTTTCTTTTGAAATTTCAATTTTGCTCATTTTTTATATTTCCTTTCTTATATTATGCTCTGTTCTTTGTAAAGTTAAGAAGTCCGCCGTCGATAAGCATTTCGCGGTCACGCTCTGAAAGCTCTGCTACAAGCTCGATTTCAGCGCCTGTTGTTTTATTTTTGAGAACAATTTTTCCGTCATTTGCAATAAGCTCTTTTATGTTTTTCAATAAAAGCTCATCATTAAGTGAAATTTTGTCATAGTCGGCTTCGTTTGCAAATGTAAGCGGGATAATACCTGCGTTGATTAAGTTTGCTTTATGTATTCTTGCAAAGGATTTCACGATAACTGCTTTAACGCCGAGATACAAAGGAGCTAATGCAGCGTGCTCTCTTGATGAACCTTGTCCATAGTTTGCACCACCGATAATAATTGATTTTTTCATCTCCAAAGCTCTGTCGTGGAAATTCTCATCACAAACTGCAAAACAGAATTTTGAAATTGCAGGAATGTTTGAACGAAGCGGCAGAATTTTTGCACCGGCAGGCATAATATGGTCAGTTGTTATATTATCCTCAACCTTTAAGCTGACGCCTGCTTCTATTGTAGCTTCCATTGGCTGTGAGGTCGGGAATGGTTTGATATTCGGTCCTCTTAAAATTTCAACAGTATCCATCTTTTCCTCTTCAATCGGAGAAACAATCATATTATCGTTTATTGTAAATACTTCAGGAAGCTTAAATTCAGGCATATCTCCGATTTCTCTTGGGTCTGTAAGATAACCGTTTATAGCTGAAATTGCAGCCATTTCGGGAGATACAAGATAAATCTGACCGTCTTTTGTTCCCGATCTGCCTTCAAAGTTACGGTTAAAGGTTCTAAGTGAAATACCTTTTGAGTTAGGCGACTGCCCCATACCGATACATGGACCGCAAGCACTTTCAAGAATCCTTGCACCAGCGTCAATAAGAATTGATAACGCACCGTTTTCTGCAAGCATATTGAGAACTTGTTTTGAGCCCGGAGCAATTGAAAGAGAAACATCGGGATGAACGGTTTTTCCCTTTAATATATGCGCAACCTTCATCATATCAAGAAGTGATGAGTTTGTACATGAGCCGATACATACCTGGTCAATTTTCATATTTCCGATTTCATCAACTGATTTTACATTATCAGGAGAATGAGGACAAGCTGCCAAAGGCTTCAATTCAGATAAATTGATTTTTACAATTTTGTCATATTCTGCGTCAGCGTCTGCACTGAGTTCAACATAATCTTCTTCTCTTTTTTGCGCCTTTAAGAACTCTCTTGTTATCTCGTCAGACGGGAAGATTGAAGTTGTTGCACCAAGCTCAGCACCCATATTTGTAATTGTTGCTCTTTCGGGAACTGAAAGCGTTTTAACACCTTCACCGCAATATTCGATAATTTTACCTACTCCGCCTTTAACGGAAAGTATTCTTAATACTTCTAAAATAACATCCTTTGCACTTACCCATGGGCTTAATTTACCTGTAAGCTCAACCTTAACAATTTCAGGACAAACAATATGATATGCACCGCCGCCCATAGCAACAGCAACATCCATACCGCCTGCACCTATCGCAATCATACCGATACCGCCGCCTGTTGGTGTATGTGAATCTGAGCCGATAAGTGTTTTTCCGGGAATACCGAATCTTTCAAGATGTACCTGATGACAGATACCGTTACCGGGACGGGAAAAATATATTCCGTGCTTTTTGCATATACTTCCGATAAAACGGTGGTCATCGGCATTTTCAAAGCCTGACTGAAGTGTATTATGGTCGATATATGCAACAGATTTTTCTGTTTTAACTCTTTTAACGCCCATTGCTTCAAATTCCAGGTATGCCATAGTTCCCGTAGCATCCTGAGTAAGAGTCTGGTCAATTTTTATAGCTATTGAATTGCCCTTTTTAAACTCACCTGAAACAAGATGCGCTTTTAAAATTTTTTGTGCTAATGTATAACCCATTTTAACACGTCCCCCTTATATGTAATTATAAAATACAATCCCAAATTAAATTATATCATAATTTGTCGTAAAAATCAATATATATTTTGCACTTATTTTTTATTTTTTTCTCTGTATATTATTGCAATTTTCCATATGCTGAAATATCTTTTGTTTCTTCGATATAAACATTTTTTATTTTGCCGGATAAATTCTCATCACTTTTTACAAAAACATTTATATAATTATCAGAAAAACCGTGCCAGAAATCGCCCTTTTTCTCTTCAAAAAGTACGGACAAGGTTTTTCCTTTGAAGCTTTCTATTATATCGTTTTCGATTTTATCGCTTAATTCTATAACCTTTTTACTGCGTTCTTCTTTAATTTTTTCGTCAATCTGATTTTCCATTTTTGCTGCAACAGTGCCGTCGCGCATGGAATATTTAAAGGTATGCACCTTCAAAAAGCCTACTTTATTTATAAGCTCAAGCGTATCTGAAAATTCTTCGTCGGTTTCGCCCGGAAAACCAACAATAACATCTGTTGTGATTTCCGTAAGCGGATTTATTTCTCTTAATTTTTTTACAACATTATAAAAATATTCAGATGTATAATGTCTGTTCATTCTTTTTATAACGCTGTCGCTTCCGCTTTGAAGGGAAATATGAAAATGCGGACAAAGTTTTTTTGTTTTTTTGTAAAATTCAAAAAACTCTTCTGTAAATGCAAGCGGCTCAATTGAGCTTAAGCGTATTCTTTCTATTCCGTCAATTTCTTCAATCATAGATAAAAGCTTCGGGAAAGTCATATTTTCCATATCTGCTCCATAGTTGCACACATGTATTCCCGACAGAACAATTTCCTTATATCCGTTTTTTGCAAGAGCAGTAATTTCAGAAACAATGTCACCTGTATCTCTGCTTCTGCATCTTCCTCTTACATAAGGGATAATACAGTATGAGCAAAATGAATCACAGCCGTCCTGAATTTTTATTATGGCGCGCGTCTTTTCCTGATATGATAAAAGAGCAGGAAAATCAAAGCCACCCGTTACATCATCGCTGACCTTAAGTATTTTCTCTCGCTTTGAAAGCTCTTCCTTTGCAATTTTTATTATTTTATTCTTATCCGAATTTCCGACAACAGCAAAAACACCTTCAATATCCATAACCTCTTTTGGATTTGCCTGTGAATAACAGCCTGTTGCAATAACGATTGCATTACTATTTGAACGAATACATTTTCTTATAAGCTGACGGGATTTTCGGTCGCTCATGTTTGTAACCGAGCATGTATTTATAATATATATATCGCTTTTTTCAAAAGTAACGGTAGTCAAAAAGCCTTCATCACGAAACATCTGTGATAAAGCTTCAGATTCATATTGATTTACTTTACAGCCAAGCGTCAATATACAAACCTTTTTCATTAATTCTCCTTAAATCCGTACGGTATAACAATATTACCGCTTATATCAAAAATAAAATCCTTTGATTTCAAAATGTCAGCAAATTGAAATGAGTCTTTTATTATACTTTTGGTGTTTATCGAAATACTGCCTTCGTGGGTAGGATGATGATAATCCGTACCTCCGCAGATAAGCATATCCTTATGCATAAGGGCATATTTGCAGGCAGTTGCAATGCTTCCGTTTTGACCGGGATGCATATTAAAGGTTTCTATTCCATCAATAAATTCAGCAGGCATAAGAGTCATATCCTTTCTGAATGGGTGCGCCTGCAAAATAACATTTTTGTCATTTTTCATGTTACGGTAAAACTTTTCTAAAGTGCCGTCTATATAATCATACGACTTTTCAACGAATTTCTCATCAATCCCGTAGACAAGATAATCGTTATAATTTTCTGTAAATCTTATTTCAATTCCGAGTATAACATTGATATTTTTATCTTCTGCATATTTAACCGCCTCATTGTAATCGTAAAGATAATTCTTTACGGCAGTTTTCTTATCATATTCCAGAAGATCGGGATTAAAGTGATTTGTAAGCACCAATGTACTGTAACCCAGCTTGTCATATATATCCACAACATCTTTTACAGGAATTTCACTGCAACGGCTTCCAGGCTTTGAATGTGCGTGCGCTTCAAGCTTATATTTATAATTTTCAAAATTCATCTCAAAAAAACTCCTTTACCATTTAAGTCTGTGAAGCTCTCCTTCTAAATTAAAGCTTTCAAAATTATCTTGTCTGTATGCTTCGTATGCAACAATGGCAACCGCGTTTGACAAATTGAGGCTTCTTGTATCGCCAAGCATAGGTATTCTTAAACATTCATCAGGATGTTCAACTAAAATTTCTTCGGGAATACCGGCAGTTTCTTTACCAAATATGATATAACAGCCGTCGTTGAATTTAACATCACAGTGAGTTCTTTTTGCCTTTGTTGTCAGATAATACATCTCTCCACTGTTTTTTTCGTAGAAATCGGCAATGCTGTCATAATATGTTATATCAAGGTCGTCCCAGTAGTCAAGACCTGCTCTTTTCAGCTTTGCATTATCTATTTTAAAGCCCATCGGACCCACTAAATGAAGTCTCGCTCCTGTTGCCTTACAGGTACGGGCAATATTTCCGGTATTCTGAGGTATTTCCGGCTCAAATAAAACTATATTAAGTATCATTTCGAATTCGCTCCAATTATTTAGACAGAGGGGATTTATTTTTGTTCCCCTCTGTCTTTTTATTTTATTTAAAATTTTTATCAATAAAATGCTGCATTCTCTTTAAAGCTTTTTTAATATCGTCCAAAGAGTAGGCGTATGATATTCTGATATGTCCCTCGCCACATTCTCCGAAAGCATTTCCGGGAACAACAGCTAATTTTTCGGAAAAAAGAAGCTTTTCACAAAATTCTTCAGACGACATACCAAATCTTTTTATAGACGGAAAAACATAAAATGCACCGAGCGGCTCAAAGCAATCAAGCCCCATTTTATTAAGTGCATTTACAAGAAATACTCTTCTTTCGTTATATTGCTCTTTCATGTCCTCAACATCGCCCATTCCGTTTTTAAGTGCGTCAATAGCCGCATACTGCGAAAAAGTCGGTGCTGACATTATTCCATATTGGTGAATTTTTATCATTGTGCTGATAATCTCTTTAGGCGCACAAGCATAACCAAGTCTCCAGCCTGTCATAGCAAAGGCTTTTGAGAAACCGTTTACAACAACGCATCTTTCTCTCATACCTTCAAATTCAGCAATGGACGCATGTTTTCCCTGATATGTAAGCTCAGAATAAATTTCATCTGAAAGCACAATAAGATTATGCTTTTTTATAACAGGAACAAGCTTCTCTAAATCTTCTCTTGTCATAATTCCGCCTGTCGGATTATTGGGATACGGAAGAATCAAAAGCTTTGATTTCGGTGTGATATATTTTTCCAGAACTTCAGGAAGAAGCTTAAAGCCGTTTTCCTGAGTTGTTTCTACAGCAACGGGAACTCCGCCCGAAAGCTCTGCACATGGCTTGTAGCAAACAAAGCTCGGCTCCGGAATAAGCACCTCATCTCCGGGAGCAACAAACGCTCTTATACACACATCGATAGCTTCACTTGCTCCGACAGTTACTATAATTTCGTTTGAAGGCTCGTAGGAAACATTTATACTGTCTTTAAGATATTTTGCAATACATTCTCTCAGTTCGATAAGACCTGAATTTGATGTATAAAAGGTATGCCCTTTTTCGAGTGCTTTAATAGCTTCTGTACGAATGTGCCACGGCGTTGCAAAATCCGGCTCTCCGACACCAAGAGAGATAACATCAGGCATAGTTGCTGCAACATCGAAAAATTTTCTGATACCTGAGGGTTTTATTTCTTTTGCAGTTTTTGATAAATAAGCTTCAGGAGTAAATGTACTGCTCAAAGTGAAATCACCCTTTCATCTTTTTTCGGTGCAACAAGAATTTTTCCGTCTGATTTATATGCGTTCATTAAAAAATGTGTTGCTGTTGATAAAACTGTATCAATAGTTGACAAGCGCTCGCCGACAAAAAGTGCTATTTCCTTCATGGACATACCGCGCACTATAACGGCAAGGTCAAATCCACCGGAAACAAGATAAACGCTTCTTACCTGCGGAAATGCGGCAACCTCCTCCGCAACCTTATCAAAGCCTACGCCTTTTTGCGGATTTACTTTAAGTTCAATAATAGCTTCAACCATTTCAGGAACTTCCTTATCCCAGTTTACAATGGTTTTATAACCTTGAATTATCCCCTCTTCTTCAAGCTTTTCTATTTCGTTTGCAATTTCTTCTTCCGAAGCATCAAGAAGCTCTGAAAGCTCCTTTTCGGTATATTTGGCATTACCTTCAAGATATTTCAACAATTTTTTTCTCATAACTAATCTATTCCTTTCCCAATTTTCCTTTTATGTCACCTGTAAGCTTATCAAGAAGCTTTTTAACATCATAAGTAAAGTCGTCAACATCTGCTTTTGTCTTTTTATACCTGAGTTTTTCGTTTTCTGCTTTTTCGTATGCTTCGTTTAAGATTTTTTCGCCCTTTAGCTTCGCGGCTACGATTATTTCCTCGGCTTTTGCTTCAGCAGTCAGAATAGCCTGAGAAATCTTATCTTTTTCCGCGGCAAAATCTGAACGGAGTGCTTTTATTTCTTCATTAAGCCTTGCGATTTCTTCGTTATGCTCAAGCTTTAAGCTGCGGATTTCTTCCTCATGCTCTTCATTTATTTTATTAAGAGCTTCTTCGTGCATAGCTGTAAGCTCGTTTTCCTTTTCTTCCTGCTGTTCGATTTTGAGTTCAAGCTCATTTATATTATTTTCTTTTTCGGAAAGCTCTTTTTTGAGTCCCTTAATATCGTCATCCTTCATACGAAGCTTTTTTTCTATATCCTTTGAAAGCTCGTCCATATAGGTAAGAACCTGCTTATTGTTAAATCCAAATAACGATTTCTTAAATCCTGTATTTTTCATAAATTTAATTTGAGGGATGTCAAAAATAATACGACAGCCCGTTTCCTTTCCGATTTTTTTCATATTTTTTTGCAATCATTTTTTATTATACAACAACTGAAGAAAAATTTCAACATTTTTTGCTTTTTTTTGAAAATTTTTTTGGTTTATTCTGAAATACAAAGCTTCAAAAGAATTTCCTTTTCTTTTTCTCTCATAATTTTTTTATCATCATCAACCATATGGTCATAACCCATAAGGTGAAGTATTCCGTGTAATGTAAGATAAACGCTTTCTCTTAAAAGCGAATGTCCATATTCCTGTGCCTGAGCTTCAATTTTTTGTTTTGAAAGAATTATATCCCCTAAAAACACACAATTCGTATCAGGGTCATAATCGTATTCCGACAGCTCATTTGCCAAAACCTCGGGACTTTCAAACTCAAGCATAGGAAAAGACAAAACATCTGTTTCCTTGTCAACAGCTCTGTTTTCTCTGTTTAAAACGCGAATTTCTTCGTTTGAAACTATCGTTATACTTACAGAAGCGTCGAACTGCGGATTTAAAATTTCAAGAGCAGTCAGAACCGTTTTCTTTAAGCTTTCATGCATTTTTTCATCATAATAACATTCATCATCATATAAATCAACAATATATTTTTTTTCCATTATTCCTTACCGCCCTTATTCTTTTCGTTTCTCTGTTCATATTTTTCGTATGCAAGTATAATCTTCTGAACAAGCGGATGGCGCACAACATCGGAGGGACTCAATCGTGTTATTGAAATGCCTTCGATATTTTTAAGAACAGTCATTGCCTCTTTAAGTCCCGATTTTTTACCTGTCGGTAAATCTGTCTGCGTAATATCACCGGTTATAACAGCCTTTGTATTAAATCCGATACGCGTTAAAAACATTTTCATCTGTTCGGGCGTTGTATTCTGTGCTTCGTCAAGAATAACAAAACAATCATCCAGAGTTCTTCCTCTCATATATGCCAAAGGAGCAACCTCGATAAGCCCTTTTTCGCTGTATTTACTGAAATTTTCAGAGCCAAGCATATCGAAAAGCGCGTCATAAAGAGGTCTTAAATAAGGGTCAACCTTAGACTGAAGGTCACCGGGAAGAAAACCGAGCTTTTCACCTGCTTCTATCGCCGGTCTTGTCAGGATAATTCTTGATATTTCTTTTGCCTTGAATGCATTCACTGCACAGGCAACGGCAAGATAGGTTTTTCCTGTTCCCGCAGGGCCTACGCCCAAGCTGATTGTATTTTCCAGAATATTATTAACATAATGCTTCTGCCCTACCGTTTTTGGTTTTACAGGCTTTCCTTTTGAGGTTACACAAATACAGTTGCCGCCGATTTCCTCGGCAGATTTTATATTTCCCTCACGGGCTAAGCTGATAAAATATCTTATTACCTGCTCGTCAATGCTTTCCTCCTGACTAAGCTGTCTTATAAGACCTGTCACAACCTCATGAGCCATCTTAGCATTAATATCGTCACCTGTAATTTTGCAAACATCGCCTTTTATAAAAATTTTTACACCAAGCTCTTTTTCAATCAAAAAAATATTTTCGTCAAAATTACCGCAAACTTCGCTTATCGCACGGTCGGACTCAAAAACTATTTCTCTTTCCACTTTACTACCTCACTGTTTTATCTGTTACGATTTTTTCACTCTGCGCAATATTTTCTTCACTCTCAACAAACACACGCACATTAATCGTCTCATCGTCAATAACATCGTATGTTATTTTCTTTGTTTTAATATTTTCTGTTTCCTTTTTAATTTCATTCAAAAGCTCATCAGAACACAGCTTTACAGCTTCATTAATACTTATTTTTGTTTTTTTCAATGTATATTCCCTGTATTCATATTTTTTGAAGCCTAAAAAGAAAATATTACTCTCTTTTATTATACTATCATAATTGTAAAAGTCAATATTTTTTTTAAAATATATTGGTATTTTGAAGCTAAAAATATCTGCTTCTGTATACTTTTTTGTTTCTCCTGTATAAATTTTATCATACTTATAAAGCTTCTGTTCTTTTATTTTTTCCGTCCATGTTTTCGCTTTCACCTCTCCAAGCGAATGAACATATCTTGCGCCTACCCGCATACTCTGCACTATTCCGGACACAAGCGTCTGCCCCTTTATAACAGTATCGCCGGGCTTAACGATTTTTTCTCCGTTTTCTGCTGTTACTGAAATAATATAACCGTCTTTTTTTGCAACAAGGTTACACGGTGTATCCTTATCTATAAACTCAGGTGCTTTTTTTCTCGGCTGTAAGGTTACAACTAGCTTAGTCCCCTCAAGCTCAACATTTGCCCATATCAGCTCATCAAATTTTGTAAGAAGGACATTTGCGGCGTTTTTATAATCTATATTGTATTTAAGCTTTCCTTCGCTTAGCCCAAGCTCTTTTAAAGCTGCTCTTATTTCTTTTTCGGAAACATAATCTGCTTTTGTTATTTCAACAGACCATATAACAGATGAAAATAAAAAAAGTATACACAAGCTTACAGGAACAAAAACAGCAAACATCCATCTTCTTTTTATGTTTTTCATAAAATATAAAAAACCGTATTCCTGTTTTTTCTCACAAATGATATTATGCTCCTGTGCTATATCGTTAATCTTATCATAGCCTTTTTTACTCACATAAAATTCCACAGTGCCATCTGATTTTTTTATAACATCCCAAATGTATATTTTTTTATTTATAATTATATTTATAAAGCGTTCTAATCTCCCCCCTTTTATTTCAGCTTTTACATATCCCGAAAAAAATCTGTAAATATCCATAGTACCACCTTTTTTCATTCACGCACAAGAGAATTTATTTTCCCTTTTATATCAAGCTGTTCGTCGGTCATTGAGCAGATAATTAGCTTATCGCCAAAAACCGTATAAATATTTCTTTTGGTATTTATTTTTATGTATTCATCTGTCATATCAATTATTCCGTTGTGATTGTGAAACTCAACTAAATAATCTCCAACAACGACTATTTTCACTTCATCGGAAATTATTTCGGGGCTTACTCCGATAATCTCATATATATTCTTTTTATAAATCTCCTTATTTTCTTTTTTGCTCTTTTTCTCTTTTTTCAAACGCTTCACTTTTTTTATTGCCTCTCTTCTATTTTTCTGATTTTTTTAATATATTTTATACAAATATATGAAAAACGGTGGTTATTAATGTCAAAATTAATGGGCATACTTCTGACAATACTTTTCGTTTTATTTCCTTATGATATAAAAAAAGGAGTGTTTCTCGGACTTGAAAATTCACTAAAAGCACTGTTTCCTTCCCTGTTTCCTTATATGGTGATTTCATCTGTATTTCATTATACGGGAGGCTTGAGCGTTGTTTCTGAAATTATATATAAAATAATTTATAAAATTACAGGAATATCAAAAAACGCTTCGGGTGCATATATACTTTCTCTTTTCTGCGGATATCCCACCGGTGCGCGATTATCTTCGGAATTATATAAGGAAAACAAAATTTCAAAGGAAGAAATGCAGAAGCTTTTTTGTTTTGCAAGCATTCCGGGATTTGGTTTTTGTATTTCTTATCTTGAAAGTATGTATCAAAGCGGATTAAAAATGTATCTTTCTTTTGTATTGTCGTCACTTATAATAAATTTTTTTATTTCAAAAAAATCTGATGTTACGGTGCTATATGCAAAAAAAGAAGAAACTTATTTGAGTATTGGCGAAAGCATAACAAAAAGCGTTATTTCGTCATCAAAATCAATGCTTTCGATAATTGGGTTTGTTTGTTTTTTTTCGGGGTTGGGAGAAATATTAAAAAAAATATCGGGTAATAATATCACAGGCAGTATCCTGTGCGGATTTTTGGAAATAACAGCGGGAAATACAGAAATCTATAATTTCATTCCGCATTATGCGGGAAAATATTTATCTGTGTTCTTAACAGGCTTCGGAGGATTTTCTATCATATTTCAAAGCCTGTCTTTTTCAAAAAATGACATAAGTATTATTCATTTTATACTTGCAAGATTTATATTTGCTTTAATATCGTTAATAATCTTTTTTATTTTGGGAGGACTTTTATGATACACAAAATTTATACTTATGACGATCTGATATACGATCTCATAAAAATCAATGTTTTTAAAAAATTCTTAAGCTTCAAATCAATCGGAAAAAGCGTGAACAACAAGGATATTTTTCTTATCAAAGCAGGAAACGGTCCGAAAAATATTCTTGTTATATGCGGTCACCACAGCTTAGAAACAATAATGAGCGAATTTATAATTGACTATGTTATGAATAAGGAAAAAGAATTTTTTGATAAAGTTTCTTTTTATGCAGTACCGCTTCTCAATCCCGACGGAACTGATTTTTTTACAGGAAAAATAACGATACCGCATTTTGTGCCTTTCAGAGACAGGTGGCAGGCAAACTACAACGGAGTTGACTTAAACCATAACTATGACGCAGGCTTTTTCAAAGCAAAAGAAGAAGTAGAAAAAGAAGGAATATGTGCTCCGCATTTCACAAAATACGGAGGTGAAGAGCCATTTTCCGAGTCTGAAACAAAATCAATAAAAAATCTGTGTGAAAAGGTTTGTTTTGATATTGCCATCGCATTTCACACTCAGGGAAGCGAGATATACACAGGCTATAACGGAATTTTCCCCGAGCATACAAATGAGCTTACCAAGCTTTTTGAAAAAGCTTCGGGATACTGCTATTCTGAGCCGACAGGAACTGCTTCTCACGCCGGATTTAAGGACTGGTTTATAGAAAAATATAAAAAGCCCGGCTTCACAATAGAAGCCGGAATCGGAAAAAACCCTTTATATCACAGTCAGTATGAAAAAATCTACAAATCCTGCAGCGCTATACTGGATGAAGCCATAAAATTTTATTCATAAAAAGGGGCTGTTTAAAAAAATTTTTTTTAAACAGCCCGTTGGTTTTTAGGGGATAGAAAAAAAGATTAAAATATTCTTGATTTTGAGGTTTCGTTTCTTTTTTTGCGGTCTGAACTTTTCATAGCTCATGTAATGGAAAAAGGACAAAAGTTTTTAATTCGAGTAAAAGATGTGGATAGATTTGGTATTGTTTCAAAACTTCCTCTTCCTGATAATGAAGAATTTGATATTTCAGTCTCCGTTGAATTAACACGATGCCAAACTAAAGATACAAAAAACAGTAATTTGAAATATTCACTATCCCTGATGTTATTTCATTCTAAAAAGACGGAGTATATTCTTCAAGAAATATTTGCAAGACTTACTATGTACAATTTTAGTCAACTAATTATCTCACACATAATTGTTAAACAAAAGAAACGAAAGCATTCATA
>CAZHZL010000067.1:0-14088 GCA_964537245.1 uncultured Oscillospiraceae bacterium
TCATACGCAATCTCACTTATAGACATATCAGTTTCATCAAGAAGTTTTTTAGCCTCGCGAAGACGCATACAGTTTACTAAACGGGTAAAATTCATACCGCTTTCCTTACTCAAAATTCTGCTGAGATGAACAGAGGTAACTCCGATTTTTGAAGAAACGCTTTTTAAGGTAATATCTTCAAGATAATGTGTGGAAATATATTCAAGTGCTTTTTCCAATGTATCATTTTGAAAAAAATCGTTCTCCTGCAACCTGCCCTTTCTTATAAATTCGGAAAAAACGCAGTACAGCAGTGATTTTATAAAAAACAGGTCATAGTCCTTGGACTCTGAAATTTCCTCCAGATAATCCCACATTCTTTTGCTCATCGGAATAACTGAATTTTCAAATGTTTTTCCGTAAAGCATTTTTTTATATTCGGAGATATATTCCGGCTGAAAACCAATTACAAGCATCTCAGATTTCCCTTTTGTTTCGTATCCGTGAATTTCATAGGGCATTACTATTGCCATTTCTCCTTTTTTGAGGAATTGTTCCTTGTTTTTCTTCACTAAAACAACCTCTCCTTCCAGAACAAATGCCACCTCCAGATAATGATGCATATGATTAACGCAAAAAACATCTGTATTTCTCTCACACATAAAAAAATCTGGCGTAAAAGATTTTTCTGTTACATTATAGTACATTTCCATCACCCAATGTTAAATTTTGTCTTATAATTATATATTATATTTCTTGCTTTGTCAATACGGAAATGATACAATTTACCTATAATAATAAAAAAATAAAAAAGGAGACTTATTTTTGCCATGAAATGTATAATAAAATATCAAAACAACACTACACAGACAATTTATCCGACAGTTGAAAATATCGGAGAAAAAACCATTGTAACAATAAAACGAGAGGATTTACCTGCAGATGAGTGTTATTTGGATTTTTGTCCTGAATTTCTCACAAGCGGCAAAGATGAAAACGGATATGCAATTGCTCCGAGAGGCACAAAAGAGGGCGGAACGATGCTTTGCCGTTTTACTGATAAAAAAGATTGTGAATATATTGCAGACAGTAATCAAATGCCCATATTCGGTTTTAAAACAACAGAAAAGTCAATATTTGCAGTCGTTACCGGTATGACTTTTGAATATAAAATAGTTGTCGGCGTAAAATCAGGAATATACTATATTTTTCCAAGATTTTATCTGAACGGAAAAAATTTATATGAGGATATGATTATCGAATATTACACACTTCCAAAAGGAAGTGATTATAACGATATGGCAGCTCTTTACAGAAGTATCAAAAATCCCGAGCCGCTGAAAGCCCGTACTGAAAAGTCAGACGAAATAAAATATGCTGCCGAATCAATCGAGCTTCGCATAAGAATGTCCTGGAAACCGGTTCCTGCACCTGTGTTACATCAAACACCTGAAAATGAGCCTGAAGTAATAGTAGGTTGTACAACTAAAAGAGCAATGGAAATTCTTGATGCTATGAAGGCATCCGGCATTGAAAAGGCTGAAATTTGCCTTGTAGGTGTTGAAATAAAAGGTCATGACGGCAGATGGCCTCAGCTTTTGCCTATAGAAGAAACTATTGGTGGACAAGATGGACTTGAAGCTTTAGGCAAGTACGGTCAATCTCTCGGTTATCAGATGACAGTACATACTAACAGTACCGATATGTATGAAATTGCTGACAGCTGGAGTGAAGATGCACTTGTTGTTAATGCTGATGGTAAGTATTCAACAGATTCAATACCATGGGGTGGTGGATTGCCTTACCATATTTGCCCACAGTGTATGCCTCATTTTACAAATCAGCATTTGGATTTAATCAGCGGTATGGGCTTCAGAGGAGTTCATTATATTGATGTTCTCTCGAATTTTCCACCTAAGAACTGCTACAGCAAATTGCATCCGTCAACTGCAAGAGAATCAGGAAAAGTAATATGCAGTCTTGCAGACAGAAGTCGTGAATTGTTCGGTGGTTTTGCATCAGAAGGCGCTTTCGATTATATTTCCGACAATATTGATTATGTACTCTACACAAGCTACAATCTTTGCGGAGAGCAGCATCCTATATGCGATGAAACTATCCCTTTCTGGCAGCTTGTTTTTCACGGTTCAATCCTTTACAATCCGTCTACAGAAACCGTAAACTATGGTATTAAGGATATAAAAACCCAGCTTAAATTTATTGAATATGGTGGACGTCCTGTTGGATATATTAACTCAAAATATGTAGGTGAAGGGTGCTGTGGAAACTGGATGGGGGAAATTGATTTGCTTTGTGCAACAGATGAACAGCTTAACGATTCGGTTAAAGTTCTCAAAAGAATGTATGATGAATACATGGCGCTTAAGCACCTTACATACGAGCTTATGTTGAAACACGAAAAAATCTCTGATGGCGTGTATGCCGTTACATATTCAGACAATACTGTAATAACAGTTGACTATAACAAAAATACCTATGAGGTTACAAAAGCATGATGAACAAAAAATTAACTTGGGCACTTCTGATTTTATATACATTACCATGGGGGATGCAATGTCTTGTAAATAACTTTATGTCTGTTTATGTAGCATCGCTTCCGTTTACTACCGAACAGACTGTAGGTAGTATAATGGCATTTGGTTCCGCTGTAACAATTCTTTCACAGCTTGTGTGGGCAAAGATTGCATATCGAAGCAAAAACAGATTTAATGTTCTTGCATTATCGTTTTTACTTATAGTATTGTTTTCAATTCCGTTTATATGCTTAAATATGAATCTTCCGATGTTATGCGTTGCTGTATTTTTGTTTTATTTCTGCTTTATGGTGCATCAGCCTTTGATTGATTCAATTGCATCAGAAAATGCCAATAAGCTTATATATCCATTTGGGGCAGTTCGTTCGTTTGCTTCATTTGGTTTTGCATTAGCAGGGCTTGTACTTGGCATTGTGGGATTCAAATCTGCAAAGGATATATTCTATTATGTTGCAATAATTGCCGCTATTTCAGCAATTATATCAACGGCAGCTCCAAAAGAAACACCGCATGGTCATTCTGAGAAGGAACGCTTCAATTTTACCAAAATTTTTAACAAACATTATGTCTGTTTTCTGATATACACCCTTCTGCTTTATATGACTTCCGCGGTAAACACAGTTTTTTTCCCTGTTTACTATACAGATGTTCTAAAGGGAGATTTAGGACTTCTCAGTATTGTAATCAGCGTTGAAGCATTTCTTGAATGGGGAATTATGATGGTATTCGGTTCCAAAATAGCTAAAACACATCCAAGAAAAATTTTCATGATAATCGCTTTTTCTGCGGCATTCAGAAGTTTTGCAGTATGTTTTTTCAAAAACCCTTACCTTGTTCTTTTGACCTTTGCAGGCAGTCTTGTGTGGTTTGGTCTTCAATGGGCATCGGTAGCTCCGTATATTTGCCAGATAGTGCCAAAGGATAGTAATGTAACTGCACAAAGTGTATGGACACTCGCATCATCAGGACTTGGCACAACCGTAGGTTCGCTTATAGGCGGTGTGATTGCACAAGCTTCATCCATACGAACTCTGTTCTTTATTTCAACGCTCTTAATGCTGCTTCTCGCGGCCTTAAGTCCGGTACTTTTTCCTGAAATAAAGCAAAATGAATATGACAAATCAATTGACATTCATGGGGATATTAAGTTGTAGAAAGAAAATTTGTCTTGACCATCGTGTATCTATGTTTATTTTCTACTTAACATATTGACAAACAAAGACAGCAAGGCTCATTTCACTTTTTGACTTGCTGTCTTTGAATATTAAATTATAAATAGCCATACCTTATTAAGCAATTTAATTCAAATCTTACAATTTCATGGGAAATACACACTTAATTTCCTACATAATATGATTTTATTTCCCTTAATCTTCTTTTTTTATAAATATCATGATTTTTTTCCAGCGTTCTTTATGGCTTTCGTGGGTATATATAGGCTCAAAGCCGAGTGATAAATATAACTTAATTGCAGCTATTCTTTCATCATCAGTAGACAAAACAACGCTTTTATAGCCTCTTTTTAAAAGTGAATGAAGTGCTGCTGTTGTAACAAGTCTCCCCGCTCCCAAGCCTCTTGCTTCTGGTATTGTTGCTACCATTCTAAACCAGCCTTCACCCGGAAAGCTCTCTTTTTCCACAGCAGTAGTCGTGGCTATATCCTTTCCGTCTTTCGCTATATATAAGACATATTCAGGCTTGTAATCCCCACCGTTTCTTATACACTTTTCAAACGAATAATGCGTTCCGAATGCCTTTTCTATTATATCCTCCCATACCTGCTCATACTCGTTGCTGTGCGTATGAAGCGAAAATCCTTCCGGCAATATGAGTGGAGAAAGGTCTGTCATATCCGGTTTTCTCATAAAAAGCTGAGGTAATTCATTATTCACGGTAGTCCACCTCGTTTGTCAATCTGTCTTCAGATAAAACCTCCATATCTTCAGGCGGATTTCCAAGGTCAGGAATATCTATTGTTATTCCGCCCTCCATAGCACTTATATGTGCAGTTAAGCCGGGAAGATTATATCTTGCCGCCTGCCACGCATTTGTCGGCGATAATTTGCCTGACATATAAGCCTGGCAGAAATCGTCAACCATAAACTTATGCGTTCCTGCATGGTTGGTTTCCAAAGGAACAATCTCCCCAGGAAGTCTGTTTATAATCTGAATAGGCGCTTCCCCGCCCGACCATTCACCTTTTACAGCTTTTTTTACAAATTCAGGGTCATCCTTGTGCTTTGTAAGCTCAATCGGGTTTAATAAATCACTCACATCCTCATAAACGAGGTCCTTGTCCTCAACCTTAATATAGGAATGATGTATAAGTGAACATTCGTAAGAGCTTTTCGTTCCATGAAAATGAGAGATATATGTTTCAGGTACTCCCCACGCAATTCTCCTGTTTTCGCTTATTCTTGCGATTGCTCCATTATCAAGCTTTAAAAGCATGGAGCTGTTTGAAAAGGGATTATCCCAATAATTCATACCTTCTCCGAAAATATCCGTATCAATTTTATCCGTGTAACCAAATGCAGCAACCTTGAGCGCATACGTTTTTGCAGCAGAGAGCACCATTGATGTAGAATGGGTTGGATATAAAAACGGTGGCAGTCCCGCCATTTTTTTCCACTCATCTTTTTCTGTGTATTTGAACACATCGTATAAGCCTTTCATGTCGTGATTATACTGTGCTTCTGCGTAAACCATATCCCCCATGTCTCCGGAGTTGAATTTTTGGCGGCAGAAAATTGCAGCCGGACGGTAAATTCCTGTCTCGCCCATTGAATATGTAAGTCCTGTTTCTTTTACAAGACGCACAATTTCTTTTATTTCCTCAATACTTGTAGCCATAGGAACTGCACTGTAAACATTTTTCCCTGCCTTGAGTGCCGCAATCGCCATTTCTCCGTGCTGATTTCTCTGTGAAAAAATAGCAACTGTATTTACATCGCTCGATGCAATCATAGCTTCAAAAGAATCAAATATCTTATCAACGCCAAATCTTTCATCATAATCCTTGCATCTCTCAGGAAACTTATCTGTTATGGCAATAAATTCAACTGCCGGATGTGCTTTAAAAAGCGGAACAAATTTCTGGCAAAACTGTCCACAACCTACAAAGCCTATTCTGATTTTTTCTTTCATTGGTTTTCACCCTCCTTTTTGTTATTATATCATCAAAAAATATGTTTTGTCTTGTATCAATGTAGCTTTATTTTTGTAAGATTGTTGTTTTTTAAAATTTAATATTGCCAAAATGCAAATAAAATGCTATATTTTATTTGTACCATTGTGCAAAAAGGAGGATATATATGAGTTATTCGGGAACACGACATGACATTGAGCTTATTCCAAGCAGAAGTCTGTCAGTTACTCAATGCGGACTTACAATATGCGATAAAGGTCACAAAACACCGTCAAGGATTTACGGTCATTATTCAGTTCATTTTATTTTAGAAGGAAAAGGCTGTTACAGAGCTGCCGGAAAATCCTATGAGCTTTCAGCCGGACAAGGCTTTATGATATTTCCTGATATTCCAAATTCATACGAAGCTGATGAAAAAGAGCCTTGGAAATATATTTACGCAAATTTCAGCGGAATAGATGACGATGCAATCGTTCATTACTCAGGTATTAACGAAAACAATGTAACATTCTCATTCGACTTGTCCGAGGATATGCTTAACGATATTTATGCAATGTATAAAGCTTCTTCAAAAAACGGTGCTAAAGGCTATGATGTTACAGGTTATTTTCTTCTTGTTATGAGCAGACTTATCAAAAGCTGCTTAGAAAAGCCAAAAAACGATTACCTTTTACATCATTATGTTTCAAAAGCTGTTTCATTTATAGAAGATAATTATCCAAACAGCATTACCGTTTCGGATATAGCGTCATTTATAGGAATTGAACGCACATATCTTCACAGAATATTCCAAAAAGCCACCGGTACTACACCGCTTAAATACCTCAGTGCATACCGTCTTTCAAAAGCAGAGCTTCTGATGCGTCATGATAATATGTCTCTCAGTGATATTGCTCATGCAACAGGCTTTTACGATGTAGCCCACTTTTCAAAAGCTTTTATTTCAAAAAATCATATATCACCAAACCAATACAGGAGGAATTTAAAATGTCAGTTATAGCAGCATATATTTTTATGGTTGTTTCCATTATTTTTTCAGTTGCCAACAGTTGTATTTTACATAAGTTTTCCAACAAAGGAATAGAAAACAAAGGTGATTTATTCCTTTTTAATGCAGGAATAAGCACCGTGTGGAGTCTAATAATGACATTGTGGTTTTTATTTTCCGAAGCTTCTTCCATCAGCCTCACTGCCATTATTTTCGGATTGGTGTACGGCGTACTTCTTTGCTTGTTTCTCTTTTTTAAAACAGTTTCCATGAGTGAAGGCCCGGTTTCTCTTACAACGCTTATAGGCAGCTGTGCATTTATTATTGCTACTTTTTTTGGAGTTATATATTCGCATGAAGCTGTAAACATAGTTCAACTAATCGGTATGCTTATCCTGATGTTTTCTCTCGGATTTTGTGTGAATCCCAAAAAAAGTGGTGAAAAGCTGACAAAAAAATGGTTTTTCTATGCGTTTCTTTTCTTTCTTGCGGGCGGATTGCTGGGGATTTTCAATAAGTTCTTCGGAGTATCAGATGTAACAGACGAGGTTACGGGAATGATGCTTGTTGCATCGTTTTTCTCTGTAATTCTCTTTGCTGCTTTTTCTTTTTCTATAAATGCTTCAGCAAAGAAACCAATTCCGAAAATAAGAAAGGAAGCTCTTTTATACATTATTTTATCCGGTGCGGCAAGTTGCATTTATATGAGGCTTAATGTCATTCTTGCCGGTATTATTCCAAGTGTTGTTTTTTTTCCGGTCAGCAACGGTTCAATGGTAATACTCTCAACATTGGCAGGGAAAATTTTCTTTAAAGAAAAACTTAAAACCATTCAGACAATGGGTATTCTTATAGGTTTTGTTGCCATAATCATAACAGGCTTGGGACAAGCCTTCGGTTGATAAGATTATTTATCTAATACAAACTTTATGAGGCAAACGCTTATAAGCGCCTGCCTCATAAAGTTCTTAAAAGAACGGTCTTATATCTCTTTCATTATCCATAACAGACATTATCATATAAAGTCTGGGAATATGAAAAGGCCCTTTGAATATATTTCCCTTCAATGTGGTGGAAATGGTATTGTTATAATGCAAATAGCCATACCATTCTCCATTTTCATCATCACAGAAATATTTTTTGCAATAATCTTTAAACTGCAGATACAAATTATTATACTTTTCTTCTTTAAATGTAAGATATGCAAGTCTCAGGGCAATCATCGCTTCACATTGCGGCCACCACAGCTTCATATCCCATTCAAGCTGTACGGGTGGTTTTCCATTCAAATCGGTGAAGGCAATTATTCCACCGTGCTTATTATCAATTCCAAGCGGTAAAGTAATATCTATTATATTCTTCGCCTTTTCTATTGCTTCTTTATTATTTGTAAGAATACCTTCGGCCATAATAAACCACGCCGCCTCCATAGAGTGCCCGGGATTAACAATTCGTCCTGTTGGGGTATCAAGAGGTTTTCCATCTTCTGAAATATGCTCAAGCAATGCTTTTTCCGTTAAATATCCGCCTTCAAGGATTTCTTTTAAACATTCCTCTGCAATTTTGTTATACTTATCCCACATTCCGTCTATGCTTCTCATAACCTGTGCTGTGGAAAGCATAATCATAACCGGAGAGAGAGATTTTATATTATTTGTTTCCGGATTGAATTTAGGCTGTAATTTTATTCGCCCTTTAAAGCAGTCATAAGCGATATTAAAATATTTTTCTGCATTTTTCAAAGCGAACTTGTCTCCCGTTGCTTTATAATACTCGGCGCAACCTATAGCCGCAAATGTTTCGGAAAAATAGTATCTTCTTTTTTGTATTCCTCTTCCATCCTTTGTTACGGTAAAAAACATTCTTCCGTCTGTATCCTCACATTTTGAAAGAAATGCATAAATAGTTTTTGCTGCCTTTAAATATTCAGGATTTTTCTCAATTAAATTATACGCTTTTGAAAAAGTCCATAAGGCTCTACCTTGAAACCAAACGCTTTTTTCTTCCCCGTATGTATTCCCCTCTTTATCAAGGCAGGTATATATACCTCCGTTTTTGTAATCTATACTGTTTTTTAGCCAAAAATTCAATATATTTTCTTTTAAATTTTCTCTGTAATTCATATTCGATCACCTTGTTCTAATTTTTTATTTTTTAATTCAGAACACAATAATATCACATTTCATCCAAATCAGTCATAAAATTTGGTGCTTTCATAGACTTAAAGAAATAGTTCAGTCTCTGTTGAAACATAAATCCATCAAATACACGGTGAAGCTCAGACTCGCTCTTATTCACATAATCAACAAGCTTTGCGTAACAATCCCGTGTTTTTTCAACATTTCCTTCGCCATACGACGCCTTGAGCATATCCAGATACAGCTCTGCATACGTAGGATAAAATGATAAATATTTCCACGACTGCAATACAACGGAATTGTGTTCCGATTTTTTCAGATTTTTTTCTATAAGTATTTTGATTTTTTCCGCCGCTTCTTTGGATTTTTTTATGGACTCAATTGTTTCTTTCCCTACCGTTTCCTGCCATGCTGTCGCATCTACACTTGGCTCAAGTTTTGTAATTTCAGGCTGTCCCGCTCTTTCTAGAAGTCCGTAAAGTTCAGCTCCGTCGTTGCCAAATGCTTCTGTAAAATATTTTTGTTTCAATTCATTATAATCAACATTTCTATTCCATAATGTTTCTGCCATGACAACCATCGGAAATGCAGTAGGAAAAAACAGCCGCTGAACCTGACAACTGGACATCCCGTTAATTCCCACAACTTCAAGATTTTTCATGTTTTCATATACTATTTCAGAAACATACATAAATCCTGGATCATGGTAAAGGAGCCATATAAGCTGATAATCATATACGATCGTATCCCCGTCAAAAAATTCTTTCCATTTGCGCCAAAGTGCAATATAATCTTCAACAGTCTTAAAGTATCTCGGAACAATAGCATTATCTTCATACACCGGTATTTCCGGTAATGTATTTTCGTCTATTTCTGACGGAAACGGCTGTGCATAGTTCTTATAAATGGGATAAATCATCATAACAAATCTGTCACGATTTTTTATTTTTTCGGTTTGCGGCCAATTATATTGTATACTAAACACAACTTTTGTGTCTATATTGGCTTCGGTCAGTTTTTCGTCAAGTCTATTCAGAAGCTTCACATACAAGTCGGCAAGTCTGCTCTTTTTACATTCACTACACTCACAATAGTTCGAAAAACCATCTGCAAGCCAAAATACTATATGGCTTACATGAGGATTTTTTCTACAATAATCTACCGCATAATCCGTCATAAGCTCACGGACTTCAGGATTTGAATAACAAAGATTTGTACCGATAGGCTGTCCACCGTGCCAGTTACGTTCCCCATTAATCTCGGCTAGATATTTTTTTATTTTCTCATCCGGTTCGTCTGCTTTATTCCAATATGTTGTTTCCATACCTATTGATTCACTGTTCCACGTATGACCTACCCTGTAATAAATAAGACCTCTTTGTTGGATTTCATCTTCAAGGCTGTTTACAATTTTATCAAGCTCCTCCGAAGATTTTTCTTCAGGCTTCATGTATGGATTACCTTTATGATTATACCATATCTGGAAAAATCCGTACGGCTTTATAAACTGTATATAATAACCGTTCATTGAAATTTTAGGAAGCCAATCAATTATATCCGCTATATGTTCATAAGAAGAGGCTCCCTCAATACACACTCCGCGGTGACGATATGAGGCTTTTTCAGAAACATATACAGTTGCTTCAAGAGGATTTATCTTGGGTATAACCTCATTATCTCTTCCCGGCCGGATAAATTTACAGCCTAGCTCCTTTAAATATCTGTAAACTGCTATTAGTACGCTCCTTGTATTAGTTCCTGTAATAATTCCTTTACCGTCCTTTACATTTATGTAAATTGCATCATCAAGGGTCTTGTCTTCAACTACCGGAAGAATTTCATCA
This sequence comes from uncultured Oscillospiraceae bacterium, assembly GCA_964537245.1. Taxonomy (GTDB): domain Bacteria; phylum Bacillota; class Clostridia; order UMGS1840; family UMGS1840; genus UMGS1840. The sequence goes on from CAZHZL010000067.1 coordinate 10,653, forward strand.
AAAGTATTACTACATCCTATTGAAAGACCTTCTCCGTCATCTTCAACTTTCTCCTCAATTTGTATTTCAGAATTCATTTTTTTTAGGTAATATATCAGTTCACTTACTGCAAAATCTGTTGTTTTGCCATTTCCAATCTTCTTTATTTTCCATATCATAATTCATTCTCCTCCACAATTTCATAAGCTTTTACCATACTTTGATTCTACTTTCCTTCATAAAGCTTTCAACTAAAAAGTAATCACCATATGACGCATAGGAATGAGTACCATTTTGTTCCTTTAAAATTCCCATAACATCTTCGTTATAGTCAATATATTTTTCCAGGCTGTCACGCAGTTGCTTTTTGTATTTTGGAAAGAATTTATTTTTTTTGTATTTTTCCATTTCCAAAATTGCGCAAAGCACAATTGCCGCAGCTGAAGTATCAAGTGTTTTTTCTTCAAAATCAGGCAATCTGAAATCCCATACAGGAATTTCTCCGTTACATTCCGTCATAAATTTCTGCATAAGCTTCATCGACATATCAAGATATTTCGCTTCTTTTGTATAACTGTATGCAATTGCAAAACCGTATATTGCCCATGCAGTCCCCCTCGACCAGTGCGAGCCGTTTGCATATCCGCAATAGTTAGCTTCTCCTAATGCTTCACCTGTTTCCTCAGAAAATCTGTATGCATGCATTACGGAATAGTCGTCTCTTACAAAATACTTCATTGTTGTATCTGCATGCATCATTGCTATTCTTTTATAAAACGGATGCCCCGTCACTTCACTTGCCCAGAAAAGAAGTGGTAAATTCATCATACAATCCACTATCGCAAGACCTTTACTTTCCGTAAAAAAATGGTCTCTCGCAAGCTCTTTATCTACATAGTCGGGAGTCTTGTAGTCCATTCTCCCCCATGCTCTTATATATCCACCTTTCGGCTCATACCTCATTGCAAGTGCGTCCGCCGCCTTTATCGCTATCTCTTTATATTCTTCATTTTTTGTTATATTATAAAGCATTACTGCATACGGAGAATACAAAAATCCTGCATCGTGCATTGTCTCCATAGGGGTTTCAAATACCTTTTTATAGTATTCGTTTTTGAATTGCTCTGCCCACTCTAAAAGCTTTTCATTCTTTGTTTCTTCGTATGCCCAAAGAGTCATTCCCACAAAAAAGCTTTGCGTCCAGTTAAAAATATGTCCTATTTTTATTGCCTTTTCTCTGTCTTTTAAATAATTTCCATCTTCTGTTCCCGGGAAATCTCTTAAATCATTTCCTATTTTTTCTGTGTTTTTGATTATCTTATTTATGAGCTTTTCAGGTATTTTTCCCATACTATTTTTCCCCTTTCATTCTATTTAAAAGCATCATTATCCATGATGTTGTCCCTGTGTTGTAAAAACAGCTTGAACGCCCGAAGTTTTCATTTCGTATTCCGAAATAATAATTAGGTACATACAAAGGTAACTGCATATTCTGTTCAGGCGGATTTTTTTCATTTACCGGCAAGCATTTCAAAATAGTATTCATCATTTCATCATAATCGCCGATAACATAATCGCCAAGTGCTTTAAAAAGCGTGCCATGGCAATATATTGCTCCGTTTTCCAAAGCTCCCATTTGTTTTATGCTGATTTTCCCCCATTTTTCGTTCCATTTTGAAAACGGTGGGTCTGAAAGTATATAACCTGCTTCTGTTTCAAGTTTTTTTATACTGTCAAGAGTTTTTTTCAACCGTTCTCCTTGTGCAACACCTGAACTTACTGCCCATGTCTGCGTATTCAAGAAAATTTTACCTTCTTTATCTTCATGAGTACCGACTTTTCTTCCGTCATCGTCAAGCGCAGCTAAATACCACTGTCCGTCCCATGCATATTCATTTATATTGTAAGATATTTCCTGTGCACGTCTTATAAGCTCAGGCTGAGGCTTAACCTTATCAAGCTCTTTTATTGCATATACAAGAGCCATAGAATTCCATACAGATTCACCTTTCCCCTTACGTCCCACTGCGTTCATAGGATCAGTCCAGTCTCCGTCACGCATTAAGCATAATCCGTGCGTACCCATTTCATTTTTATCCGTCATAAAATAAGCAGCTTTTTCAAGATGTTCCATGACTGTTCCTTTTTTATCTGAATTTTTATATGGAACAAGCACATTATAAAGGCTTTCGTCTTTTATTATATGACTTATAATTTCAACAAAACAAATAATCAGCCATATAGGAGCATCGCTGTGTCTCATTACCGCAAAGCCTCTTGGAGGTCTTCCGTCATGAAATATCCATTGTCGTAAATAACCGTTTTCCTCCTGACGAGCCATTACTCTTTTTACTATTTCGAAGGCTTCCATAGGCTCACAGAAAGCATATCCCATTGTATCCTGAAGCTCGTTTCTTGCAGGTGATGAAAAATCAAAGCGGTTAGTTCTCGAAAGATATGTAACTTGTTTTTTGAACCAAAAATTACAAAGATGATTTAAATTTTCATCTTTTGTTTCAAAGGTTGTAGTTTCAATTCTTTTTCGCCATAGTTTTTCTGTTTTTAAAAATTCTTCTTTTACATTTATATTTATTTCATCTTTTATATTGACTCTGTGAGCAGTTGAGCCCAAAACAAAATACAGTTCCTTTGTTTCACCTGAATTTAATTTAAAATCATGATGCATTGCTGAAATTATGCTTTCCATTCCCTGCGTGCAGGTATTAGTACATTTTCCGTTTAAAACTGCATAAGGCATAGCTCTGTCGTCCTCACAACCATAAAAACGATATTTATTTGTATCAAAGGAATCTGGTTTTTCATTACAATAGCAATATACATATTTAAACTCATTATCCAGCTTTTCTTTATCGTCATAAAAGGAATGACCGGGGAAGGAGTATTTGTATATATAATTATATTCTTCATCGTAATGACATTTTGACCCCATAAAGCTTTTATCTTCAAAATCAAACACACTGAATAAAGAAAACGCCTTATCTTCATTTTTGTTATTTGTTATTTTTACTGTCCATATTTCTTTGAAGCCTTCAACAGGCACAAATGCCATAATTTCAGTTTTTATTGCGTCTTTTTCTGAGGTTACCTTCTGATAATTAAGACCATACTCACATTCATAGCTGTCATAGTCTGTATTGAGAGGCGTATAAAGCGGACAAAAAACCGTATTTGTTTTATTGTCTTTAAGATAAAAATGACGTACTTTTCTTATATGCTCTTTTGAAATATATCCGACAAATGAAGATGATGTTCCCTGCATTGTCTGTGATAATTCCATCATATATGTATCGTTAAAAATTTTATTAGTCCAGTCTCTCGGTGTTTTCGGTGTATCTACTGCATATATTTTTCCGTTTTCTTTAAATTTTCCAATCATAGTCATTCTCGTATAATATAATTATCATTTTTTTAAGATAATTGTATCACACTTTTCCTT
>CAZHZL010000068.1:0-14069 GCA_964537245.1 uncultured Oscillospiraceae bacterium
AACCTTTAAATATTAAAGCTCAAATCATTTCAAACCTAAAGGGAAATAATACTGATTATAATAAGACTGAAATAAATAATAAGCTAACAAAAGAAATTAAGGCAGACAGTAACAATTATATAAATAGTAGTTGATTATGTTTTCGCATTTGCGAAAACCATATGTCTATTTTGTGAAAAATATTGCTTTTTTCGTCAAAGTTTGATATAATATGAAAAAGAGGTGGTCAAATGAAAGCAACAATTAACGCAAACGGACAGGAAATCACAGTTATTTCATCCGGCAATGAGAATGATTATATATCTTTAACCGATATTGCAAGATATAAAAGCGATGATCCGACAGCTACAATACAAAACTGGATGCGAAATAAAGATACAATAGAATTTTTAGGTTTATGGGAGCAGTTGAATAACCCAACCTTTAAACCCATCGAATTCGAGGGGTTTAAAATACAGGCAGGTGCCAACGCTTTTACGATGTCACCTAAAAAGTGGATTGAAAACACAAATGCAATAGGAATTATCTCAAAATCAGGCAGATACGGCGGAACATTTGCACATAAAGATATTGCCTTCGAGTTTGCTTCTTGGATTTCAGCGGAGTTTAAGTTATACATAATTAAAGATTATCAACGATTAAAAGCGGATGAAAACAGCCGAATATCACTTGAATGGAATGTAAACAGAGCTATATCGAAAATAAATTACCGTATTCATACGGATGCTATCAAAGAAAATCTTCTACCCGAAAGCATACCGAGTAAGTATCAGGGAATTACATATGCAAATGAAGCGGAGGTTTTAAATGTTGCTTTGTTTGGTAAAACCTCAAAGGAATGGAAAACTGAAAATCCTGATTTGAAGGGAAATATCAGAGATTATGCAACGATTCAGCAGTTAATCGTATTGTCAAATATGGAAAGCATGAATGCAGAACTGATAAAGCAAGGCGTTTCGCAACCTGACAGATTATATGCGCTTAATAAAATGGCGATTGAACAGCTTAAAGTTCTTTTGGATAACCCAACGGTTAAAAAATTAGAAAACGGTGATAACAATGAGTAATCTTAAAATAAGCTATAAAAAACTATGGCACTCTCTCTTGGATAAGAACATAAACAGGTCAGATTTAAGAAAATTAACGGGCATAAGCACAACAACAGTACAAAAGCTTAACCGTGATGAATCAGTAGGCATTGATATTCTTTTAAGAATATCTGAAAAAACAGGGTTAAAGATTGAGGATATTGTTGAATTTGCGGAAGATGTAAAGGAGCAGACAAATGACAGATAAGGAACTAAAAAATTTAAAAGATACATTGTGGCAGTCTGCTGATACATTGAGAGCAGATTCGGGACTTAAATCATCAGAGTATGCAACCCCGATTTTAGGTCTTATATTTCTTCGCTTTGCAGAACAAAAATATAGACAGTATGAGGCGGAAATAACAGAAGAATACAACAAACTTAAAGATACCCGTATGGAAAGAAAAATCAGCGAAATTGCCGTTGAAAAATGTGGGTTTTATCTGCCTGATGAGGCACGATATGATTATCTTTTAAATCTTGCCGAAAATGAAAACATTCCCGAAAAAGTCAAAAAGGCAATGACCGAAATCGAGAAATACACAAAAGAGCTTGATGATACACTTCCCAAGGATGAATATTATGCAGTTGACGGCAGAGAGGGAAAGAATGTTGTAAAAAAGCTATTGAAAACCTTTAAGGATATTCCCGATAATGTCAGCATTGATATTTTCGGAGAAATATATGAATTTTTCCTCGGCAAATTTGCTTTGGCAGAAGGTCAGGGCGGCGGTGAGTTCTTTACGCCGTCAACAGTTGTACGCTATATGGTTGAGGTGCTCGCTCCTACAGACGGCGAGATTTTTGATCCTGCCTGTGGAAGCGGCGGCATGTTCGTTCAAACTGCACACTATATTGCAAGGCATAAAGCGCAGGGAAAGGACATAAACCTTCGAGCATACGGTGTTGAAAAAACTGCTCAAACCGTAAAGCTTGCTAAAATGAACCTTGCACTAAATAACATAAGAGGTACTATTACCGAAGCAAACAGCTATTACAGTGATCCTTATAATTGTTTTGGCAGATTTGATTATGTTATGGCAAATCCCCCGTTTAATGTTGACGGAATAGAACTTGCCGATGTTAAAGACCAGCCGAGATTTAATACATACGGTGTACCGCAGAATAAATCAAAGAGTAAAAAGAACGAAGGCGGAACTGTACCTAACGGAAACTATCTTTGGATAAATATGTTCGGAACTTCGCTTAAAGAAGGCAAAGGACGGGCGGCTCTTGTTATGGCAAACTCTGCCTCGGATGCAGGAAACAGCGAAAAAGAAATCAGGACAAGGCTTATCGAAAGCGGAATTATCAGCCAAATGGTAACGCTGCCGTCAAATATGTTCTCCACCGTAACACTTCCTGCTACACTTTGGTTTTTTGATGCCGCAAAGAAAAACAAGGACGAAATTCTGTTTATAGACGCAAGAAATATCTTTACGCAGATAGACAGAGCACACAGAAAATTCTCTGATGAACAGATTAAAAACCTTGCAATTATATCAAGACTTTATGAGGGTAAAACAGACGAATTTACCACTCTGATTGATGAATACAAAACATCTGCATTAACATTAGTTAAGGAATATGAAGCGAAGAAAAAGGCGTTTTCAAAGAAAATATTTGAGTTAGCTGTTGAGTGCGGAAAGTATTGTGCGTTTGTTTTGGAAGACGATTCTCATTTATGCACAAATACGATTGAAGCCTATTGGGGCTTAAAAGATTTTGATTGTGAAGTGTTCAAATCAAAATTAACGGAACTTTCTGACCTTGATATACAAAAGGAGCTTCTGAATAAAAACACCGATGAATTATGGGAACAGCTACACACAATCGAGCGAAAAATTCACCATGATGCAGATGATGAAACAAAGCTTCATAAAAAGGCAATGGAATGCTTTGGTATGCACTCGGAATTAAAGGAAATTTCCGATGAAGTTGTATATTTTATTGATAACATTTTATGGCTTACAGAGAGATTCCCGGACGGAAAGTATGTTGATGTTGTCGGTCTTTGCAAGGCTGCAAAGCTTGATGGCGAAGATGGTATCATAGACCAAGACTATTCTTTAAATCCCGGGAGATATGTAGGCGTTGTTATTGAAGATGACGGAATGACCGAGGAAGAATTTAAAGCTGAGATGTTAAACCTTAATGCAAAATTTGAAAGCCTGAATAGCGAGGCACATGAGCTTGAAAAGAAAATTGCAGAGAATCTGAAAGGGTTGTTTTAATGAGCGAAATTAAACAGCGACATATTGTAACCAAAACATTATGGCAAGTATTTTTAGTTTTTATCGAATTGTTAGTTGTGGTTGGAATAACAGTCTACATTAGCAACAAATTTTATCCTTCCGAAAACTGGGTTGAATTAATTGAAAGAATAGGTATATTTTATGGAATATATCAGATGTTGGTATATATCATTCTTTCTACCATAAATGATGTTAAAGCTGATGAATATTTGGCTTTGAAAAACAATGCTTCCATCGCATTGAAAGCTTGTGAATACAAGGATGAAGAGTGGAAAAACATCATAAAAGCACAAATTGATAGTCAATTAAAAAATTCAATGCTTAACGATTTGCTTGTTAGAAAGAATTATGGTGTTTTAAAAACATGCATTGATACAAATACAACAAAAAATATTGAATATATGATAATTTGGGCAGACCATTGCGCCGAAGAAAGCAAATTACAATGGAAGTTTTCTTTTTTGCTACGATTAGTAAAATAGAGAAAGGGGGCAGAAACGACCAATGAGCAAATGGATAGAAGAAAAAATTGGGAATATTGGAGAAATTGTTACCGGAAACACTCCACCAACCAAAAATCAAGAGTTGTATGGTGATAGATATAAATTTATTAAAGCAACTGATATTTGTGAAGATTCTCGCACAGTAATAAAAACAGAGGAAATGCTTTCGGATGAAGGTTTTAAAAAATATAGAAAATCGTTACTTCCAAAAGGGACTACATGTGTCGTAACGATTGGAACATTAGGGAAAAAGCTTTGTTATACTGATGAACCATGTTTTACTAATCAAGCTATTAATGCAATTAAGCAATATGAAGATTATGATAGTATGTTTATATATTATCAAATGAAACTATTGTTGCCGCAGGTAAAATTTCTTTCGAGTGGTACGGCTTCCGGAAGGGAAAATGTCAGTAAAAGTAGCTTTTCTAATATAAAAATGCGTTTTCCTGATTTACCTACTCAGAAACGAATTGCTGATATTTTATCTGTTTATGATGATTTAATTGAAAATAACAACAAACGAATTGACTTGCTTGAAAAAGCGGCACAGGAATTATACAAAGAATGGTTTGTGCGTTTTCGCTTTCCCGGTCATGAAAACACAAAGTTTGTAAATGGATTGCCGGAGGGGTGGGAGTATGGAAGATTAAAAGATATTATGTCTTTTGGTGCGGGTAAGACACGCCCAGATTCAGATGGAAGCTTCCCTGTTTATGGAGGTAATGGAATATTGGGTTATTGCGATTTGTATAATAATGAAAATGTAATTATAATAGGTCGTGTTGGTGCTTATTGTGGAAGTGTTTATTATGAACCAAACAAGTGTTGGATTTCAGATAATGCTTTATATGCAATAGATAAATTGGATGCTTTAATATATGATTACTATTTATTAAAGTCATTGCAATTGAATTCTCGGCATATAGGAACAGGACAACCTCTTATAACACAGGGATTATTAAATAAAATAAAAATTGTTATTCCTAATAAAGATTTAATTAAAAAATATAACAATTTAGCACAAGATTTGTTTGTTAAACAAAACCTATTGAAAAAACAAAATCAAAACTTCACCAAGCAACGAGATTTACTTTTACCACGGCTGATGAGTGGAAAACTGGAGGTGTGATATATGGCAGAAGAAAAGAAAGCTTTTGTCTTTGATACCAACTTTATAATTGAAAATAAAAAATTAAATGAGGTTATAGAAACTCTTTGTGGAGATTTTGATGTATATGTTACACAGGTTTCTATTGATGAAAGAATAGCACAACTATGTAATGACGAAAAAAGAAAGTATGATGAAATTGATAAATTAAAACAAAAATATAAAGGAATTTTATCATTTAAAATACTGAAAGAGCAAGAAGCACGATTAACAGAACTAAAAAATGCCATACAGCGTAATTATATAGATTTATTTAAGGATAACATTATCCCATTCAATAAAACTTCGGAAATGTTTTCTGAAGTCTTAAAACGAGCTTACGACAAAACGGCACCGTTTTCCAATGCCGATGGTGCAAGCGACAAAGGATTTAAGGATAGCCTTATATGGATAGCATTGTTATCGTTTTTTAAATCAAATGGTAATAATTCAATTGTTTTCGTTACAAATGATGGTGGCTTCATAAAAAATGCGGATATTCTGTGTCAAGAGTTCAAGGATGTAACGGGTAAAACAATAGAAATTAAACCAAACTCGTATTATAAGAGCTTACTTGATAAAGACGATTCTATTATCCATACGGAAGAAATAGTATTACCGAATATAAGTGAATTAAGAACTAAAATACAAGAAGTAATAGGTACTTTATGCAGTGGAGAATGTTTCGATGAAGATTGGGGATATTGCTCAGAAAAAACTTTTACACTCAACGAAAAGGTTGATGCAAATTATGTAAAAGTAGTGCTTGGGGGATTGAAAAAATATGTGTCAGAGCATATTTTTGATACAACTGTTCAAGCGTTTGACATATTAGCATTGGATGATAGAGTTACAAACGGAATGGTGAGTATATCTATGTCAGATGTGGAGGAAGTCATAAAATTGCATGATGAAATTCAAACAAAATATCCTGACTACATAGAGCAATTTTATAATGCGGCAGCAAGTGTAATAAATAGAAATTACATAGCACCGCCTGTTGAAGATGATAACGATTTACCATTTTAGTATATTGTGGAGGTGTAAATATGGCTAATTTTATATCAGAAGATAATATTGAACAAGCTGCGATTAAAATGCTTGTCGAAGCCAATGGCTACAATTCTATAAACTGTATGACAGCAGAGCCGGAAACGCTTCCTGACGGAAGCGGACGAACAGATAAAAAACAGGTTGTTTTGCGTGATGTACTCTTAAAAAGCCTTATTGACATCAATCCTGATATTCCGAAAGAGGTAATAGAAAAAACTGCGGACGAACTTGCAAAAACGCCATTAACAGCAGACCTTATGCAGATGAATTATCAGAACTATCAAAAGATAAGAAACGGAATACAGGTAGAGTTTGAGCAGGACGGCAGAAAAAAGCTTGATGTATTAAAGGTAATTGATTTTGACACACCGACAAACAATGATTTTACTGTTGTATCACAGCTTTGGATAAGAGGTGAGGTGCATTGGAGACGGCCTGATCTTATCATATACATAAACGGACTGCCACTTGTATTTATTGAGCTTAAAAATTCAAATATATCCGTAAAAAATGCTTATGACAACAATCTGAAAAACTATTTAAAGGATATACCCTATCTTTTTAATTACAATCAGATTTGTGTGCTGTCAAGCGGAACGGAAACAAGGCTCGGAAGCTTTTCGGCAGGCTATGAACATTTCTTTGAATGGCTGAAAACAGATGACGAAAAGGAAAATCCCGACAGGGCAAAAATCCGAGAGAATGCAATCAGTTTGGAGTATCTTATAGGCGGATTACTCAGAAAACAAAATCTGATTGATTATATCGAAAACTTTATTATATATGACAGACAGCGTACAAAAATCATTGCTAAAAACCATCAGTATTTAGGCGTAAACAATGCATTTGAAGCATTTAAAAATCGAGAAAATCTCGGCGGAAAGCTCGGTGTGTTCTGGCATACACAAGGCAGCGGAAAAAGCTATTCAATGGTTATGCTTGCAAGAAAAATCAAGCGTAAGCTTACAGGAAATTTCACCTTCCTTATCGTAACAGACCGCAAGGATTTGGATACACAGATATGGAAAAATTTCTGGCGTGCGGAATTTATGTCAAAGGATGAAAAGGTACGCCCTGCAAACAGTGCAAAGCTTCGTGAGGAGCTTCAGTCAAACAAATCCATTCTATTTACACTTATACATAAGTTTAAATATGACAAGGGGAAACCATATCCTGTTTTGTCTGAGCGTGACGACATCGTTGTAATTGTTGATGAAGCGCACAGAACGCAGTATAAGGATTTAGCGGAAAATATGCGAAAGGGACTTCCCAACGCACAGTATCTTGCATTTACGGGAACACCGCTTTTAGGTGCGAAACGGCTTACAAACTCATGGTTCGGAGATTATGTAAGCGAATATAATTTTACCGAATCAATTAAGGATAATGCAACCGTTCCGCTTTATTATATCAACGGAATGAAGGAGGTTCGTTTGGAAAACGATTATCTCGATACTGATTTTGCGGAAATTCTTGAAGAAGAAAATCTTTCACCTGCCGAGCAAAGCAGATTGGAAAATCATTATGCAAAAGAGCTTGAAATTATAAAGCGGGATGACCGTCTTGAAAAAATCGCACAGCATATTGCGTACCACTTTCCACGCAGAGGCTTTTTAGGAAAAGGTATGGTAATTTCCATTGATAAGTTTACCGCTGTAAAGATGTATGATAAAGTACAGCACTATTGGAAGGAAGAAATTAAAAAGCTTAATTCGCAGATAGTTAAATCAAAAGACAAAGCTGAACGTGACGAGCTAAAGAAAGTTGTAGATTATATGCGAAGTGTGGAAATGGCGGTTGTAATCAGCGAGGAGGATAAGGAAGAAGAAAAATTTAATCTGGAAGGCTTAACTGTCAAATATCACCGTGAGCGAATGAACAAGGTTGATGAAAACGGGTTTGATATTGAGGATAATTTCAAAAACCCAGACCATCCGCTTCAGCTTGTTTTCGTATGCTCAATGTGGTTGACCGGCTTTGATGCCCCATCCGTTTCAACGCTTTATCTTGACAAACCTATGAAAGGGCATACACTGATGCAGACTATAGCCCGTGCAAACAGAGTTTTCCCCGGCAAAGAAAACGGAACAGTTATCGGTTATCTTGATGTATTCAAATCACTGAAAAGAGCATTGGTTGACTATGCTTCGGATGACGGCGATGATGTTCCTGTTAAGGAAATAGACAAGCTCTACGAACTGTTACTTGAAGCTGTTGAAGAAGCAAAAGACTTTTGCCTTGCACACGATGTTGATTTATCAAAGGTTACAGAGTCCGACGATGTCTTTGAAAATCTTTCTGAATTTGCAGAATTTGCTGACAAAATTGTTTCAAACGATGAAGTAAGAAATGAGTTCAGAGTTTATGCAAATACTATAAACATTCTGTATGAGGCTTTGCGTCCCGATATATTCAAGATGGATTTCAAATCTGATTATAAAGATGCTATTCTTTATTTAAAGGGTATTATAGACGGGCAAATTCGCCCTGATAAGCTCGAAAAGGCAAAAGAAAAGATAAATATGCTTTTAGACCAAAGTGTTATTGCAGAGGAAGGCAATAATGATGGTTTGATTGTTACGGGCGAAGAGATTGATTTATCAAAGCTTGATATTGAAGAACTAAAAGCGAATTTCAAAAAGATCAAATATAAAAATCTTGAAATTTCCGACTTGCGTAGTTACATTGAAAAGAAGCTTACACAGATGATGAAGCAGAACATAACCCGTGGTGCATTTGCCGAAAGATTCAGAAATATCATTGATGAGTATAATGCCGGCGGTGCTCAAAATGATGAATTTTACAAAAAGCTCATTAAGTTTATGGAAGAACTGAAAGCCGAAGAAGAAAGGCACATAAAGGAAGAGCTTTCAGAGCAGGAGCTTGAAATTTATGACCTTTTGCAAAAGGAAAAGCTCACAAAAGATGAACTCAAAAAAGTCAAGCTTGCCGCAAAAGAGTTATATAACACTCTTATATCTAAAAAAAGCGAGTTGTTTGTCGTTGGCTGGGAAAAAGACGAACAGCCAAAAGAAAAAGTGCGCAGTGAAATAATGAATGTGCTGAATGTATATCTGCCTGATAGCTATGACCGTACCGCTTTTACAGATAAGGTAAATGTTATATTTACCCACATTGTAGATCAGGCAATTATGGGATTAAACTGGGTTGCATAAATTACATTCAAAATCTGAATAATTGAAAAATCCTTCTGATGACTATAAAGGTTGTCAGAAGGATTTTTTTGCAAAAAATTATTTTAATATGAAGGTTTCTGTCAGGTTTAGTTGTTAAAATGGTAATAAAATTTAAAAGAATGTCAAGTGAAAACATAAATTTCTTGAACATTTTCTTTTAAAGGTCTTTACAGACCATTGCTCATTGACAAGTGAATAGTAGCATTATTTGCACACTTCCTATGGCGGTGATGAGCCAAAGCGACATATCAAAGTACGCTTGCGGTTATGCTTGTGATAGTTACCTTTTGTGGTGAAAGGGATTGCGATGATTCCATAGGATATATAATGATACTTCCGTTAAGTCCTAACCTCACGTCTGGATAACGGTTCGGTGGAACTCCGGAGATATGCCCGCCGTATTTGCGAAAGAATACGAAGAGGATTTCATGATGCCTGTGCAACCGACAGGATACAGATAATGTGTGAAGAAAAAATAAAATTATAGGAGGACTTTATGATATTCATGAAATTACTAATATCTCTATATATTTTTCTACTTATATTCTTTGTTATTGAAGATTACGACAATAGACCGTGGACACAAGCTCGTAAAAGAGGTGAAATAAGATTTGATGAAAATGGTATTGTTATGAAAATAGGTAAAACTATATATACGGCTGTCGGATATTTCAGTAACTCATCAAAGCTGACAGCAAAAGATAAGATAGAGAGAATTATCAAAAAAGAAAGCGGCAAAAATCAATAAATGTCTGGACTCTTCGTGTGTCTTATAGTATAATATAAGTAACAAAACCATAATTATATTGACTGTAAGGCAGAAAGGAGGATAAATGTTACAGTCAGAGAAAATTACAGCCTTATATTGCCGTCTTTCAAATGATGACGATAATATAGGTGAATCAAACAGCATTTCAAATCAAAAGACAATGCTCATGGAATACGCTAAAAAGCATAATTTCAGCAATATCAGAATTTGGATTGATGATGGCTTTTCAGGTACGAATTTTAATCGCCCTGCTTTTAAGGAAATGGCAGAACTGATTAAGTCAAAGAAAATCGGAACACTTATTGTAAAGGATTTATCAAGACTTGGCAGAAACTACATAGAAACGGGTAATTTAGTTGAAATAATTTTACCGCAATATGATGTCAGATTTATTGCCGTCAACGACAACACAGACAGCGAAATCGGTCTTGACGATATGTTTTCGGTAAGAAATTTATTTAACGAATTTTATCCGAAAGACACAAGTAAAAAGGTCAAATATGTCAAGCGTATGCAGGGAGAGCGTGGCGAACGGACAGGCGGTATAATTCCCTATGGTTATGATTCGGTTGATAAAAAACTGATTATTAACGAAGAAACCGCACCTGTTGTAAAGAGGATATTTGAACTGTGTATTTCAGGCTACGGTCCATCACAAATTGCAAGGATTTTAACGGATGATAAAATTCTTACACCCAAAGCCTATGAAAACCGAAGAAGTGGAAAATGGAATACACCCTTTGTAGTCAATCATCCTTATGAGTGGGCAGAACAATCAATCGCCAACATTTTAGAGCAAAAAGCTTATCTCGGACATACTGAAAGCTTTAAATATTCAAAGCCTTCTTACAAGCTGAAAAGGATTGTTGAAAATCCCGAAGAAGTCAGAAAGATTTTCAAAAACACACACGAAGCAATTATTGACGAGGAAACCTTTGAAATTGTTCAGCGTATCCGTCAAAACAAAAGACGGATAAACAAGTCAGAAGAATTAGGTATGTTTTCGGGAATAGTCAGGTGTGCTGATTGCGGAAATAATGCAACGCATTATCGAGGAAAAGGCATAGATAAAAAGTACGAGCAATACATTTGCAGCAAATACAGAAAAAAAGCCTCTGATTGCACAAGACATTCCATAAAAGTTGTAGATTTAGAACAGATAGTATTAGCACATCTTAATCATACCATCGGTTTTGCTAACGCTTATGAGAGTGAATTTCTGCAAGCTGTCCTGAATGAAAATGCTGTTAATCAACAAAAATTATTAAAATCTAAAAAATCTGTTTTGTTAAAATCAAAAAGCCGGATTGAAGAGCTTGACCGTATAATCAAAAAGCTGTATGAGGACAATGTATCACAGAAAATTTCGGACGAAAGGTTTATGCAGTTCTCTAACGAATATGAAGAAGAACAGCAACAACTTAAAGAAACAGTTGCAAATCTTGAAAAAGAAATAGCTGACGATACCGAAATAACGGTCAATACCGATAAATTTCTGAAACTCATACGCAAATATACTCACATAGAGGAATTAAACACAACCATATTAAGAGAGTTTATAGAAAAGATAATCGTTTACGAAAAAGTTAAGCAAGACGGCATAACTACACAACAAATAGATATTTATTATAACTTTATCGGGCTTGTTGAAATACCCGATAATACGAAAACAGCAGAGAGCGCATAACTCTCTGCTATAATCAAAAAACATCCTTATTACCCGAAAGCTTTGATATTAGTGCGTTTTAAAGTTGGTGTGAAAATCGACCTTAAGTGTGGTATGATAAAATAAAAAAACTAAAAAAATTTTATGCTTGAAGATTGTAAAAAAGTATGCTATACTGAAAGGAGAAAAATTTACAAATGAAAATTGATACATTTAATAGAAATTACGATGTTTTTCGTTCATATCTAGTGGAAAATGCAGATTATGAAGGTTATTTTGAATTACCGAAAATTCAGACAAGTAATTTGCTGCCTGAAAAAATTATACCATTTTCTAAAGCTATGTCAAAAAAATGGTCTGATTTTGATTGCTGGGTAATGTTCTATGAGCATGACGGAAAATTTGAACGGTTATGGAAAAATCCTAAGCAATATTTGAATAAGCTGAAAAAATTTAGGGGTGTTATTTCTCCGGATTTCAGTTTATATCGCAATATGCCGCTTGTTATGCAGTTATGGAATACATACAGAGGTCGAGCATTAGCAACATGGTTTCAAAAGAATGGTATTGAGATTATCCCTAATATAAGATGGAACGATGAAAGGGCATATTTGTTTTGTTTTGATGGGATTGAAAAAGAAAAAACCATTGCTGTGGGGACGCATGGCTGTATAAAAAGAAAATCGGACAGAGCTTATTTCAAAAAAGGACTTTATGAGCTTGTAAACAAATTATCACCAAAAAATATAATCGTTTACGGAGCTGTACCTGACGAAATATTTAAACCTTATAAAGATATGGGAATAAATATAGTTTCGTTTGAAAGTGAGTTTTCAAAATCCAGAAAGCAGGTGACTGCTTGATGGGTGGAGGAACAGGCGGAAGCTTCGGAAATACAAAAGGCGTAACTTTAGATGCAATAAGTGATTTTCTTGCACTTGCATCACTTATTCCCGGAGCAGATACATTTACAAATATAGTTTCAATACCTGTAGATTTAATAAGAGGCGATTTATTGTCGGCAGGGTTGGATTTGGTTGGAGTTATACCTGTTGTTGGTGAAGTTGCAGACACTGCAAAGCTTGCTAAAATGGCCGATAAAGCTTCTGATGCGGTAAAGACAGCAAAAAAAGCTACAAGTTTTTCGAGTTTTCCTAAAAATATACATATAGGTAAACAAGGAAAGCATATTGTAGGACACAATAATTATAAAAAAGGCAAAAGCATTTTAAATGTTTCTACTGATACAGCACAAAGTTTGGTAAAAAAATATAGCGGAACAGGACGAAAAATTGGAGCAAATAGAGAAAAAGTAAATTTCAAAAGAGTTATTGGCAAATATGTTGATCCTAAGACTGGGAAGGCATATGATACAACGATTGGAACTATTCATTACTCAAATTCAGGAACGCATATTGTACCGGAGAAACCTATAAATTGGAGGAAATAATATGTATTTAAATGATAAGGAAGAAAAAATAATTGGAGCATTTATGAATATTGCAGACGAATTAGAGGGTAAATTAATTATATTAAATTGGAAAGATGGCAGTCAAGCACAAGGAATATATGATTCATATATAGAAGATGAGTTGGATTGTGATATGGATGATGAAAGTTACGAGGAATTTTGGTCTTTTATCTTTAAAGCAGTCGATATAGTGGGCGAACCACCAATTTATATTACAGAAGATGAATATTTCTGCATTGATTATCGTAATTTCCCAGATGAAATACTTGTTGACAACACGAAAATTAATTAAAATCATTTTATAGAATAAGGGAGTGATAAAAGATGATATATACTTGAATATTAGAATAAAATGTGATATACTGTAAAAAAGAAAATTACAAGTGACTTGAAAAATGCTTTTTAGGGAAAATAAGATGACAAGTAAGGAATTGAATTTAAAACTATTGGAGAAAATTCCAAAAATAAAAGAGCTGTATGAAGCTGAGGTGTCTTGGCAGGAAGGCAATGAAACCGGTTCACATATTGTTTTTGAAGATGTACTCGTTCCTTTTATAAAAGAACAGTTGAAAAACGGTAATGAAGTGATGCTGAGAGAAGTTTTTGTTTTTATAGAAGAATTATTGATACAAAAGGACGAGTATGCAAGCGAGGTTGTTGAATTTAGTGTTATAGAGTCATTGACTTTTGATGAAGAAATTAAATCAAGAGAATATATGAAATACCTTGGTGCGAATACAGCAAGAATAGTAGCGGAAATTACGAACAGTTGAATTAAGTAATCATTTTCGTGACACCGGGGACGCGTGACACCCGCTGTAAAAAGAGCGTTGATGAGGGAAACCGATTTAATGAAAAATAGTAAAAGGGGCTGTGACAAAATAACAGCTTAAAATTAAAGAAAAATGAGGACGATT
>CAZHZL010000069.1:0-14035 GCA_964537245.1 uncultured Oscillospiraceae bacterium
CCACCTCAAAAAATTCTTTATAACTTTTTTCACCACAACTATTGACAAAGAGCCACTTTTTAATGCGTTCTTCGGAACGCATTTTTTTATTATGATTATAAAATAAACAGCATTTTTTTAATTTTTTTATTTATTCTATTGATTTTTTCTTTCTTTAATGATATAATAAAATTGTAGTTAATTTGAATATTATTTGTATTCGGGGAAATACTTTTGTTAAAAAGTGTTTTCTCTTATTAATAATTTCCCGAATGGAGATATTCAATATTAACTACAAACGAGGGATACACTTTTTCATGCGTTCTTCGGAACGCATTTTTTTATGTGAGGGAAAACTATGAATTTTAAAGAATTGGAGCTTTTGAAAGAGCTGATGAGCGCTGAAAAAGCTGTTGTATCAAAAGCAAATATATATGTTGACGGAAAACGGGTGCAAGTTTCAAAAATCCTGTTTCATGAGAAATCTATATTTATGCCTCTTGAAAAAACCTCTAAAATTTTCGGAAAAACTATAACACACGATGAACATTTTAAGAATATTTTTATCGGACAGCCTCCCTGCGGAATAAATCCGCTTAATGAAGTATGCCGTCCAATATCAACCACGAACTGTACTATAACAGATAAATTTAGTTTTGACGGAATTGATTACACAAATGCGATGATTTTCAAAACCAATTATCCCGATAAGCCATATTACGCTGAAGCAGAATACAGGCTGAACGGTCTTTTTAAGAAGCTCACCTTTGAACTGATACAGCTTTCTGACATTGACTATGATACAACTATATTCTGGATTATGGGAGAAGACGAGCACACGAAAGAATATGAGCTTAAAAAAATGGACAAAATTCAAAAAATTGAGCTTGATGTTACAGACAGACAAACTGCAAAAATATATTTCCTTTGTCAGAATAAATCAATAAATTATGCTGTCGTAAATGCATTTTTACAATAAAAAACAGTGGCTAAAGCCACTGTTTTTTATTGTAATACTATTTTTCGCTTAATGATTCCTTCGCCTTTACTGTAACTTCTTTTTCATAACATTCAAAGCAATTATCAACAAAAGCTTTTTCAGGCTTCTTTGTTATTAAACTAACAACAGGGAAAATAACAAGTCCTGCAAGCATTACAACTGCACCGCAGTTAATAGGTGACTGCAAAATTGCAGGGAATGCCGAACGGAATAAAAGATTTAAAACCATAACTCCTGCCCCGAAAATCATAGTAACCCATGTTGCAGCCTTTGTTGCCCATTTTGTATATAAGCCATACAAGAACGGTGCAAGGAATGCGCCTGCAAGTGCGCCCCATGATACGCCCATAAGCTGAGCGATAAACGCAACAGTTTCATTCTGTGACTTAACCTGGAATATAGCAATTACAGCAGAAATAGCGATAAATACAACGATAAGTATTCTCATAATAAATACCTGCTGTTTTTCTTTCATATCTTTTACGATGTGACCTTTTATCATATCAAGCGTAAGAGTTGAGCTTGAAGCAAGAACAAGTGACGAAAGAGTCGACATTGAAGCTGAAAGCACAAGTATAATTACAACAGCTATAAGAAGATTTGGCAAGTTTTCGAGCATTGTCGGAATAATTGAGTCAAACCCGCCTGACGGAGTTCCGTTCACAACATTGAGCTTATCTGTAAAAAGTCTGCCGAAGCCGCCGAGGAAGTAGCAACCGCCTGCTACAACGAGCGCAAACAATGTTGAAATGATTGTACCTTTGTTTATATCCTTTTCACTCTTGATAGCGTAGAACTTCTGTACCATCTGTGGAAGTCCCCATGTCCCCAGCGATGTAAGAATTACAACGAACATAAGGTTAAGCGGGTCAGGTCCGAAGAATGAGTTAAATGCTCCCGGGAATGCGCCTTCAACCTGTGAAAGTCCCTCCAATGAGCCGATAAAGCCACCGTTTATAGAAAGAACAGAAGCAATTACAGCAACTATACCGATAATCATTATGATACCCTGTATAAAATCGTTGATTGCAGTTGCCATGTATCCGCCTGCGATAACATATATACCAGTAAGAACAGCCATCAATATAACGCACA
This sequence comes from uncultured Oscillospiraceae bacterium, assembly GCA_964537245.1. Lineage (GTDB taxonomy): Bacteria > Bacillota > Clostridia > UMGS1840 > UMGS1840 > UMGS1840. Next base: position 2,075 of record CAZHZL010000069.1, read on the forward strand.
GCGAATAGTCAATTCCGGGGAACGCCATTGAGAACAATCTTGAAAGACCGTTATAAAGTGAAGCTGTGTAAGGAATGAGGAAAATAAATACAATAGCTGAAGATACAATTTTAAGAGCTGAGCTGTTATATCTTTTTCCAAAAAACTCAGGCATTGTAGCACTTTCGAGGTGCTGAGACATAAGTCTTGTTCTTCTTCCCAAGATAACCCATGCCATGAGTGAGCCGATAACGGCGTTACCGATACCAATCCATGTTGAAGCGATACCGAACTTCCAACCGAACTGTCCTGCATAACCAACGAAAATTACGGCTGAAAAATATGAAGTACCGTAGGCAAACGCTGTAAGCCACGGACCAACGGATCTTCCGCCGAGAACAAATCCGTTTACATCGGTTGAATTTTTACGGCAGTATAGACCTACCGCAACCATAATTGCGAAAAAAACAACTAACATTAAAATTTTCAGAACCATACTGAAAACCTCCTTTAAAAAAATTTAGTAAATTGTTGTTTTCGGAAGTGTAGAATAAAAAAAATCCCGCCCTTCCGATTCTGATTTTCCCGTCTTAGAAAATCAAAAACATGAGGACGAGTTATAATCCCGTGTTACCACCTCAATTTACCACTGTTTCACAACAGCAGCCTCAGCAGGTACTCGCAATCTTTCATACGGTTATACCTTGTCGCTGTAACGGGCGCATCCCGCCGTAGCCTACGCGGATTTTTTAAAAAAAATCTTTCAGTACGGAGCTCCAAGAATGTATTCGGAAAATACCTCTGCCGCTGTCTTACACCAACCGACAGCTCTCTTAGGGTCAGAAAATATCCCTACTTGTTTCTCATCATTGCCTTTAAACTTTGGTTGCTAACATTCTAGCACTATTTTTTTTATTTGTCAATACTTTTTTAAAAAATTGTGAAAAAATACAAAATTATCTTTTATTTTTTGTATAATTATACAATTTTTTAGTTTTCAAGATATTTTATCATATCTGAAAATCTTTCTTTTGTAAGCTCGTAGCCAACCTTATAAACAGCTTCAAGCTTTTCCTTATCCTTCTCTATTCTGCCGGCAGCAAGCTTTTCTTCAGGTCTTACCACAAAGACCTTTCCATCTTTTTCAAGCTCTTTAATAAAATTTGTAGTTTCGTTATACATTATATGACGATTTTTCATAGCTTTGACAATACCCGGATATTTTTTATAAAGAAGCTTCATAATAAGTCCGTTTTTGTCTGCACTCTTTTGATAATCAAGCGGTTGAGTAAGAACGATTATATTTTTATCATAGCCCATTTCAATTGATTTTTTTATGGGGATAGAGTCTGCCATACCGCCGTCTAAAAGCTTTTTGCCTTCAAACTCAACAATTTGTGACACCATCGGAAGAGACGCGGAAGCTCTTAATGCGTCCATACTTTTTTTAAGGTTTTTAAGCTCGATATATTCAGCTTCACCCGTTTCAACATTTGTAACGCCTGCATACAGCTTCATTTCACTTTTTTCATAGGTATCATAATCAAAAGGATTGAATTTATTCGGGATAAGATTATATGCATATTCAGTTTCAAAAATATTGCCTGTTTTTATCAGATTTGAAAAAGAGCAATATTTTTTATTTCCGACATGTTGTGTGCTAACAAGCTTTGAGCGTCCTATTTGCTTTGAAAGATAGCTTGTCGCGTGAATAGCACCTGCGGAAACACCGATTACATTTTCAAATTCAACATTATTTTCCATAAAAAAGTCAAGCACACCAGCTGTAAAAATTCCGCGTGAGCCGCCGCCTTCAAGCACTAAACCGGCTTTATACATCTATCTTCCCCTCCTTTTTATTCTTCACATTTTCCGTCATAAATCGGTGCATTTTTCTTGCAGAATGATTCAAAATCACCGTTGTCAAGGTGGTCTCTTATATCCTGCATAAGATTATTGTAAAAATAAAGATTATGCATTACACAAAGGCGCATTGCAAGCATTTCCTTTGCTTTGAACAGGTGTCGCACATACGCTCTTGAGAAATTACGGCAAGTCGGACAATTACACATCGAATCAATTGGACTGTCGTCTGTTTCATATTTTTTATTTGTAATATGCATAATACCGCTGTGTGTAAAAAGTGAGCCGTGACGGGCATTTCTTGCAGGCATAACGCAATCAAAGAAGTCAACACCCCTAAGCACTCCGTTTAAAATATTGCCCGGAGTACCAACTCCCATAAGATATCTTGGCTTATCAGCAGGCATATATGGCTCAACCGTCTCTATTATATGATACATTTCCTCATGAGATTCTCCGACAGCAAGTCCGCCTATTGCATAGCCCGGTAAATCAAGCTCCCTTATTTTCTTCATATGCTCAATTCTCAAATCCTCATAGGTGCTTCCCTGATTTATTCCCCAAAGCATTTGCTCTTTATTTATTGTATCATCAAGTGAATTAAGACGGTCCATTTCTGTTTTACAGCGTTTTAACCATCTGAATGTTCTCTCGGTGGAATTTTTTGTGTACTCATATGTTGCAGGATTTTCCACACATTCGTCAAAAGCCATAGCGATTGTTGAGGCAAGATTTGACTGTATCTGCATGCTTTCTTCAGGTCCCATAAAAATTCTGCGCCCGTCAATATGAGACGAAAATGTTACTCCGTCTTCATCTATTTTTCTTATTTTCGCCAACGAGAACACCTGAAATCCACCGCTGTCTGTGAGAATAGGACGGTCCCAGTTCATAAACTTATGAAGTCCGCCCATTTCTTTTACAACCTTATCACCCGGTCTCAAGTGCAGATGATAGGTATTTGAAAGCTCTACCTGACAACCGATGTCCTTTAAATCGAAAGCGGAAACAGCGCCTTTTATTGCGGCAGCTGTTCCCACATTCATAAACACAGGTGTCTGAATAGTGCCGTGGACAGTATGAAACTCTCCACGGCGTGCATTTTTTTCCTGTTTTAATAATTTATACATAGTTTTATTATTTTTCCCTGTTTATAATTAATTATTCAACATCTGTATTTTCGGGTGCTTCTGTTGCTTCTGCTTCAGTAGTTTCACCCTCAATATCTTCCTCTTCTTCTCTCGGTGCGTTTGCCACAGAAACAACCTTAACATCACCATCAGGACGCATAAGGATAACACCCTGTGTATTTCTTCCTGCTGTTTTGATGTCCTCAGCCTTCATTCTTATGATAACACCTGCTGAAGTTATAATCATAACATCTTCACCGTCAGAAATTGAGCGTACGCCTGCGATATTACCTGTTTTTTCAGTAATCTTATAGGTTTTTACACCAAGACCGCCACGCTTCTGAGTATGATACTCGTCATATGATGTACGCTTACCAAGACCATTTTCGGAAACTATAAGTAAATCTGTATTTTCTTTTACTGTACTCATTCCAACAACATAATCACTTTCTTTTAGTCGTATACCTCTGCAGCCTCTTGTTACACGCCCCTGTGAACGAGCGTCACTACACTTAAAGCGGATAGACATACCATTATATGTTGTGATTACCGCTTCTGAATTATCATCAACTATTTCAACCTTAATGAGCATATCGTCTTCATCAAGCTCAATAGCACGGAGACCGCCTGAACGGTTTGTGTCATATTCTGTAAGCGCTGTTTTCTTGATAACACCTTTTCTTGTTGCCATGAGAAGATATTTATCTTCTTCAAAGTTACGAAGTGTAATTGTAGCTGAAACATGCTCATCTTTCTCTAAGTTAAGAAGATTTACAATTGCAGTACCTTTAGCTGTTCTTCCCGATTCAGGAATCTGATAGCCTTTTAATTTGAACACACGGCCTTTATTTGTGAAGAACATAATATAATCGTGGGTAGATGTAACAAAAAGCTCTTCAACAAAATCTTCTTCTCTTGTTGCAAGCCCTGAAACTCCTCTTCCGCCTCTCTTCTGGCTTCTGAAGGTGTCGACAGGCTGTCTTTTAGCATAACCGAAATGCGTCATAGTAATTACACACTGTTCCTCTTCAATCAAATCCTCATCATCAATGAAGTCAACGGCAGGCTCAAGTCTTGTAAGTCTTTCGTCACCGTATTTATCGCGGATTTCGCGAAGCTCGTCCTTAATAGTTTCCATAAGCTTATTATGGTCTGAAAGAAGCAATCTGTATTCATTACACTTTGCAAAAAGCTCCTGATATTCAGCCTCAATTTTTTCTCCGTTAAGCTTCTGGAGCTGTCCGAGTCTCATATCAAGAACGCTTTGTGCCTGAATTTCAGACATAGAAAATCTTTCCATAAGTCTTTCTTTAGCGTCATCATATGAATTTCGGATAATATTTATAATCTCGTCAATATTATCAAGAGCAATTCGCAGTCCCTCTAAAATATGCATTCTTGCTTCTGCTTTTTCTAAGTCGAATTTCGTTCTTCTTATAACGATTTCTTCCTGGAACTTGATATATTCGCTTAAAATATCCTTAAGTCCCATCGTTTCAGGCTTGCCGTCTCTTATAGCAAGCATATTTATTGAAAAGCTGTCCTGAAGTCTTGTGAATTTGAAAAGCTGATTTAAAACAACCTGCGGATTTGCGTCTCTTTTCAGCATAATTTCAAGTCTGATACCTACACGGTCAGAAGAATGGTCATCAATATCCGACAAGCCTTCAATTCTCTTTTCCTTAACCATATCAGCAATAGACTCAACAAGCATTTTTTTGTTTACCTGATACGGAAGCTCTGTAACAATAATAGAAGATGTACCGTCCTTATGCTCCTGTATTTCAGTTTTTGCTCTTATGATTATTTTACCCTTACCTGTGTTGTAAGCGCTTCTTATACCGCTTCTGCCCATGATTGACGCACTTGTAGGAAAGTCAGGTCCCTTAACATGCTCCATAAGCTCCTCAACGGTTATATCAGGGTTATCAATCTGAGCGATTGCACCGTTTAAAACCTCAGTAAGATTATGCGGCGGAATATTAGTTGCCATACCAACAGCGATACCTGAGCTTCCGTTTATAAGAAGCGTCGGTATTCTTGTAGGAAGAACAAGCGGCTCTTTTCGCTTTTCGTCAAAGTTAGGTGCAAAGTCTACTGTGTTTTTTTCGATATTTTCGAGCATTACATTTGAAAGCTTGCTCATTCTTGCTTCTGTGTAACGGTAAGCAGCAGGTGGGTCACCGTCAATTGAACCGAAGTTACCGTGACCGTCAACAAGCGGATATCTCATCGAGAAATCCTGGGCCATACGAACCATAGCATCGTAAACAGAAGCGTCACCGTGCGGATGATATCTACCGATAACATTACCGACAGTTGTCGCTGATTTGAAGAACGGCTTGTCTACTGTAAGATGCTCTTCATACATTGAATAAAGTATTCTTCTGTGAACAGGCTTGAGTCCGTCTCTTACATCAGGAAGCGCTCTTGCAACAATTACGCTCATCGCATAATCTATAAACGCGTCCTTCATTCTTTGTTCTATATCTATATCAACTATTTTTTGTGTGTCAAAGTATTCCTCAAAATGAGAATCTTCATATTTTTTATTCTTTGCCATTATTATAAACCTTTCCTTTCAAAACGGTGATTAAACATCAAGGTTAGTTACATACTGAGCGTTTTCTTCGATAAACATTCTTCTGGGCTCTACATCGTCGCCCATAAGAATTGAGAAAATGCGGTCTGCCTTTTCAGCGTCCTCCAGAGTAACCTTGAGAAGAATTCTGTTTTTAGGGTCCATTGTTGTTTCCCAGAGTTCTTCAGGATTCATCTCACCAAGACCTTTATATCTGCTTATATCAACTTTTGCATTCGCATCTCCGTCTTTAAATTCCTCGCTGATACGGTCTCTTTCTTCATCAGAAAAAGCTACCTGTGTTTTCTTGCCTCTTGTCAGCTTATAAAGCGGCGGTTTTGCAAGATATATATGTCCTGTTTCAACAAGCGGCTTCATAAATCTGAAGAAGAAGGTTAAAAGAAGCGTCTGAATGTGAGCACCGTCAACATCGGCATCGGCCATAATAATAATTTTATCGTATCTTAATTTTTCTATATTAAACTCGTTTGCAATACCTGTACCTAAAGCCTGGATAACAGGAGTAAGCTTATCGTTTCCGTAAACCTTGTCTGCTCTTGCTTTTTCAACATTGAGCATTTTTCCCCAAAGAGGAAGAATAGCCTGATATTTGCTGTCTCTTCCGTTCTTTGCAGAGCCTCCCGCAGAATCTCCCTCGACTATGTATATCTCAGTCTTGGAAGGGTCTTTTACGATACAGTCTGTAAGTTTTCCCGGAAGTGTGCTTGAGCCTAAAGGTGTTTTTCTGTTTGCTTCTCTTGCTTTTCTTGCGGCAATTCTTGCACGCGAAGCCATCAAAGCCTTTTCAATAATGGATTTTCCGACAGCAGGATTTTCTTCTAAGAAATCGGTGAGTTTTTCCTTCACCATTCCTTCAACAAGACCTCTCATATCGGAATTTCCGAGTTTTGTTTTAGTCTGTCCTTCAAACTGCGGCTCTTCAAGCTTAACGGAAATTACAGCAATAAGACCTTCTCTTGCGTCCTCACCTGTAAGCTCCTCGTCGTCTTTCATAAGCTTGTATTTCTTAGCGTAATCAACAAGCACCTTTGTAAGCGCTGCTTTGAAGCCTGTTTCGTGAGTACCGCCCTCGGTTGTTGAAATATTGTTTGCAAATGATTCTATAACTTCATCGTAGCCTGTGTTCCAGCTTAAAGCAACCTCAGCCATGCTGCCTTTTTTCTCACCGCTTACATATATAACTTCTTCATGAATACATTCCAAAGTTTCTTTTCTCTGTTTTTTCTCGTTAAAAAGATATGAAACGAAGTTTTTGATACCGCCGTCATAGTGAAGAAGCTCGCTTTTTTCAGTTTCTTCTCTCAAATCTGTGAATTTGATTTTGATACCGCCGTTTAAGAACGCCTGTTCTCTCAATCTTTTTAAAAGTGTATCATATTCATAATAAGTTTCTTCAAAAATTTCTGCATCTGCCCAGAAGGTAATTTCTGTACCTGTTTTATCAGTTGTACCAATTACAGAAACCTGTCCCTTCGGAACACCTCTTGAATATTCCTGATGCCAGATGTTTTCGCCGTCATGCACTGTTACCTCAAGCTTTGTTGAAAGCGCATTAACAACAGACGCACCAACGCCGTGAAGACCGCCGGAAACCTTATATCCCCCGCCGCCGAACTTACCGCCTGCGTGAAGCACAGTAAACACGACATCAATCGTTGATATTCCCATTTTCGGATGGATACCGTGCGGAATACCTCGCCCGTTATCTCTTACGGTAACAGAGCCGTCTTTATTGAGAATTACTTCAATCTGACTGCAAAAGCCTGCAAGAGCTTCGTCAATACTGTTATCAACGATTTCATACACCAGGTGATGTAGTCCCCTGATTGATGTGGAGCCTATATACATACCCGGTCTTTTTCTTACAGCCTCTAAGCCTTCCAGAACCTGTATCTGATTTTCGTCATAAGCCGCGTCAACCTTTTCAAATTCTTCATTTAAGATTTCATCAACCATTTTTTTGCACCTATCCTTTAACTTGAAATTTTTCTGTTTTGTATGGTTTTGGAATTAAGCGGCGAAAGATATGCCACTTCTTCCCCACCGGAAAAAGCTATAACAACTGATTTTGGAACATCTTCGGCTATACTTATAAGACGGTTGTCCTCTTCAAGCTCTTTAAGATGTTTTTTTGTGTAATCAGACATATAAAGAAGGTCAAAATCGAATATTCCCAGTATATCGTTTTTGTGAAGCACAAAATCATTACCGATATGAATATACACAGTTTTTTCCTCCCATACTTTTTCTTTTTTTATAGTCCTAAAAAGCAGTAATCCGGGTAATTTTCAAAAGCTTTCCGAGCACCACGGATTACCGCTTTTATTATACCACAAAACCTTTGATTTGTAAAGGTTTTTTTGCAAAAAAACGCGTGAAAATACGCATTATTTTCGTATAAAGTTTTTCGTTTTTTCACACACTCTCATCAATGTGTTTTTTCATCATTTTTTCCATATCCTTTTTTCTGATTACAACAATTTTTTTCTCACATATTTCCATTTTTTTCAAAATTCCGTATGTACCGTCGCTGCTGTCTTCATCGACAGCAATAATTTTGTGGTTACACATTCCCGAACAGTTTTTCTGCGTTTTAAAAACAATCGCTCTCGCAACATTTTCTATCGAACAGACCTCGTTTTTTGTCATAAAAACAGTATAAATATCTTTATTTCTTAAATATTTTGTTTCATAGAAAAAGTCAATTACAAATATAAAAAACGAAATTATCCCGAACGAAGAAAAAAATATCGCTATACTGTATATAATAATATCTCCCATTATTTCACCCCCATATTATTTTATGAAATATAACAGTGATTGTGAAAAAAAGCAAAAACAGCCTCAAAGGTTATAAAACTCCAAGGCTGTTTAAATTCAGTTTTCAAATATTTTACCAAGCACCGTAGCCGCAGTTGTAGCAAGCTTATCTTCAGTTTCTGTTACAGTTGTTTCCTCATTTCCGTAAAGTATAACACTTCCGATTGCATCGCCTTCAGATATAATCGGGATAGCGACAAAACAGAAATATTTATCAACAGAATCACTTATAAGCACCTTTTCGATCCTGTCGCTTTTAGAGGTAAGAGGCGTTCTTGAATTCATAATATTTTCAAGTGAATCCGACACCTTTTTCTCCATAAGCTCTTTTTTTCCAGTACCGCTGACAGAAATAATAACATCTTTATCTGTTATTGCGGCACTAAGACCGCTTATTTTGCAAAGTGCCTCTGCGTATTCAGTTGCAAAATTGGCAAGATCCCCGACGGCAGAATATTTTTTAAATATGACCTCGCCGTCTTTACTGGTAAATATTTCAAGAGGATCGCCCTCGTGTATTCTCATAGTTCTTCTGATTTCTTTAGGAATAACAACTCTCCCAAGATCATCTATTCTTCTAACAATTCCTGTTGCTTTCATATTATAAATTACTCCTTTTTTGATTGAATTTACAATACTATTATTTGATATTACAGGAATATTATCCAAAGTTTTTTTAACAAATTTTTACTTTTTCATAAATTCAATATTTTATTTTTGACTTTATCGCAACAACAAAAAAACACTGCTTGAAAAATTTCCAAACAGTGTTTTTGTTAATTTTCATTTTTCGAATATGGTGTTTTTTATATTAATCAATTATTCTTACTCTTACAACGCCGTCAATCTTCATAAAGTCATCAACCATTTCAGGCTTTATTTCACCGATAACATCTATCATGGTACAAGCGATTTCTTTATTTGATTTGTTTATCATATTTTCGATATTCATCGAAAGCTTTGAAAATTCATTTGTAATCTGAGTAACCATAGATGGAACATTTTTGTGGAACAAAAGAACTCTTTTTCCTTCCCCTCTCGGCATAGAAATATTCGGATAGTTTACTGAGTTTACGATATTTCCGTTTTCAAGATAATCTCTTGTCTGGCGGGCAGCCATTCTTGCACAGTTTTCTTCAGATTCATGAGTTGACGCACCAAGATGAGGCAATGCAATAACGCCTTCAACATTTGCAATATCATCGTGCGGGAAATCGGTAACATATTTTGATACCTTTCCGCTTAAAAGCGCTTCTTTCACAGCTTCTTCATCAACAAGACCGCTTCTTGCAAAGTTAAGAATTTTAACGCCGTCCTTCATAAGCGCAATACCGTCTTTATCAATAGTATTTTTTGTGCTTTCCATATAAGGAACATGAATAGTTATGTAATCTGAATTTTCATAGATATCTTTTAAAGTAGTTGCCTTTTTAACATGCTTCGAAAGCTTCCATGCAGCGTCGATAGAAATATAAGGGTCGTAGCCGATAACATCCATACCAAGCTTTATAGCTTCGTTGGCAACCATATTTCCTATTGCACCGAGTCCGATAACACCAAGAGTTTTACCTTCAATTTCATTTCCTGCAAACTGACTCTTGCCTTTTTCAACCTGTTTTGCAACATCTTCTTTAAGAGTTTTAACCCATTGCATTCCACCGAAAATATCACGCGATGAGAAGAGCAAGCCTGCAACAACAAGCTCTTTTACGGCATTTGCGTTTGCACCCGGAGTATTGAATACAACAATTCCCTGTTCACTACATCTTTCAAGAGGAATATTATTAACTCCTGCACCTGCTCTTGCGATTGAAAGAAGCTTGTTATCAAACTCCATTTCATGCATTGACGCACTTCTCACCAGAACTGCGTCTGCTCCTGCAAGAGTATCTGTTATTTCATAGTCGGGAGTATTAAGGTAATTAAGCCCCTCATCTGAAATTTTATTTAAAGTCGCTATTTTATACATTTTTCAAAAACCTCACTCTTCTGTTATTTGTTTTCAGCTTCAAACTTCTTCATAAATTCAACAAGCGCTTTTACGCCCTCAACAGGCATAGCGTTGTATATACTTGCTCTCATACCACCGACAGATCTGTGTCCTGCAAGATTAACAAAACCTGCTTCAGTTGCTTCTGCAATAAACTTTTTATTAAGCTCATCACTCGGCGCAAGGAAAGGAACATTCATAAGCGAACGGTCTTCTTTATCAACAGTTGCTCTGAAGAAATCTGAAGAATCAAGGTAATCATAAAGAATTGCAGCTTTTTCACGATTAATTTTTCCGATAGCTTCAACTCCACCCATAGCTTTTACCCATTCTAAAACAAGCTTACAGATGTAGATAGGATATGTAGGCGGTGTGTTATACATTGAGCCGTTATTTGCGTGAATAGCATAATCAAACATTGTAGGAGTATTTTCTCTTGCGTTTCCTACCATATCTTTTCTTATTATAACAACTGTCAAGCCGGCAGGACCGATATTTTTCTGTGCGCCTGCATAAAGCATTGCAAATTTAGAAACATCAAGCTCTTCCGACAAAATACATGAAGAAATATCTGCGATAAGAGGAACATCTCCTGTATCGGGAATTGTGTTGTATTTTGTACCGTAGATTGTGTTGTTAAAGCAAATATGTGCATAGTCGGCATCTTTTCTGAACATATCCTTACTAAGCTTCGGAATATAGGAAAAAGTTTTATCCTTACTTGAAGCAACAGCATAGCAATCACCAAATTTTGAGCCTTCTTCAAAAGCTTTTTTTGCCCACTGACCTGTAATTACATAGTCTGCCTTACCGTTTTTATTCATAAGATTAAGCGGTATCATAGCAAACTGAGAAGAAGCACCACCCTGTAAAAATAAAACATAGTAATCTTCCGGAATACCCATAAGCTCACGCAAAAGTGCTTCTGCTTCATCGATTATAGCCTTATAAGCTGAGCTTCTGTGACTCATTTCCATTACGGACATACCGCTGCCGTTGCAATTTTCCATTTCTGCAGCTGCTTTTTTGAGGACCTCCAAAGGTAACATAGAAGGACCTGCACTAAAATTGTAAACTCTTTCCATTGATAATCATTCCTTTCTAAAAAAACAAAAGAGTATAGATAAAAACAATTCCGAAAATTTCACAGAAATCTTCGGAATTGAAATGTTTGCATAATTATATATTAAAATATTAAAAGCTTATTTCAATGATGATAACCACGGTGGCAATGATAAATCGTCTTCTTCATCTTCCGAAGCGCTCTTGTTAAGAGCTTCAACTGCGTCACTAACAGCACTTTCGCCGGAGGCGGAATCCATAACCTGAGAGGATGAGGAACCACCGGAGGAAGTGTTGAATTTCATTGTACTCTGTCTTTTATCATCTTTTGGAAAAACCGGGAACGCACCGATGTCGCCTTTAAAGCGGTTTTGCTTATCCGAAAAATCGGTTGCAACAATAGTAACGCTTACTTCGTCTTCCATATCTTCATCAATTACAACACCAAATATAAAGTTCACTTCAGGGTCAACATGCTGCTGGATAACAACTGCCGCCTGATTTGCTTCGATAAG
>CAZHZL010000070.1:0-13796 GCA_964537245.1 uncultured Oscillospiraceae bacterium
ATTACAGCTATTTTTCCAGAATTTTTAAAAAACAGTTTGGGATTTCTCCTAAGCAATTAATTAAACATCAAAATTTATAAAAAAGAGCTGTAAAAATTTTTTACAGCTCTTCAACATCAGGAACTTTTATCGGTATACTTTCCATTACTGCCGACTCGTGCGCCAATATTCCGGGAAGAGAAATCGTTATTCCGAAATCAACATCTAACGGAGGCGGCGTATCATTTATAATACAGTCAATAAAAGCTTTCATCATTTTATAATCTGCGCCGCCATGCTCACCGTCAGCTTCTCCAGGGAATTTTAAAGTGACGGGAATATCAATTTTTTCTTCAAGCGAACTTTGAATATCGGATAATCTTGCAAATGAATGTGCTTTTTCAAGCGGTTTTGTGTTATCTGTTTCTATTGTGCCTTTTGTTCCCACAATTCTGAAATTATGGTCAAATCCGACATAAGCACCGAAGCAAATAAATATTCTGATAATTGCACCTTTTTTTGTTTTAAAAAGTGCAGCACCGCTTGCTGAACCATTTCTATACGGATTATATTTAACTGATGATTCCATACAGGTTACACTGTCAATTTTGTCATTCATTATATAAAGAAGCGGTCCTAAATTGTGCGTAATATATTTTATTGCAGGATTGTATGTTCTCCAATGGTCAGGCTCTTCAGGCGGTTTATAGTCATTGAAATCCTTGGCATGAAGGTATTCGCTTTCAGCATAAACAACATCGCCGAATTCATCTTCTTCGTACATTTTTTTCCATGCTTCAATAAAAGCCCAGTAACAACAATTTTCACCCACCATATATTTCAAATGAGGATGCGCTTTCACAGCTTTTCGAAGCTCCTTTGCTTCTTTTAAAGAATTAATTGCAGGTATTTCACTTATAACATGTTTATCAGCATTTAATGCCTTTATAACATATGAGACATGATTTGTTGCATCAGTTGCTATTATAACTGCCTCAACATCTGAATTTATAAAATCTTCAAAATTATCAAAGCACAATAAATCTTTAATTTTTTTCTCTTTTGAAAAAAATTTTTTTGCACTCTCGAGCTTTTTCGAATTTTTGTCACATATTGCACGAAGCTTGACATGTTTGTAGCCTGCTATTTCAGAAGCAAGCGTTTTTCCTCTGCCAAGTCCGACAACACCTAACTTAATAATTTTATTTTTCATAAAAAAACCTTTCGTATTATTTATCGGTAAAATCCAGTTTACGACATTTATATATAAAAAATACAGTTTGAACAAAGCCTGTTATAAACCAGGTAATCGGATATGATACATACAAACAAAATAAAGTAGGAATAAGAGCGAACACTGTATATATCCATATTACTCTTAAAACACAAGAGCCTACAAACGATATAAGGGTAGGTGTTAAAGAAATTCCGATACCGCGAAGTGACATTGTTGAAACATTCATTACAGCTAGAAGGAAATAAAACGGTACCTGAACTTTAATTCTGTATATACCTGTATTAACAGTTTCTTCGTTGTCAGTAAAAATACGCATTATATAAGGAGCACAAATCACAGATATCATTGCCAATATTAAGCTTAATACGATTCCGCTTAATAAACAGATTGCCCAGCCTTTGAATATTCTTTCTTTGTTTTTTGCGCCAAAATTTTGTGAACAAGTTGTAGTAGCCGCATTACTGAAAGCTGTAATAGCTGTGCCTATAATGTTACCAACATAGTTTGAAGCACCGTGTGCTGCCATAACAGTTGAGCCGAAAGAGTTAACTGCCGACTGGATAATTACATTTGAAACGGAGAATAATGTAGAAGATATTCCCGCCGGCAAGCCTACTCTTACAATATTTAAAAGTTCATCGCTGTATATTTTTAATTTTTTCAGTTCAATTCTGCAAGCATTTTCAATTTTGAGCATTATCCGTAAATTCAAAAGTGAGGAAACCGCCTGCGAAATAACAGTAGCAATTGCAACACCTTCGACATTCATTTTAAAAACAGTTACGAAAATCACATTGAGTATAAGATTTAAAATTCCGCTCACAATGAGATAATAAAGCGGTCTTTTTGAATCTCCGTATGCACGCATTACTCCGCTTGAAAAATTGTATAACATAATAAACGGCATACCTAAAAAATATATTTTTACATATAGTGTTGCAAGGTTAATAACATCATCTGGAGAGCCCATCATTTTTATAAAGGTACGCGCGAATACAAAGCCGATTATTCCAAGAATTATGCCGCCTATGATACTTAATAATATTGCAGTATGTGAAGCTCTGTGCATTTTCACATTGTCTTTCTCTCCGAAATATCTTGATATCATTATTGTTGAGCCTTGAGAAAGTCCGATGAATAAATTTGTAATAAGAGTAATCAATGACGAAGTAGACCCAACGGCAGCCAAAGCACCGTCGCCGACATATTTTCCGACAACAGCCATATCCACAACATTAAATAAATTCTGGAATATTCCCGAAAACATAATTGGAATGGCAAACGAGATTATTTTCCCAAACATTTTCCCTGTCGTAGTATCAATTTCATATTTCTTAGCTGCCATGATTTTCCCCCGCCTTTTATATTTATAAATTTAAAAATATCAAGCCGATACCACCCAAAACAACTCCGACAAGCTGGCGTTTTAAAAAAGTTTCTTTAAATATAACTGCCGAAATAATGAAGGTTATGACAATATTCAGTCCTGTTGCTGCAGGTGCTGATACTGAGATAGGGATAAGAATCTGTATTAAAAGCGTGATTGAATTTGAAATTCCGTTTGAAAGTCCTGAGCCTATCGCATACAAGCTACCGTGTTTAATCAAATATTTCAAATCCTTTCCGTCTTTTATAAAACCGATTATAAAAAGTATGATTGCAGAAAATGAAAGCGATATAATATAAAATTCATTTGAACACTGATTATTAAATCTTATCTGCTGCATTCTTGAAATAATTCCAAACATACCGTTGCCGAAAAACGAAATCAAAATGCACACAAGCCATTTTAATGAAACCTTTCTTTTTTGAGAATCTTTTGCAACATTTTCACCTCTTACAAGAAAAATCGAAATAAGAATTATAAATAAGCCAATGTAGAAATATAGCGAGGTTGGCTCATTAAGTCCCACAATACCGTATACGATTTTGAATAAAACACTGTATGCCAATATAAGACTTGACATTACATACGAGCCGCACCCAAGTGCAACATATGTAAGAAACGAAGCAGAGCAATAAAGTATTCCTGCTATTATTCCATAAACAAAAAGCTCAGGTGGAAAAATCAGTCCTCCCCTGTCTGTAATAAGAAAAAACAGCATCGAAAACAATGAAACAATGGCAGTAAACAAAAATCCGCCTTTTGAATGCTTTGTATTATATTTTTTCATAAATACGCCTTCAAATTTATGAATAACAATCCTGACAAGCATCAACGAATAAGCAAGTATGTAAACCATTTTTAATAAACCTCCAAGGTGTTTTTTTATATGATAACACCAAACAAAACATTTGTAAATGGAAATTTTCGCTTTTTTACAGAAAAAAAACCTTTTTATGTTGATTTTAATAAAATAATGTGTTATAATTTTTTAAACAACAATTGGCAGGTGATGTAAAAATGAGTAAAAGTATATGCAGATTTATGCCTGAAAAAAAATATAACGGTGATATAAAGTTTATACATTTTGTTTATGAAACGGATTTTAAGAATTTTTCACAACCGTTTTTTTATTCTATATTCCGTATGCACATTGTAACAAAAGGGTCTGCTGTTTTGAAAATACATGACAGAATATACGAGCTTAATATCGGAACTGTTTTTTTTGCTTTTCCGGCAGGCTTGTACGAGATAAATGCAAGTGATGATTTTGAATATTATTATATAAGCTTTATGGGAAGCGGAATCACTACTCTTCTCGATGAGTTTGAAATAAATATTTTCAATCCTGTTTATCAGGGACATGAGCATTTGCTTGATTTTTGGAACAGTTCTATAAAAAGAATCAATAAAAAAAATATCAATGTTCTTACCGAGTGTGTATTTTTTTATACACTTTCTTTTATTAACGATGAAGAGAAAAAAGAAGAACAGCAAAAATCAAACGCTAATCTTTTGGAAATGATGGTCGATTATATTGACAATCATTACCGTGATTGTGATATATCACTCAAAAAAATAGCAGCAATATTTTCATATACAGAAAAATATTTGTCTCACCTTTTCAAAAAGAATATGAATATAAGCTTTAAAGCATATATTAACAATCTAAGAATACAGTACGCCTATATGCTTATTGAAAACAGCGAAAAATCTGTTTCGGAAATAGCTTCAATGTGCGGATATTCAGATTCACTTTATTTTTCAAAGGTATTTAAAAAACAACGAGGCGTTACACCAACCGAATATATTAAAAACAGATAAAAAAATGAGAGCATAAAACTCTCATTTTTTTACGGTCTTAAGCCCATTCCGCCTTCTAATGTAACAGTTTCACCATTCATATATTTAAAGTCAGGTGAAGCAAGCTGAACACATACGCGCCCGATTTCTTTTTCAGGATCGCCGTAGTGACCTGCAGGCGGCATTTTAACATTTGCTTTAAATGCATCCGGATATGCTTTTTCAAAGTTTTCAAGCTGTGCTGTCCATGCAAGCGGGCAAACAACATTAACATTGATACCGTCTTTTCCCCACTCTGTTGCAGCAACTCTTGATAAGCCTCTTATGCCTTCTTTTGCAGCAGCATATGCACATTGTCCGTAATTTCCGAATAATCCTGCGCCTGAAGCAAAGTTGATTACAGAGCCTTTTGTTTCTTTCAAAGCTTCATAGCAAGCCTTCATATAATAGAATGACGCATATAAGCCTGAATACATTGCAAGGTCAAACTGCTCAGTTGTATGGTCTGCGATACTTACGCCAGACGCTGAAGCCTGAGCATTATTTATAAGAACATCTATTCTTCCGAAGGTCTCTAAAGTTTTCTTAACAACTTCTTTTGTAATTGCCTCGTTGTCAGCACCTGCTGAAATATCAGCCTGAAGAATAAGCACCTTTATATTATAAAGGCTTTCGAGTGCTTCCTTTGCTTTTTCAAGCTTTTCTGCATTTCTGCCTGTAATTACAAGATTAGCGCCTTCTTTAGCATATGCAGTTGCAATACCGTATCCGATTGAGCCACATCTTCCGTCAGAAAGAACGCTGTAGCCTGCTCCTGTAATTATTGCTGTTTTACCTGTTAAAAATCCCATTTAAAATTCCCCTCTCTGATATAAAATTCATATTAATAAATATGTGTAATTATAGCACAGAAATCCCAAAAAGTCAACAAGTAAAAATTCAAATAAATATTATATGCATATTTTTTTACAAAAAAAGCCTATTATTCACTAAGATATATATCAATTACCTGCTGTATACCTCTCATATCACTTTCTGATTCAAATATTTCCTCAAAATTTGTATCTGAAGCACCGTTAGTATAATATTTATTTATATAATTTGTAATATTGAATTTTGCGTTTAATGAAGTATCGTTATAAAATTCATATGGCTGACCGTAAGCACTTTCACCTGTTACTGCACAGTAAGCTGTTAATGTAGTGATATATCCGGTAAGTGCATTTGCATGATATTCATCAGAAACAATAAAGCTGCTCTTTGTATAATCATACTGCGCTCCCGGAACTGTATAATCACCGTCTATTATTCCTGTTATAACCTTTCCCCAGTCTGCAATTATAACGCCCTTTTCTCTAAGTGTGTCATAGCTTCCTGTTACACCCGGGTAGGCTGTGTTGGTTTGGTTACAACCATATGAGCTTGCAGTTCCGAGACACACAAATTTTACATTTGGATTTGCACTTTTAAAGAAATTCATAATATATTCAAAGTCATCAAGAAAGCTTGCTTCTGAATTTGTTCCTGTACCCGCATTTATAAAAACATAGTCAAAATATCTGTCAGTAAGATAATCTTCGTGAATTTCTCCTTTGCATGAGCTGTTATATGTACACGGTTCACCTCCGAATGTATGAAAAAGTCCATGACCGGAAAATGTCCAGTTCGTTACCGATACATCACAACCGTTTTTCTTGCACAGCTGATAAAAATAGCCTGTATCGTTTGATCTTGATTGCTGGTCTAACACCGATAATTCTTTTTCAATAACCGTCATACCTCTGTATATATGAGAGTTACCAATGAAAATAACTTTTTTGTCATCCAGAATCCATTTACCTCTTGGAGCAAGATATTCATCAACAAATTTCTGTATTCCTTTCATATCATTTTCTGATAAAAGTATTTCCGGAAAATTCGAACCATTATTGCAATAACTGTCATAATATGCCTCAACATCAAAACATTCACTTGCTGTTCCGTCAGTTATATAACTATATGGTTGTTCTGTTGCTGATTCCCCTGTGATTGCACAATAAGCAAAAAGCGATGTTATATATCCTGCAAGCAAATTGGGGTGATAATTGTCATTAACTACAAACGAGCTTCTGTTATATTCTAAAGTCGTATCAGGAACAATTATATCACCGGCTATAATATCACTTACCAATTCACCCCAATCAGCAATAATCACACCTTCTTCTCTTAAGGTTTCATAATAATCAATTATATCCGAATAAACCACATCATTTTTGCTTATTCCATGAATTCCTGCACTACCTAAGCATACAAATTTAACATTTGGATTTGCACTTTTAAAGAAATTCATTATGTATTCAAAGGCTTCAGAAATGTTTTCCCCTCTGCTCGGAGAAACAATAACATAATCAAAATTTCTGTCTGTCAGATAATCCTCGTGACTTTCCCCATATCCCGAGCAAGTTGTTTCAGTACACACTCCGTCGAATATTTCAGCCAATGAATGTGAACCAAACGACCAATTTGTTACAGATACATCTATTCCATTCGCCTTACATAACTGATAAAATCCGCCTTTATCATTTGACCTTGATTCTTGTGTAAGTCCGGTTTTTGCTTCAACATTTCGACCGTAATACACATATGAATCACCTATAAAAAGCACCTTCTTACCATCAAGCGTTGCGTCACGGTCTGATACTGATTTACACAAAGGCTTCATTCCGTTAAGTGAATCAAATATCATCAATTTAATTTCAGTTGCATTATCGGAAAGCGTATGCTTAAAGCTTATTGAAGAGCTGCTGTATGATATATCTTTTGTCTGTGCAGTAACAAATTTTTCGCCGGAATATTCTGCAAGTATTGCTGTAAATGTACCGCTTGTTTCAGTAAATTTGACAGGCGCTGTAATTGTGACTGTTTTTCCCGCAGCGTCGATAGCAGTATCATATACATTTTCCGAATCAAAAATAATCATTTTTGAAATTTCCGTTACAGAGGAGTTTACAGCTTCGTCGTATTTATCAACAAACTCTTTAAAGGTTGTATAACCTGTGTTTTGTATTATTTCATAAATTGAAGAAGCAACTCTTTTTTTGGCTATGCTGTTTAAGCTTTCAAATGCTTTATAGCCTTGCTCACCATTTTCAAGTATACCGGCTTTTCCTAAATTTTCAAGCAGGGTTTCTGTATCTTCTTCAGCAGTAGAATTTATTTTATTCAAAAGTGATAAAGCATTATAGGTTACATTAAGCTTCGGAATATTTTTATTAGTAGTAACTGAAAATGAGCCGTTCGCATATTCGCTTGTCTCTCTGCCTGTTGCAAAGGTGATATAATTTTCATCATCAGAAATCAACGGTTGAAGCACTTTATCAGTTACATCATATGTTTTTAAGCCTGATGATGTTTCTAAAATACTATATGCAAGCTGATTTTTAAATGCAGTTGAAGAGTAGCTGTAGCTATTGTTTTGAGGCCAATAATTATTTATATAACTCATTGCATTTGTATACGCTTCGGTCGCTTCAACAGCTTCGGTTGTATCTGTCGCTGAAACAGGCCCTGCATAATACCCTGCTTCTATTCCAAGATCAAATTTATTTATATCGTAAAATACAGGAATAGTTCTTCCCGACTGCATACCGCCGCTATTTACATAATAGCTTATTTTAATATTTTCTGCACATTCTTTCAACGGTACCTCAAAGCCTGATATAATACTGCCAAATTCAGCATATGTAGAATATGAATATAATTTGTTATAGTACATTCCAAGAATTTTTGCATTTTTTGTATGACCGGAATAACCCTCTTTTGTAATATGAACAGTTGCATAATTATCAGCTGAAATTACAGAAGGAATTTCAAGAACATATGAAACTGCTTTATCGTATGCTAAATAAAAAAGCTCTAAAACGTCATAGTCTGTGCTTATAAGCTCAGCTGCGATATATGATTTCATATCAGAATTAAGTGATGAATAAATCGTATTGCCGTAAGAAGTATTTTTATCAAGCACTCCTGAAGTGCTGAATTCCAAAAGAATTGATTCCATATCATTTACAGAAGAAATATTGTTTAAAAGTGCAAGAAGTCCGTCTGTTGAGGCGGTATTTATAAGCTCATTATAAAGAAGATAAAATTCTTCCATACTTAAAAATCCACCGTTTTCAACTGTCAAAAAAATGTCTTCTGCCACACTTGTTTTTAAAGCTTTGGGAAGCTCACTGTACCCTGTATATCCCAAATCAGTATTTTCAAGTGAACCGGCTTTTCCGAGCTCGTGTATAATTTCTTCCATGCTTTCAATACTTTCAGCTCCGTTTACATAAAGCAGAAGACCGTTTTCTTTGGCATATAAAGCTGCTTCGTCGTATGCTGCACACAGTTCATCAACGGTTGTAAAGCCTCCGTTTTCAATTATATTAAATATTTCACTTTCAACATATGCTTTTGCGGCAGGAATAAGCGTTGTATATCCTTCTGCTCCCGAAGTTGTATTTTTAAACATACCGATTTTAGCAAGGTCTTCTATCATTTCGCGCAAATTTTCTTCTGTTGCACTATTAATTTCAGTAAGAATATCATCGTGTGTATATGTAAGTGTAAGATAAGGTATACTTTCTGTTGAATTTACAGTCACATAACCATTTGCATATTCGCTTGTTTCTCTGCCTGTTGCAAAGGTAAGATAATCTGTCGTTGTATCTGATTTAAAGCTATCAAGCAAAACAGCTGTAACATCATAATTTTTCATACCGCTTGTTGTTTCAAGAATACTGTGCGCAAGCTGTGAAGCAAAAGGTCTTCCTTTGTAACTGTAGCTGCTTTCCAATGCAGGCCAGTAATTTTCCGTATATAACCTTGCAGCTGCATATTCATCTGTTGTATCAGCATAAACTCCCGGCAATGTATCAACCGAAAATTTACCGAAATCATAGAAAAGCGGTATCGTTCTTCCGGTCTGCATTCCACCTTTTCCTACATACATATTTGTCACAACAGAAGAAAGTGCATTTTTAAGAGGAACATCATAGCTCATAATAACACTTCCATGCTCTGCATACAAATTTTTACCCGAATTATCCAAAGTATTGTAATATAATGCTATCGCTCTTGCCGTCGTATGTTTACCTGTCTGCCATATCATTACAGACGCATAATTTTCAGGACTGAGAATATACTCAATCGAAGTTGTTTCCTCATAAGACACTTCACTTTCTTCACAAAAAACAACGAAAGAAAATGATGTCATCATTAAGAAACACATAAAAAGTGATAAAATTTTTCTTGTAGTTTTCATAAGATTCCCTCTTTCATTTTTTCTTACTTATAATTTTACATCAGATATATTATAAAAATCAAGTCCAAAAATGATATATTGGTATACTTTTGAACTTTTTTAACAATCAGTTTGACATATAAATTATTTTGTGCTATAATATTTGATTATAAAAAGGAAAGAAGGCAAAAAATGAGTATTAAAGTTATATTATTTGATTTGGACGGTACGCTTTTACCTATGGACCAGGATATATTTGTAAAAAGCTATTTTTCGCGTCTCGCAAAAAAGCTTTCTCCACACGGTTATGAAGCTGACAAGCTGATAAAAGCTGTATGGACAGGTACAGAGATGATGATAAAAAACACAGGAGAAAAAACAAACGAAGAAGTATTTTGGGATACATTTTCAAAAATTTTCGGAGAAAATTCAAAGAATGATATTCCGCTCTTTGAAGAATTTTACAAAACGGATTTTCAGAATGTAAAAAACGACTGCGGATATAACGAAAAATCAAGTGAAATCATTTCATACATAAAAGAAAAAGGCTTGAGAATTGCTCTTGCCACAAACCCTATATTCCCTGCCATAGCAACAAAAAGCCGTGTGAAGTGGGCAGGACTTGATATTTCGGATTTTGAGTTGTATACTACTTATGAAAATTCAAGATATTCAAAGCCTAATATTAAATATTATAATGATATTGTTTCAAAGCTTAACATAAAACCCGAAGAATGTCTTATGGTCGGAAACGATGTTTGTGATGATATGGTGGCAAAAGAAATAGGAATGAAAGTGTTTCTTCTTACAGATTGTCTTATAAATAAAAATAACGAGGATATATCGGTATACCAAAACGGAAGCTATGATGAGCTTGAAAACTTTATAATAAAAAATATGTAAAAAATGTCAACAGATGATTGACTAAAAGTTTTAAAAGTGATATACCATATAATATAACATAAAAATGGAGTAATGATTTATGAATATAACAATTGTCGGAATGGGAAAAATAGGCATAAAGCTTGTTGAAAAGCTAAGCCGTGAGGAACATCACAATATTACTGCAATAGATATTAAGCATAATGTGCTTTCTGATGTTGTTAATACCTATGACATTATGGGCGTTTCAGGAAGTGGTACAAGTCTTGATACTCTTGTGGAAGCAGGTGTTGAAGATACCGATGTTCTTATTGCTGTTACAGGCTCAGACGAGCTTAATCTGCTCACTTGTCTTATTGCAAGAAAACTCGGAAACTGTAATACGCTTGCAAGAGTGAGAAACCCTCAATATAAAAATGAAATACATTTTTTCAAAGAGGACCTTGGTCTTGCAATGATTATCAATCCCGAATACACAACTGCTTCGGAAATTGCAAGAGCGCTTCGCTTCCCCTCTGCAATTCAGGTCGATACCTTTGCAAAAGGAAGAGTCGAAATATTAAAATTCAAAATTCCGGAAAATTCTATTCTCAGCGATATAAAGCTTTGTGATATGAGACAGAAGCTTAACTGTGACATTATCGTATGCGGAGTTGAAAGAGGAAATCAGGCGTTTATTCCGGGCGGTGATTTTGTTTTAAAATCCGGTGATTTTATCAGTATCGTTGCAACCACAAAAAATGCGTCAGATTTTATTAAGAAAATAGGCATAAAAACCAATAAGGTTAACGATACAACCATTGTAGGCGGCGGTACAACTTCTGTTTATCTCGCAAACAAGCTTATAAAATCCGGTATTGATGTAAAAATAATTGAGCAGAGCAAGGAAAGATGTGAAGAGCTTTGCAGTCTTGTTCCAAAAGCTTCAATAATAAACGGAGACGGAACAGAAAATATGCTTTTATCGGAAGAAGGAATTGAAAAAGCCGAATCCTTTGTTGCGCTTACTAATATAGATGAGGAAAATGTTCTCCTTTCGCTTTACGCAAAAACAAAAACGAATGGTAAGGTTATTACAAAGATAAACAGAATATCATACGAAGAAGTTATCGGAAATATAGGGTTGGATACAATAATCTACCCAAATGATATTGCAGCAGAATATGTAGTGAAATATGTTCGTGCTATGAATAACTCACTTGAATGTAATATCGAAACAATGCATTATATACTTGACGGAAAGGCAGAAGCACTTGAATTTCGTATATCAGAGCATTCCCCTATTTCAAACAAAGCAATAGAAGAACTTTCTTTAAAAGATAATATCATAATTGCATGTATCACAAGAGACGGCGAAATTATCACTCCAAGCGGTAAAGATGTTATTATGTCCGGTGATACTGTTATTGTAGTCACAACAAACAAAGGTTATAAAGACATCAGAGATATTTTAAGATAAACTGTAAAGAGGGTTTTTAAAGAATGAATTACAAATTAATAACATATATATTAGGATGGGTAATCAATATTGAAGCAGTTTCTATGCTGCTTCCGTTTTTATGTGCTATTATCTATGGCGAATCTGCAAAATGGTCTTTTTTAATATGCGCTGTTCTTTGTCTTTTTGTCGGTATTCCACTTACACTAATAAAACCTAAAAACAAAAATATGTTTGCAAAGGAAGGCTTTATAATCGTTGCTCTAAGCTGGATTTTTATAAGTATATTCGGTGCCATTCCGTTTGTTCTTACAGGAAGTATTCCAAGCTTTATCGACGCACTTTTTGAAACTGCTTCTGGCTTTACAACAACGGGAGCTTCGGTTATTCCTGATCTGGATATTATTCCAAAATCAATTATATTATGGCGAAGCTTTACACATTGGATTGGCGGTATGGGAGTTATTGTGTTTCTTGTTGCAATACTTCCTATGTCAAGCGGCAGTAATTTTTATATGATTAAAGCAGAAAGCCCCGGACATTCTGTCAGCAAGCTTGTTCCAAAGGCAAGTCAGACTGCAAAGCTGTTATACGGAATATACATTGTTCTGACTGCTATTGAGATTGTACTTCTTCTTGCAGGAGGAATGAGTTTTTTTGATTCGCTGACTTTATCCTTCGGAACTGCAGGAACGGGAGGCTTCTCAATAAAAAATTCGGGATTGGCTGAATATTCTTCTTATTCACAGATAGTTATTACAATATTTATGATACTATTCGGTATAGATTTTTCATTTTATTATCTTATAATATTAAAGAAAATCAAAACCGCTTTTAAAATGGAAGAAGTTTTATGTTACCTTGGAATAATAGCAGCTTCCGTTATTCTCATACTTTTTAATATTAAATCAATATATGCAACGACAGGAGAAGCACTTAAACACAGTGCGTTTCAGGTTGCGTCAATTATCACAACAACAGGTTATGCAACAACAGATTTTGACTTATGGCCTCAATTTTCAAAAACAATTCTTGTGCTTCTTATGTTCTGCGGTGCCTGTACGGGAAGTACCGGCGGCGGTATCAAGGTTTCAAGAATTATGATTCTTTTTAAAAGTATAATAAAAGAAATAAAAATGCTTGCACACCCGAAAAGCATGATAAAGGTTAAAGTAAACGGAAAACCGGTAGAACACGAAACATTAAGAGGAATAAATGTATTCTTTGTTGCATATATCCTTATTTTTGCTGCTGCACTTCTAATAGTAAGTCTTGATAATCTTGATTTTACAACTACTTTTACTGCTGTTGCAGCTACACTCAGTAATATAGGACCTGGGCTTTCCAAAGTTGGACCTGTATGCAATTTTTCGGTACTTTCACCGCTTTCAACCATAACACTCACTATCGCTATGATAATAGGCAGACTTGAGATATTCCCTATCCTTGTGTTGTTTTCAAGAAATACATGGAAAAAATAATTTTATCCGGAGGACAAAATGATTTATAACAATATACTAGAAGCAATCGGTGAAACACCGATGATAAAATTAAGCCGTATGGGCGATCCCGACGGTGCACAGATTTTTGTTAAATTTGAAGGACTTAATGTCGGCGGTTCAATAAAAACAAGAACTGCTCTTAACATGATAGAAGACGCTGAAAGTAAAGGTCTTCTTACAAAGGACACAATAATTGTTGAGCCTACAAGTGGAAACCAGGGCATTGGTTTGGCATTAGTCGGCGCCGTTAAAGGCTATAAAACAAAAATAATTATGCCTGATTCAGTAAGCGAAGAAAGAAGAAA
>CAZHZL010000071.1:0-13484 GCA_964537245.1 uncultured Oscillospiraceae bacterium
CCATCTGAAGATGCAATTTCCTTTCCAAGTTGCCATGAATTATTAAAAATAGCAACAGAGTTTTCTCCTGTATAGTCAACATACATCACAGGATTCTGATTACCATAAACATACCAATTATAACCGTCTTCAGCAGGATCTTGTTGCATGAAGCGACCTATCTGTGGGTCATAGTATCTTGCACGGAGATAATAAAGTCCTGTTGTTTCGTCAAAAGTTTGTCCGAAATATGTAAACGGGTTATCTATTGTCTCTTGCTTTTCAATAAAGTTACCCCATACATCGTAATCTAATTATTTTTCTAATATCCATTTAAATGTATCTTTAAAATCACTATAACATTTAGGGCATATCCAATGTTTTTTATCTGTGGTGCAATACGCACTTTTCAATGTATCTGGAAGTAAAGAAATCTTATCCCAACAAAAATCACAATGTTCATGTTCCCATTTTTTACTATAAGGCTCATAGCTTACTTCTAACAGCTTTTTTTGATATAAGTAGTCCATTTGTCCCATATTTCTCCAATCATTTTCAAAATTCATAGTTACACCCCTTCTTTTTCGATAAATATCTCATTATACGAAATTTTTATTATATAATCAGAATTTTTCAAATATTGATGACCTTTTCCTGTTTTTATCAGAGAATCAACTAACTCACTATTTGTTTTCCATTCTTCACAATCACAATACACTATAAACTTTTTTTTAAATAAATTTTTTTTATTTGTAAGCACTACATCTTGCTTAATAATAAAATCAATTTCATCGAAAAATTCTTTCATAGAAAATTTTTTTTGCGAATTAGTTGATAAACTTAAAAAAAATGTATTAATTTTTCTTAAAACTTTTTCTTCATTTATAATAAATAAAAGAATTTTTTCTTCATTTGAATCATAAAAATCCAATATATTTCTTCCCATAAAACTTCCTCCCTCTTTTATTTAGGATAAATATTTTGCCAGGGTGAATTCCATTGATCCCAGGGATTGTAATCCCAGTGACCTTGTTTATGATATTTATCTGGATAATGATATCTCCATTCTCCACCATTAGGATCAAACCATCGTGGTTCAGCATATCCATCACCTTCCGGGTATCCCCATCGCCAATCTTCATTCCACCCATCTGGTTTCGGATAATCAACAGATGGTTTGGCAAAATTCAAGCTTCCTAACAACCCTATTCCGTATTTAATAACAGGAGTTAAAACTGCTGCCGTTACAATAACCAACTCAGTATCTAACATCTCAACAGCATCATTATCAGTATTATATATATTTTGGGAGTTTGAAATAGTAGTATTTGGAAATTTTATGAAAGGATTGGGATAATTTTTATTATAAATCCCTGTTATATTTATTCGTTGACCTACATAAATTTCATTAGGATTTCCAGAATAATTCATTTTTGTGTATGCATTAGCGTCGCCAACTTCCGAATACGCTATTCCTGATAAGGTATCTCCCGATTCAATTATAGCATAAACATTTCCGTTAGAGTCACTTTCTAAAACATATAATCCATAGGGATCTACATACACAATCGGATTCTGATTACCATATACATACCAATTATAGCCATCTTCGGCAGGGTCTTGCTGTGTAAAGCGACCTGTCTGTGGGTCATAATATCTTGCTCTTAAATAGTATAGTCCTGTTGTTTCATCATATGTTTGTCCGAAGTATGTAAAGAGATTGTCTATTTTTTCGTTTTATCATTCCATATTTTAAGTAATTTTTTGAATTCATTTTTTATTTTATCTTCCCCGAAAACATATCCAGTTTTTATATCTTCTTCAAATGGTGAAAATCTTGCAAATAAACGTGCATATTCATCCAATAGTCTATATTCTATCTCATTTATGCTTTTGTCTTCTTCGTAATACAAAATACATACAAATTGTTCACAGAATATTTCCGTAGTATAGTTTTCTTTTTCATATTCAGTTATTAAGTAATCAATTTTTTCTTTTCTTGTCATTATTTTCACCTCAACGATATAAAAAATGCATTATTGTATTAGTAACTTTATCATATAACACTTCTAATGTATAAGTCTTACCATTTTTTACCATTTCAATGTAATACATCATAGCAGAAGTTCCTTGTGGATCTGGAGAAGCTTTTCCATATTTTATCGCTTCTATCAAGACTTGAATCGGTACCTGCCTACCTGTTTCGTTCATATGTTTTACAGTAGTAGCAGTAAAATTTATACCCTTATCAAGCGTTTTGTACACCCCTGGTAATGTTGAAACCACTCCGGATGCAGAAATACTTGCTCCAAAAGCATACATACCATATCCCAATAGTCCCCCAAGAGTTGCACCACCTAATACACCGACAACCACACCAGTAGCAGTAACATCTCCAGTTGTTTGCTTAGAAACATATGCACCAGCAAAGCCACCTACTACACCCCCTACAATAGCACCGATGATAACGTAAGCCAACATAACACTCTCTCCGGTATAATCAACATACAATACAGGATTCTGATTACCATACACATACCAATTATATCCGTCTTCTGCAGGATCCTGCTGTATAAATCTTCCTGTTTGTGGGTCATAATATCTTGCACGGAGATAATAAAGACCTGTTGTTTCGTCAAAAGTTTGTCCGAAGTATGTAAAGGGGTTGTCTATTGTTTCTTGTTTTGTTATAAAGTTACCCCATACATCGTAATCGTAGTTGTTAACAACAGTTCCTGCCGTATCAACTATTTGCACAACATCGCCGTGTCCGTTATATAAATAATAATGAATTATATTATCAATTGAGTCAACCTGAGCTATTACATTTCCTGCTCCCCAAATATATTGCTTACACGGATACATTAAAATTTCATTTTCACTTATTATCAGCGCTGACTTTGACATAAGCCTTCCGCTTGTATCATAACTATAATATGACGGATAATTGGTATTTTCCTGCTTAAAATATCTATAACCGTTTTCGTTATATAATGAAGTAGTTTCATCTTCGCCTACATTTGCATAAGTAAGCTTATCAAACTCATCGTAATAATATTCGGCGTTTTCTTCCGAAAGAAAATCTGTTTGTTCAAAATTTACTTTCCGATTTCCTCTGTAGTCATATTCATAATATGAATCTACACCTTTATCTCCGATTACACTTGCGATTCTATTAAGCTCATCATAGGTATATGAAGTGTTTTTTGTAACACCGTTTACAGTTTCTGAAACTGTCTGAATATTTCCATTATTATCATAGGTATAGCTATAACTTGAAAGTACAGTTTCTCCTTTTTTATTGACAAGTGTTTTCAATCTTGAAAGCCCATCGTATGTGTATTCGGATTTCAAAACACTTCCGTCTGTTAATGTCGGATAAGTTACTGATTTTAATTTTCCGTCATTATAAAATTCATATAAAACATCTTTTTCAAAAAAGCTTACTTTTGAAAGTCTGTTTTTATTGTATTCATAATTTATAAAATCTCCGTAGGATACTCCCGTTATTTCTTCATCTATTAACTCTTCTTTATAATATCCAAGCTGTATTTTTGTTGTATTTCCTATTTCATCATACTCATAACTTATACAAGGCTCAAAATATACATCGTCTACCAATGTATCAACAGTATATTCGTTTCTGTATCTTGTTATCTTTCCTGTCGGTGAATATGTATAATAAGCAGTTTCATCATTGGCTACAAGATAACTTTCGCTATCTTCGTCATATATTCCGCTTAAGCTGTAAACTGTATTTGCTCCGTAAGGATTTAAGTATTCATACATTCTCAGAGTGATACTTTCTTCGGGCTTGACTGTTGAAATCCTGTCCGAAACGCCAAGCTCATTATACACATAATTATTTTCTTTTTCTGCTTTATCTGTTATATTTATAAGCTGTCCCAATTCATTATATGTATAAACATTCTTATTATTGGAATTATCCTTATCGGAAATAATCTTACCTTCGCCGTCATATTCTCTCGAATACAATCTCTTACTGCTTTTTCCGTCTGAAATGTATTGCTCTGTTATGTTTCCGTAATTATCATAGTAGTTTTCTATAATTTCATTCTTTGCATTTTTCGTTGTTTTGACACGGTTTAGTCTGTCATAAGTATAGCTTACTGTGTAACCGTCTGCATTCCTTGTTCCCTTTGGATCTATAACTCCGATTACATTTCCTGATAAATCGTAAGTATATTTTGTTTCAACATAATTTTGAGGATAAACTTCATAAGCTTTTGTGTTTACACATCTTCCCCATCTGTCATAAGTATTTACAGATATGTTTTCTTTTGTGTTACGGTTATCACAGGGGACAAAATATGACATTGCCTTAAATCCAACAGAATCACCGCTTATATTATACTCTATTATTTCGTAATTGTCAAATATATCTTCAATTTTTACTTCACGACCTAAACCGTCATAATATGTTACAGTTTCGTTCCCTTGTGCATCTATAACAGTTATCGAATTATAATAATCATCATATATATAATCTGTGGTTATATATGCGTTAGTATTATTTACAGTATCAAGGATTTCATTTCTTATATGCTCCCCTGATCCCATATAATAATTTATTTCATCAGCTACATAGGTCAAATCCTTGTTTTCGAGTACATTATCGGTTGTTACATCATAATAAAGCGTGGTTTGTTGAATCTCCTGCACCTGAAGCGGAGCATAAGTATCAGATATATTGCTGTAATCAGATAATCTTACAGTACCATAATTTATTTCCTGTATTGGTAATATTCGTGTATTCTTTGTATTTATACTGTCGTATGTCAAATAAGACGGATATATTATTTTAGTTACCCGACCTAAATTGTCATATTCATAATATGTTATATTGCCGTTAGTATCAGTTTCTGATGTTACAACACCAAGAAGCATATCATAGGTATATGTTGTTGTATCAGTTTTAGTTTCACCGTTTGAGGTCACAATTTTCTTAATTGTGCTTGGGAACGCATACGAAGTAGCAGAAGTATAATATTCTTCTATAGTAAGCGTTTCGCCGTCATTATAGCTTTGTGCAGTCTTTTTTGAAACTTTACCATTTGTGTATTCATAAGTATAGCTTGTTGTTACATCATCTGCATTTGTTACACTTGATAATCTTTTATTTGAATTATAGGAATATGTTTCGTATAATGGAACATCTTCATCCTGATACCATATTTTTTGTGTTAAAAAGCCATTGTTATTATACTCATATCGTGTTAAATATTTCTCATAATTTCCACTTAATAAAGCTTCCCAGTCAATTTCTTTTGTTACAACAAGCGGTTTTCCCTGTGCTTTATTATAATATCCATCAGCATATTCACTGTAAACATATGAATTATAACTATAATTCCCGTTACTGTATGTTATTTTTGTTTTAAGCGGATATTTACCCGAAAATTCTTCAACCTCCTGTGCTACATATAAATGTTCTCCTACAGGATTCTCATATGTTGTTCCTTCAGATTTCAAAAGAACGGTATCTCCAATTTTATAGTATGATCTACTTTTCCATATACCGCTTTGCTGTTCTGTTGTGCTACATACAGCGTAATTTTCAGGGATAGCAGAAATAGAATGATAATTCGGATAGCCTGTGTAATCATCATCACCATAACTATATGCTTTTACATTTTTTATGTAATCCATTCTAATGGTATTGTCAGTATTTACATTAAGTTCATAATCGTATCGCTCTGATACCCTGAAAGCTTCTGAAACACCGCTGCGTCCGAGATTTCTCGTACAGCGTTCGTAGTTATATGTACTCAAAGAATGCGGTCGCAAAACAAAACCCAAAAGATATGTCGCATTTTGTGAATAACCTGTTGTATAATTTAAAAATTGTGAATCAAGAAATTTATCCGCAAAAGTAAATTTTAACGGTTGTAAATAAGTTGAAGATTCATTAATTTCAGCAGGATAATACGATGTAACTTCTCCGATTGTATTTGTGAATGTTTCCAACACAGGTTCAGTCGAAACTACAGAACCGTTCATATAAACATCTATCATTCTTCTTTTATATGTCAGAACAAGCTCTCTTTCGGTTTCCACCGGAGATGTTACAGTAAGCGTCATATATTCGTAATCATCTTCAGTAGTATAATCTATCCACACTCTTCTTCCTACGGTATCTGTTATCATATTTATAACGGGATAATCAGAATTTCCGTAAAAATCCATTTCATCATACCAAAATTCGATTTTATTTCCAAACCTGTCTCTTATAACACGAATTTCCCCTTGAATACCAAAATAGTATTCTCTTCCGTCAGCATCATTTACAATATAATCTATTCTTGAGTTTGTACATATACTTGTATCATAATCAAGATATGCTTCAAACTCTATATCACCACCGGTATAATTGGTAAATTCGCAATTATTTCCATCATAATCTACCTCAAGTACATTTCCCTTACCGTCATGATAATAAAGACCACTCGGAATTTCCTCTGTATCCAAATAGTTATCTTTTATAACCTGAACAGACGGAAAGCTCCATGACCAACCTGCTCCTATATTATTTCTCATTCTTTGGTAACTTGTTGAATTCAGCTCTGAAGTATAAATATAATCTACTGTGACTGTACCTGATGTTTCTGCTTCCGAAATCTCTACATCAAAGGTATACCGTCCATAACAGTTATCTCTCGTTAAAATTTCACTTCTTCGTACACTTGCTTCGTCATAATCTTCATAAACATACTGATATGTATATGTGGTACCATAATAACTGTCATACACGTTTTCACTTACTATGTACATTCCAGGCTCTACAGGTATGTTTTTAGAATAGACATAAGCTCCGGCTGTTTTATTATATAATTCTGCTTCAGCAGAACTATAATATCGTTCTATTCTTAAATCTAAGCCGTCAACACCGGGTAACACAAGATCGGTTTCTGTTATAATAAGATTTCCGGTTAAAGGATCTATGTACTCTGTTCCTAAATTATCTCCAACAAAGGTTGTTCTTCCTGTCTGGTTTTGAAGTGCATACGAATCTTTGCCATTAATACCTTTCACCCTGTATTCAGAATGTAAGGGAGCAGAATTTCTTGAATTTACATTTATAGTCTCTGTAATAGAATTGTTTTCAACAATTACAGAATTATCCGATATATTCGATGTATATCTAAGCTTATTTTCAACCCTCTGAATTGCAGTTGGTTTTGTGAATTCCTGTTCTGTTAAAACAACATCTTTTGCTTCATTGTTATTTAAAACCGGAAGCTCATCTGTATTTAACACTCCTGAAAACAAAGAAATATTTGCATTTTCAGAAATTTCAATTTGTGGTTCTGATGCTAATACTGTAAATGTTCCGAAGATAAGAGATAGAATTATAAATAAAGAAATTATATGCTTGCTCATCATTCAGCACCTCCTACAGTTTTACTAAGCAAATTGCCCATTTTATCATAAGTATAATAAATCGATTTTCCATTTTTCTTATCAACCTGAATAAGTCTGTTATCTGAATCGTAATAATACGCATTTACACCGCTTGTCTGACTAAAATCAACAGATGTTCTTATAGGAAGCATACCACTTAAATCATCCCAAAACATAAGTGTTGCAGTTGAATCTTTTTCCATATCAAACTCATAACTTAGTTCTGCTGCATTACTGCTTCCTGCTGATACAGGAATGCTTACTGTCCGTATTTGACTCAATTGTTTTCCTTCGGTATATGTTGCCAAAATTACAGTAACCATATCATCTGACTGTGAATTATTTGAAACAGATATATTACAGTTCAAAATACCACCACCTATAATACGCATACCTTCTTCGCCAACATTTACTCCGTTTAACCGTATTTGTGTTGTCAGTGTTAACGGATTTGTACTTGGTAAAAGATTGAATGTGCTTTTTATTGGTGTTTCTGTTTCGTTATTCCCAATACTGTCAAGCTCTTCCCTTGTGATGTAAGTGTAATTTTCCACATCTTCAGGAACGCCTGAAAGATAATAAATAGTTGTTACAACATTATCAATGATGCATGTTCTTACATAGTATCCTTCCGCACAAACAGTCGTTTGTAACAGCAAAATAAATAAAATAATTATGCTGAAAATTCTTGATTTTTTCATTATAGCTTCGCCTTTCTTTACTTTGTGATATATCTATACTACCATATTTTTACAGTTATTTCAATGGTTTACGGGGAATTTAAGCAATTTGACTAAATTGTTTTTTGATTTATAACTATAATTGTTATTTTATTTCTTGTTTCAATTGACATATAATTATTTTTTTAGTATAATTATTACCATGAACACTAAAAATCCGGCTTAATCAGTCGGATTTTTTATTTTATGGAGGTCTATATGAACATATCAAATGAACTTATACAAAAGTATTTAAACTGCTGTGAACTTCAAAAAGGTTTAAACAAAAAAACTATTAAAGCTTATAAAATAGATTTAATGCAATTTTATGAATTTGCACAAAAACAATTTAATTCTACTGACAAAGAAATAATTTGTAACTTTATTGAAAACTCACATTCAACATACAAACCAAGAAGCATAAAAAGAAAAATTGCTGTATTAAAATCTTTTTTTCACTTTTTACTTTGTGAAGATATAATAACTGAAAACCCATTTGATAAAATACACACAAGAATTAAAGAAGCCACTATACTGCCAAAAATTATTTCTGAAAAGCTGCTAATTAAAATTTTAAATGAAGCCTATGCTTCCCTAACTACTTGCGTTTCACAATATATTAAAAAAATATACTCAAATTGATAGTGCAAATCTTAATAGTAGAGTTGCACTACTTTATGCTACATATACAATTATTCAGTCAGATAGTCCAACTATAGAGCAACCATGTGATGTGCCTACCAAAGCTTTTGAAAGGATATTTGCTGAAACCTTACTTAATTTGACTATAGATTATAGGGAATTATGGTTATTAGAAAATTCAATGTGTATATTAATTAATAATTACGTTACATCTTGTATTGAGTCTAAAATATAAACAATTATTTCTGACAATCTTTCTGTATTGCATTCGGATGTGAGTGAATTTATGCTTTTTTCCAAGTATGGATACTTAGTCAAGTTGTTTTTCATTTCTTTCCAAATTAATTCAGATCTCATTCCGGGGTATGCTATAGGTATAATTGTTTTCCGACTTTTTAAAGCAATTTCAAATTCCTCTTTAACGCCACTGTTAGGGTTGGAAGATTGTTCTTCATAATCTCCAAATACAAATATTACTGAGCCACATCCAGCAATAACATCTTCTCTCATTTTCCTTTTTTCTGCTAAAGAATCTTCCCCCAAGCCAACAAACGGTCTCGTGATAATATACTTTTCCTTATCTTTAATTCCTTTCTTTGCAAGATATTCGTTTGCATATCCAATGATATGTGTTCCAAAATGTCTTCCTATACCATTGATAATTCGATAGTCATTAGCCAAAAGATGTGCTGTAATGCTACGCGAAAGATTATGTGAATATTCTTCGATGTTTTTATCAAAAGAGCGAAATGCTCCAGAAATAAAAACTCTTTTATTTCTTATCCTCATATTGAGTTCGCTCAACACAAGTGGTATCTCTGCATAATCATCCACAAGAAGAACACGAATATGATATCTAAGTTCCAAATCATTAATGAAGTGTTTAAAGTATGGATTGGTTATATCATTTTTCATTATCGTATAATGATATGGTGCAGCCTCTCCTAAATATCTCGTAATTTCACTCAAACAATCTGTTACTAAATAGTCCATGAAACTATAACCAATAAACAAAAATGTACTAGAAATTAATTCTCTTTTAAAGAACATTAACATCATGCGATGGCTATCAGAATACTCCTCATAGTCTTTTTGAGTGGGAGTAGACCCGCACCCTCAAAAAACCCTTATTTTAAGCGGTTTTGCGAGATGTGCAAGGTGTTTTGACAACACTTTGACAACACTTTATTTTTAATAGCGTATATAATGAACAATGCTTCACCCCGAAAGGTGAAGCATTTTCTTTTATGCAGTTCTTATTAAACCGCCTATGTTTTTCCTAAAACCGATATAACCGAACTCACTACAACATTCATCACTTAAATTTTTTACATAACAAAGTTGTCTGTTTTCGGGAATGTTGCCTATGTCATATTCCCATTCTTCAATATACTGTGATACATAAAACATATTACAAGCTCTTCGAATCTTTCCTTCATATATTCTGACGGAGACATTTCTAATGCTCTGCCAGCTGCACCGTATGACGGAAGTCCGTTTTCATTTTTAAAATCCGTTTGTCTTGGGATTTTTCTGTTTTGAAGCATGAATTCATCAATTGCGTTCATAACTTCAGCCTTATCCCAAGTTTTCACGCTGTCAGCATGCTTAACATCAAGCTCCTTGTTCATCTGTGCTTTCTGCTGCATCCTAAAGCTAATGTCTTTACTTATAAGCTCTGAAATATATTTTTGCTTCGTAGTACCTTCTTCACATACAAATTCGTCAAGCTTATCAAACAGCTTCCCATCAATTTTTACTGCTAAAATTCTTCCTTCTGTCATTTTTTATTTTCTCCTTTCATATTTACAGTCCTGACATTGTCATATCTTGATTTTCTTCTGCTTCTTCTCTGCGGTCCATATAATCCTCTGCAAATGCAATCAGGTACGATATATTATCAATACTGCTTTCCAAATCATCAGAAATTTGATTTATAATTTCTTCATTTTTTATTCCGGTCTTGGTAAATTCAACAGTTATCAGATTCCTTATATCTTTTTCAGAAAGAGTAAATCCATTATTAAGTAATTTGCCCACGTCATCCATTGAGTATAATGAGCCTCTGGCTATGACTTCTTGCTCACTTTTAATCTGATATACTCCTCTTGCAACTTTTTTGTATTCACCCTCATCCTCAACAAGCGTTCTTACAGCAGTATATATGTATGAGCTGCTTCTTTCTCCGTTGTATTCACCGTTTTCTTTCATTTTTGCAAAAATATAGTCTTTTATATCATTCATTTTATGTGGTTTCCCATCTGCAAGACATTCCTTAAAATATTTTCTTATAACCCCGTTACGACCATTTTCATATCGTAAATCTGTCATACTAAGGAGCTTGTCAGCATTTATTTTAAGTTTTTTTGCCACATCTAAAGAATGCTTTTTTATAGCATTATACGATTCAGCTTCTTTTGTTTCCATTTCCTCAAATGGTGATTTTCCGGTGAACAATTCATCAATTTTTCTTGCATAAGCTTTTATAGATATCATAATGCTTCTAAAGTCCGTTTTTTCTAAGTCGCTCTCTCTTTATGGTGCAGGAGTATATGGGATACCCCCTTTTTGATATACACCATGTGCAACTTTGGCGTAACCACCATTTTTCATCAATAATTTCATCGCTGCATTCACATATGAATTGATTTGAAATACGAATTCGCCATTTTCTTTAATTTTTTCATCTACATACTCTGTTATTTCTTTCATACTGTGCCTCTGCTCATCAGCAAGAATTTCTTTAATGTAGTTTTGAATTCTCTCACTTTTACTCAAATAATTCTGCATTTTACCTCTCCTTTCACATTCCGGTTATTCCTTGCATCCCCTGTTCTTGTTCTTTTGCTAAAATATTTTTTAAATCGTATTCTTCACGGATTCCCACAAAACCACTCGCACCCAGGTATTTTCCTTCAAAGTTTCTGCAAAGATGTTCTCCATATTCTTCGTAATCAAAGAAATCCTGCAAATCCGTATTGATATAGTATTCATCATGTGCATCAATCCATTCACGGGCAAGTTCTTCTGCATTATCAACCCCATCGTAGACAATAAAGCAATTTATGTTCTGTGCAAGTCTTATAAGATTTTCGCTATCTGACACATCGGCATATTCTATAATCGCTTTAAAGTCATACAATTTCCAACGGTCTAATTTTTTAAGTTCGGAAGTCAGATTATTTAATGCATAAACACCTTCATTTTCAAGCACATTTCCGAGGAATGTTTCATAGCCTTCTTCTTTCAAATTATATCCGTCCACATACACCTTGCAATCTTCTATAGATTCTGCTTCAATTCTGTTTATGGCTCTGTCAATAGCAAACGGACAATCCGGCAAGTAGACATACGCACTTTTATCACCGTTTATCAATTCTACAGTTATGACCTTACTACTGTCATACTCAAATGATGGTAGTGATTTACCGACATACGGTTTTTCATATTCTAAATCATCATTTACAAATATTATTCCATACTGTGTCAATCTTCCTGTTTCTGATTCCATAAGCTTTTGTCCGATTTTATAAAAGTCATGTCCCTCGCTGTTGTCTGATGACAATGCGATATTTCTTGTAAGCATATGAGTTTTTCCTACTTTGAAAAGGTCGCTCATATCTTCTATAAGTGTGTAATAATGCATATTATATGTAAGGTTTACAAGCTCTCTTGGTGTGTTGATATTATATGTTCTTACTACCGCATTGAATTTCTTTAATTCATTTCTGTCAAAGCTATCCATTTTCTGTGCTATGAAATTCAAAACATCAGGATTAACAAACTGATTTTCAAGTCCTTTTAATTCTTCATAATCAATTTCATTTATGAAAAGATGTATGGATTTCTTTTCATCATCCGGCACATGTAATTCTGCAAGCTTTGCATATAGGGTGTTGTTATTGCAGGGGAAATCTATTTTTATCTCATTATCCAAATACTTCGTTTTTATCTGAAACATTTTTTCAACTCCTTTTCTATATAGATTGTTCAAAATTATTTTCTTCGCTCTTTTCCATTGCTTCTCTTAAGGCTTCATCAAAATTATCTACTGAGGTTTTGATACGATTCTGTATTTCTTCAAGCATCTTAGTCTGTTCGTCAGATAATTCATAACCATTTCCAAGAGTATCTTCTATGCAACGATATATTTCTACCAATTCATTCTTGTTAAAAATAAGGTTTTCATTAAGCAATTTTGAGCGTGTTGCAAAGTCCGCCTTCGCACTCTTATAATCTGTATAATAATGTCCGTGATACAGAGAATTCTTTGAATAATCCCATGTTGCAAATTCATAATCACCATTACTATGTTCTGTTCCTGCAAGAACAACTCCATTAAACTCTGCAAGTTTTTTATATGGCATATTAAAATCTCTTGCTTTTAACTCAATGCTGTTTTCCATTACTTTCAGATATTCATCAACTTCACAGACAATCGGCTGTATTTTATCATGCAGCTTATCTACTACATCTCTGAATTGTTTATCCGCAGAATAAAACATTCCTCCTTTTCCATCAATTTTAAAGACTACATTATCTTTCTTGTAAATTTCAATACAATCATTTCTGATCTTAGTTTCTGAAATACTTAACTGTGTAAGTTTTTTATGCACCTGCTGTAAGAAATTTTTTGTGTCCACATTTTCTTCCTCCTCTCAATTTTGGGTATAAAAAAAGAGGCAACCTCTAATTAAAGAAATTGCCTCGTGTTTTTTCAAT
>CAZHZL010000072.1:0-12350 GCA_964537245.1 uncultured Oscillospiraceae bacterium
CTTGCCAAGGTGAACGTCGCGAGTTCGAATCTCGTCTTCCGCTCCAGAAAAAGCATCGACTTCGGCCGGTGCTTTTTCATTTTTTTATTTGCCGAATATTATTTTTTAGAAATTGTATTTTTCTGTTAAAAACAGGTGTTATTTGTCGAAAAAACGGAAGCGTTATTTTTTAATGCGTAAAAATGTTAAGTTTTTTTAAAATATATCTTGAAAATTTTTTTGTTTAGTGATATAATAGTAAAAAATATATAAAGGCAGGACTGAATTATGATTAAAAAAAGTAAGTGGGTTATGAAGCAGTCTAATCCTGAAATAGCTGCCAAACTCGAAAAAGAGTTAAAAATAAACCCATTGTGTGCCAGAGTTTTGGTTAACAGAGGAATCGAAACTAAGGAGGAAGCACAGCAGTTCATGCACCCGGATGTGTCTAAGCTTATTGATCCGTTTTTGCTTAAGGACATGGATAAAGGTGTATCAAAAATAAACGAGGTGATTGAAAAAAACGGAAAGATAGTTGTATACGGTGACTACGATGTAGACGGTATAACAGCTGTTTCAATTATTTATCTATATTTAAAATCAAGAAATGCAAATGTTTCTTATTATATACCTTCTCGCTCGGATGAAGGCTACGGTCTTAATAAAGACGCTGTAAAAAACTTCAAGGATGAAAACACCGAGCTTATTATAACAGCAGATTGCGGTATAACGGCTTATGAGGATATTTCATATGCAACCTCGCTTGGAATATGGGTTGTTATAACCGACCATCATAAATGTAAGGAAGTTCTTCCAGACGCGTACGCTGTAATTAATCCAAAAAGAGATGATTGTGAATATCCGTTTAAGGAGTTGTCAGGAGTTGGCGTTGCGTTCAAGCTTATTGAAGCTTTGAGCGGAACAGGAAACTCAAAGCCGCTTTTAGAGGCTTACGGTGATTTATTGTGTTTGGGTACAATCGCAGATATAGTATCTCTTACAGATGAAAACAGAATATTTGTTACAATCGGACTTGAGCTTCTCAAAAATCCCAGAAATATAGGTCTCAGATGTTTAATTGAGGAAGCAGGTCTGGCAAATAAAAAGCTTGAATCCTCTCATGTAGGCTTTATTATTGCACCGAGAATAAATGCTGTCGGCAGACTCGGAAATGCGCTTGACGCAGTTAAGCTTTTTACAACTTCAGACGAAAAAGAGGCTCGCCGTCTTGCAGGTATGCTTTGCGAAGAAAATACCAGAAGACAAACAATTGAACAGGAAATTCTTATTGAAGCCTGCAACGAGATTGAAAAAGGAAAGCTTCATGAGACAGACAGAGTTATCGTTCTTGCAAGCGAAAAATGGCACCATGGTGTTATAGGAATAGTTGCTTCAAGAATTACTGAAAAATACGGTAAGCCATGTGTTCTTATTTCAGTTGAGGGCGAAGAAGCAAAAGGCTCTTGCAGAGGAGTTTCCGGCTTTAATATGTTTGCTGCACTTTCATATTGTGAAGATATTCTTACAAAATACGGCGGTCACGAGCTTGCGGCAGGACTTGCCATAAAGAAAGAGAATATTGATAAATTAAGAGAAAAAATCAATATTTTTGCGAAGGAAACTTATACTGCTAAGTTCTTCGTTGAAGAAATTGTTTATGACGGAAAAATAACCGAAAAAGATATATCTCTTGACCTTACGGATACTCTTGAAGTTATCCAGCCTTGCGGTATGGGTAATCCGGTTCCGCTTTTCCTTATTGAAAAGGTTAAGATTGAAAACCTGACTTATTTTGGCAACGATAAGCATATCAGACTGAGATTTGTTAAAAAAGGTTTTTCTATCATGGTTATCGGCTTTGGTATGGGCACGAACAGCAGTATAAGAATGCTTCGTGACGGAGATATGGTAAATGCTATTGTTACTCCGTATACCAACGAATACAGAGATAAAAAGAACACAGCGCTGAAATTAAAAGATATTAAGCTTGTGTAAAATTGATGAGATTGGCATAATGAAGCTGAAATTATTTGGCTTTCTTATGCCTATTGTCTTTTTAAAAATACAGAGTGAGGAGGTGCTTGCGGTATGGATGAGATCGAAGTTCTGGTCAGCAAAATAAAATCTTACAATCTGAAAACAAATGAAGAGCTTATCAGAAAAGCATATTTTTATGCCAAGGATGCACATAAAGAACAACTGCGCAAAAGCGGTGAACCATATTATTTGCACCCATATAATGTTGCACTCATTCTGACAGAAATATTTTTGGATGATGAGTCTATTTGTGCCGCACTTCTTCACGATGTAATCGAAGATACTTCTCATACTTATAACGATATAAAAAATGAATTCAGTGTTGAAATAGCTGATATTGTCGACGGTGTTACAAAGCTCGGAAGAATTAACTTCAGCTCTAAGGAAGAGGAACAGGTCGAGAATTTAAGAAAAATGTTTATGGCTATGGCAAAGGATATCAGAGTTATCCTTATAAAGCTTGCCGACAGGCTTCATAATATGCGTACAATGAAAAGTATGCCCGAAAGAAAACAGCTTGAAAAATCACTTGAAACAATGGAAATATATGCTCCGATTGCGCATAGACTAGGTATGAATAACTTTAAATGGGAGCTTGAGGATACTTCTCTTTTTTATCTTGACCCGATAGGCTATCACGAAATTTCTTCGGGAATAGCACAAAAAAGGGAACAGCGCATAAAAATAGTAGATGAAATAAAGAAGGAAGTTTCGAATAAGCTTAATGAGTGTGGAATACAAAGCCATATTGAAGGCAGACCAAAGCATTTTTACAGCATATACAAGAAGCTTTATCTGAGAAATAAAAGTCTTGATGAAATATATGATTTGTTTGCTATAAGAATAATCGTAGGTACAATTGCTGAATGTTACACGGTTTTGGGCTATGTTCATGAGCTTTATAAGCCGATACCTGGCAGATTCAAGGACTATATCAGTATGCCTAAAAAAAATATGTATCAGTCCTTGCATACAACTCTTATGAGCAGCGCAGGAACGCCGTTTGAAATTCAGATTCGTACTTGGGATATGCACAGGACTGCTGAATATGGTATTGCTGCACATTGGAAATACAAAGAAGGTGGCTCTAATGTTAAAAATAATGGCGACAAATTTCAGTGGGTCCGTCAGCTTCTTGAAACAGAAAAGGATTTTTCAAATCCGAGTGAATATATCAGTCACATAAAAATAGACTTGTTTTCAGACGAGGTTTTTGTGTTTTCTCCGAAGGGTGATGTATATAGTCTGCCAAGTGGCTCAACACCCATAGATTTTGCATTTATGATTCACAGCGCTGTCGGCTGGAGAATGATTGGCGCAAAAATAAACGGCAGAATGACTACGATTGATGCACCTCTGAATAATGGCGATATCGTAGAAATCATTACATCAGCGTCAGCGTCTCCAAATACAGAGTGGCTCAAAATTGCAAGAACAAGTCAGGCAAGAAGTAAAATAAACCAATGGTTTAAAAAAGAGAAACGAGAAGAAAATATCGCAAAAGGTAAAGAGCTTCTGGAAAAAGAACTCAAAAAAT
Source organism: uncultured Oscillospiraceae bacterium (assembly GCA_964537245.1). GTDB lineage: Bacteria > Bacillota > Clostridia > UMGS1840 > UMGS1840 > UMGS1840. The sequence continues at coordinate 3,554 of CAZHZL010000072.1, forward strand.
ATGAGATGTCTTTAAAAGAGCTTCTTGCAGACGAAAATCTGCTTGCGCATTTGCTTAAAAAATACAGCTTTGCTAAGGTTGACGATTTTTATGCTATCATAGGTAACGGTGGTATAAATGTTGAAAAAATCTGTAACCGAATTGAAGATTATACTCTTAAAAAGGCTAAAAAACCTGATGAGAAAAAAATTATCGAGGAGATAAATAACAATACAAAATCGCAGCAGGAAAATAAGAAAAAAGGCGGAATATCCGTAAAAGGAATAGATAACTGCCTTGTAAGAACAGCAAAATGCTGTTTCCCTGTTCCGGGAGATGATGTAATAGGATATATTACACGCGGAAGAGGCGTAACAATTCACAGAAAAGACTGTCATGCACTTATGGATATCGAAAAGTCAGACGGAGATAAAAAGAGGCTTGTTGCGGTTGAATGGGAAGGCTACAACGGCGAAAGTCATAATGTTGATATTGTGATAGAAGCCTCCAACCGTTCGGGACTTTTGGTTGATGTTACATTGGCGCTTAACGATATGCGTGTTCCGATTATGGCGCTTCAGGCGAAAACAACAACACATAATACGATAGACAATATTAATGTTACAATTCAGGTTGAAAGCCATGAAAAGCTTACAAGAGTGCTCAGCAGACTTAACAATATAAAAGGTGTATATAATGCCCGTAGGACATAGTATGAATATTAAAAATATTACAAGCCTGAAAAACGATATCGTTGTTCAGACAAAAAAACTTAAGAATAAAAAATACAGAGAACAAACAAAGACTTTTCTGGCGGAAGGCTTGAAAAATGTTAAAGACAGTCTTGAAAAAAGAGTGGCAAAAATGATTTTTGTGACCGATGAGAAAATGCTTGATTCTTTGGAAGTAAAGGAAGCCTGCCCGTGTTATGTTGTGAACGAGCAGATTATGAAAGAAATTTCTGATACTGTTACTCCTCAGGGGGTGGCGGCAGTTTTTGAAATGAAAGAATTTTCGTATGAATGTATATCAGAAAAAATCCTTGTTTTAAACGGTGTTTCAGACCCCGGTAATGTCGGCACGATTTTAAGAACAGCCTGTGCACTTGGGTTTAATACTGTTATTGCTGACAATAAGACGGCCGATATATATTCGCCTAAAATTATACGCTCATCAATGTCAGCAGTTTTTGCACTTAATATACTAAGATGTAATGATAGAATGGAGAGCGAGCTTGAAAATCTTAAAAATAGGGGATATAAGCTTTATGTGAGCTGTTTGTCGGAAAAATCGAAAAATATCAATGACATTGCATTTTCACAAAAATGTATGATTGTTGTTGGTAACGAGGCTAACGGTGCAGACGAAAGCGTTGTAAAGCTTGCCGATACGCTTTATATTATTCCGATGGAAAAGACGATAGAATCACTTAATGTCGCTATCGCTGCCGGAATAAGTATGTATAAAGCAAATTATTGAAGCCATTTTTTGTTTTTTATGTGTAAACTATTGCTAAAATGGCAAATATATGTTAAAATATATATATGATGAAAAAATAAGGAGGCTATTTTTATGAGTTGGTTTGATAAAGTTAAGGAAACTGCTTCAAAGGCAACAAGAATTGCAAAAGTAAAATCGGGGGAAATCTATGAAATTACAAAGCTTAATCTTGCTGTAAACGAAGCTGAAGCAAAAATAGAAAAAATGTTTAAAAATGCAGGTGTTCTTTGTTACAGAGACTTTGAAAACGGAGTTGAAGTATCTGAGGATATCAAGCTTATTATGGAAGATGTAGACGCAAAATATAAAGAAATCGAAGCCCTGAAGGCAAGAATAAACGAAATAAAGAGCGTTGTTACATGTCCTGCATGCGGCGGAAACAATACTGCTGACGCAAAATTCTGTAACAGCTGCGGTGCGAATATTACAAATGATTCGGCAGAAATTACAGAAGCCTAAAATTTAATATCTGAAGAGAGAGAAAAATATGAAAAAGTATATTACACACAAAAATATTGCACTTGCCTTGCTTTTTGTAATATTTTTATTTTCTAATCTGATACCGCCGGCAGGAATAGCGGGCGGGAATTTTTATGAGTATTCTTCCGGCGGATATGCACAGGGAGATACTTCTTCGGCAATAGTGTTTCAATACAGCAAAATTCCTTGCGAAAGCTATTATTCGGGAACTATGAACTGGGTTTTAAGACCGCTTTCAAAAATTATTCCCGTAATAGATATAAGAGTAACAGGTTTCCTACTGTTTCTGGCAGTATTTGTCATATTTGGTTTGGTTATATATAAGATGAATTTTAAAAAAGCGTGGCATGCTGTTCTTTTTGAATTTATGGCTGTGTTTGTATTTGGAGATTTTGCTTATCTGCTTCACTATAATACAATGACAACACAGGGACTTTTGCTTGGAGCTTTGCTTATAATGACGCTTATTTTGTTGTGGCAGTTCCACATTAAGACATCAGCTGTTTTAAGCGCAGTATATTGTGCTTTATGCGTTTTTGTCGGAGGCTTGTCGGAAGGCTGGTTTATACTCGGAATCCTTTTAAGCTTGCTTATAATTCCTACTCTTTTAATAAGAAATGACAAAAAGTATCTTACAGCAACAGTTGTTGCATGCTTCCTCGGTATTGTAGCTGTTTCAGCGTTATTTTCGGGCGGAGTAAGCGAACAGATTAAGTATGATAATCTTATTAATTCGACCTTTTACGGAATATACAAGGATAACGCAGCAGAATTTAACAGTGCAAAGCTTGATGAAGAGATTATACAGAAATACAGCGGAAAATCCACCTATGAAATTGAAGAAAAAATAGAAATGGATTATTCGTATTCCGATATTTTGGGATATTATGTAAAAAATCCGTCTGTGTTTAAAAATAAGCTTGAAATTGCGGCAGGAAACGCTTTTGAAGTACGAGCGAGATATCTGGCAAACAAGCCTGACGGTACCTTAAAAAACGGGTTTACCATATACAGCGCACTTAAAAGAAGATTTATGCAGCCGAATCTGTGGTTTGTGCTTGCAGTGGCATTGGGAATAATTATATTCTGCGGTCTTAACATAAAAAATGAGTCTGACAAAAGAATTAAATGTCACTATGCTTATCTTATTATACTGGCGCTTATAAGCTTGTATGCTTTTGTCGCCCCACTTATCATAAGCGGAGAAGCGGGAATTTCAGAAAATCTTTTCTGTTACAATATAATATTTGACATAATGCTTATTAATGCAGTTACGGGCGGTGCGATAATCGCTTCTAACCGCAGAGAAAAGCTTAAAGAAAAATACGGAGTTAATCAATAAGCGTTTTTGCGCTTATTGATCAGCCCCACCTTGTGATTAAATCAGAAAGCAAAAAAGGAGATACATAAAAATGGAAAAAATGGGATTAAATCAGATAAGAGAAGAGTTCTTATCATTCTTTGAAGAAAAGGGACATCTTAAGATGAAGTCTTTTCCTCTCGTTCCGATAAACGATAATTCACTTCTTCTTATAAATGCAGGTATGGCGCCTTTGAAAAAATATTTTACAGGAGAAGAAACTCCACCGAGAAAAAGAGTTACAACCTGCCAGAAATGTATCAGAACACCTGATATTGAGCGTGTTGGAGTAACTGCCCGTCACGGAACATTTTTCGAAATGCTCGGTAATTTCTCATTCGGTGATTACTTCAAAAATGAGGTTACAGGCTGGGCATGGGAATTTATTACTGAAAGATTAAGACTTCCTGTTGACAAGCTTTGGGTAAGCGTATATCTTGATGATGATGAGGCGTATGATATATGGACAAAGAAGGTCGGCGTGTCACCTGACCGTATGGTAAGATTCGGAAAAGAAGACAACTTCTGGGAAATAGGTACAGGTCCATGCGGTCCTTGCTCGGAAATCTATTTTGACAGAGGTGAGGAGCATGGTTGCGGAAAGCCTGACTGTAAGGTGGGCTGTGACTGTGACAGATATGTTGAATTCTGGAATCTTGTTTTCACACAGTTTGATAAGGATGCGGACGGCAACTATAATCCGCTTGCAAATCCTAATATTGATACAGGTATGGGACTTGAGAGAATTGCGGCTATTATGCAGGGCGTTCACTCACTTTTTGAAGTTGATACCGTGAGAAAAGTTCTTGACAGCGTATGCGCACTTTGTAATAAGGAATACGGAAAAGACCATAAAACAGATATTTCAATCCGTGTTGTTACAGACCATATCAGAAGTACGGTATTTCTTGTTTCAGACGGTGTTATTCCTTCAAACGAAGGCAGAGGCTATGTTTTGAGAAGACTCTTAAGACGAGCTGCCCGTCACGGAAAATTACTCGGAATAAACGATATGTTCCTTACAGGACTGGCTGATGTTGTTATTTCTCAGTCTAAGGACGCATATCCTGAAATATTTGAAAATCAGGATTACATAAAGAAAATTATCAGCATAGAAGAAGAAAAATTCTATAAAACTATTGATTCTGGTATAGTTATATTAAATGACTTGATTACCGAAATGAAAAAAGCAGGTAAAACTGTTCTTGACGGTACTCATGCCTTCAAGCTTCACGATACATATGGATTTCCGCTTGACCTTACAAAAGAAATCGTTGAAGAAAACGGATTTTCAGTTGATGAGGACAAGTACAGAGAAGAAATGGAAAAACAGAAAATCCAATCGAGAGAAGCAAGAGGCGATACATCCTCTTTGGGTTGGGAAAATGAAATTGCAAAGCTTTTAAAAGAGCTTGATGACTGCGAGTTTGTGGGTTATGATTCTTTGGAATGTGACGCAAAAATTGTTGCACTTTTCAAGGATAACAAGAGTGTTGATTCAGTTTCTTCGGGAGATAAGGCAACGATTATAACAGATAAAACTTCATTCTACGGAGAAAGTGGCGGACAGGCAGGAGATAAAGGCTCAATCGCTTCTGATTTGGGAAAATGTACAGTTACAGATACAACAAAATACTCACAGGGGAAAATCGGTCATATAGCTGAAGTTAATGAGGGGACTCTTAAGGTTGGCGATGCAGTTAAGATGAGTGTTTGTGCAAAAACAAGACTTGCTACTGCAAGAAACCATTCGACAACACATCTTCTCCAGAAGGCGTTGAAAACTGTTCTTGGTGACCATGTTAATCAGGCAGGCTCTTTTGTAACTGCTGAAAGACTCAGATTTGACTTTTCACATTTTTCTGCAATGACTTCTGATGAGATTGAAAAGGTTGAAGAGCTTGTAAACGAAGCTATTTTGAATGCATATGAAATTAAATGTGAATATATGGATATCGAAGAAGCTAAGAAAACAGGCGCAATGGCACTTTTCGGAGAAAAGTACGGGGACAGAGTAAGAGTTGTTTCCATGGGAGACTATTCAAAAGAGCTTTGCGGCGGTACACATCTTACAAATACAGCTCAGGCGGGCCTGTTCAAGATTGTTTCCGAAAGCGGAGTTGCAGCAGGTGTAAGAAGAATTGAAGCCGTTACAGGTACAAATTATTTAAGCTTCCAGAAGGAAAGAGAAACAATTCTTTTAGAAACTGCAAAAGCAATGAAGGTGAATAACTTGAGCGACCTTGTAAAGAAAACAGAAGAATTTATGAGCGAGCTTAAGGATAAGAAAAGTGAAATTGAAAGTCTTAAGCAGGAGCTTTCCAAGGGCGCTGTAAACGATATTGAAAGTAATATGAAGGAAGTTGGGGGTGTTAAGCTTTTTGCATTCTCACTTGATGGCGCTGAAGCTTCTGAGCTTAAGATGATGGTTGATAATATCAGAGATAAATACGACGGTGAGTCAGTTGTTACAGTTATTGCTTCATGTAACGATGATAAGATAACATTTGTTGCAGGTGCTTCAAAAGAGGCAATAGCTTCGGGGGCTCATGCAGGCAATATCATAAGAGAGGTTACTGCAATTGCCGGGGGTAAAGGCGGCGGAAAGCCTGAGATGGCTCAGGGCGGCGGTAAAGATAAGGATAAGGTTTCAGAAGCGATTGAAAAGGTTGAAGCTATCCTTTTATCACAGATAAACAAATAGGAGGTATTTCAAGATGAGTGATTGCTTATTCTGCAAAATAATAAAAGGTGAAATACCTTCAAAAAAAGTTTATGAAGACGATTATGTATATGCATTTTGGGATATTTCTCCCACAGCACCCGTTCATATTCTTGTTATACCGAAGGAGCATATCTCAACTCTTAACGATATAGATGAAAAAAATTCTTCTGTGCTTTGCAAAATATATGAGGCAATTCCAAAGATTGCAAAAGAGCAGGGGATAGCTGAAAACGGCTACCGCGTTATATCAAACTGCAATGCAGCTGCCGGACAGACGGTATTTCACATACATTTTCATCTTATCGGCGGAAGAGAGCTTGCATGGCCTGCAGGCTGATGTATATAAATAATTAGTATAAAATTGTTTAATTTTATAAAAAACACTTGACTAAAGTTGAAAAAAATAGTATACTAATAGAAGTGTTTTAATTACAATAGTGCGGGAGCTGTACATAGCAATATGCTATTTCTTCCGTTACACTAAAATTTAGGAGGTTACTAAAACATGGCAAAAGGTATCAGTAAAATTGTTGCCACTCTTGTTGTTATAGTTCTTTTATGCTATATAGCAATTTCAGGACTTGCAATCGGCAGCATAAAAATCGGACCTGTTTTTGACGATGAAAACGGTATCAGAAAAGGATTTGACTTAGCAGGCGGATCGGTTATCGTATATCAGGCAGAAAAAACAGACGAAGGTAAAGAACCTACTGATGAACAGATGCAGGTTGCGAAGAAAATTCTCGACGGTCGTTTATCAAGAAAAGGTTATACAGAAGGAACAGTTACAATCAAGGGAACACAGCTTGAAGTTGAAATCCCTGCTGTAACAGACACTCAGGAAGCTATCGAAAGCATCGGTCAGACAGCTAAGCTCACATTTAGAGAGCCTGCTGCAGAAGGAGAAGAAGCTAAAATTATTATGACAGGCGACGATGTTAAGAAGGCTGAGAGAGAATATATTAATAATCCTGAAACAGGCGAAACAGGGTATGTTGTAGCTATTGAAATTACTCCAAAGGCTCAGGCAGCGTTCTACGACGCTACACAGAGACTCACAGGTCAGCAGATTGCTATCCTTCTTGACGAAGAAGTTATCTCTGCTCCTATGGTAAATGAAGCTATCAACGCTACAAACTTTGTTATTCAGGGTGATTTTACACAGGAGCAGGCTGATGAGCTCGCAGCTTTGATTTCAGACGGTCAGCTTCCGTTTAAGCTCACAGTTGCTCAGCAAAGAACAGCAGGACCTACGCTTGGTGCAAATGCTCTTGAAGCAGGTCTTAAAGCAGGATTTATCGGACTTATTATCGTAATGTTATTTATGATAGTTCTTTACAGACTTCCGGGTCTTATGTCTTCGATTGCACTCGTTCTTTATACAGCACTTTGCTTCCTTATCTATGCAATTGCAAGAATCAATCTTTCATTGCCGGGTATCGCAGGTGTAATTCTTTCAATCGGTATGGCAGTTGACGCTAATGTTATCATATTTGAAAGAATGAAGGAAGAATTTGCACTCGGAAAAACCTTACGCGCAGCTACTGACGCAGGTTTCCACAGAGCTTTATCTTCCATTATTGACTCAAATGTAACAACACTTATCGTTGCAGTTGTTCTTTATTTCATCGGAACAGGTCCGATAAAAGGCTTTGCAATCACACTCGGTGTTGGTATTATAGTTTCAATGTTTACTGCTATTATTATCACACAGCTTCTTATCAAGGCTCTTGTTGATATGAATATCAGAAACAAATGGCTTTATGGCGGAAAAACAGTAAAAGGAGGAAAAGAGAATGCTTAACATTTACAAGAGAAGATGGATTTACATTGCTGTTTCAGCAGTTGTAATCCTTGCAGGACTTATTTCCTTCTTTATTAAAGGACTCAATATTGATATTGATTTCGCAGGTGGTACAAGTATTGTATTTAACACACAGGACGCAGCCGCATCACAGGACGATATAGTTTCAATCGTTAAGGAAGCAGTTCCTGGAATTACAGGTACAATAAGAGCACAGGCTACAACAGACAAGCCTGAAGAATATACAATCAAAACAATGAATCTCACAACAGCACAGAGCGAAGCTATCGTTGAAGCTTTGAAAACAAAATATGTTCCGGATGTTGAAGATTATAATGATTATTCAGTTTCATCATTTACAGCAGCTTACGGAAAACAGCTTGCACAGGAAGCAGGTTTAGCGCTTTTTGTTGCTATTGCTCTTATGCTTATATACATTTCATTCCGTTTCGAGTTTTTGTCAGGTGTAAGCGCAATTATTGCTCTTCTCCATGATACGCTTATTATGATTAGTATATATGCTATTTTCGGTATTTCTGTTAACTCATCATTTATCGCTGTTATTCTTACAATACTCGGTTACTCAATCAACAACACAATTGTTGTATTTGACCGTATAAGAGAAAACAGAAAATTGGCAAGAAAAGAAACATTGCCACAAATCGTTGATAAGAGTATCACAGGTACAATGGGAAGATCTATAAATACAACTATCACAACACTTATCATGGTTGTTTGTCTTTATATCTTCGGCGGTTCTTCAATTAGAGAATTTGCTTTACCGCTCATTATCGGTTTGGTAGGCGGTGCTTATTCATCAATTTTCATCGTATCACCACTCTGGGCTATGATGAAAGGCGGAGACAAAAAAGCCGTAAAATAATAATTTGTTATACAAAAAAGGGGCTGTGACAAAACGATTTTTTAAATCGGGTTGTCTGCAGCCCTA
>CAZHZL010000073.1:0-11601 GCA_964537245.1 uncultured Oscillospiraceae bacterium
TCATATTATCTGCAAGCTTGTGTCCATGTACGGGATGGTTCTTAATTCTGCCTTCCCATTGATTTTCTTTTTTCAGCCTTACCATGCCGTCACCCGATGGTCTGCGTTTTGCCATTTTTCTCACCTCGCTTTTTCTGTAACACACACAATACCGTAAAGGTTTGAATAAGTCAAGCACTTTTTGTAAATAAATCTACAAAGAATTTTAAAAGACATATTTCAGTAATTTTATTGACATTTCACTGTGTTTTATATATAATTCCATTAAAGTTAATCGTAAATATTAAAAGAGGTTACACATACTTTTTATGCGTAACCTCAATTTGTTTAGCTAAAAATGTGAAGAAAATTTCCGTGGTGTCAGACATTTTTTACTAAAGGCGTTAGTAATAATATCATATACTAAAATTTGTATTTTAAAGTTATTTATTATAATTCTCACACGCCTTTCTTTTTTGAATTTCTATATGTATGAAATAATAAGTTTACAGTTACCTATAATTTCAAAGTTATTATTTTGTGCAGGGATAAAAACGCTATCACCCTTTTTTATTCCTGTTACATAATCTCCGTTTTTAATTTCTCCGTATCCATCTGTAACAATAATTGATTTGAATGATTCTTCCGTCATTTCAAGCTCTGCTTTATCTGTAACATCAAGTACTTCAACGGTAAAATAATTACATTTTGCAATGATATTTCCGTCTCTTACATAATTTTTTGCAGGTTTTGTATCTGCTACTTCTATTGCCTGTTCAATGTGAAGAGGTCTTTTATTTCCATCTTTATCAATTCTGTCGTAATCGTAAACTCTGAAAGTTGTATTTGAATTCTGCTGAATTTCGCAGATTACAATTCCCTTGCCTATTGCATGGACTGTTCCTGCTTCTATAAAGAAAACATCACTTTTATTTACTTTGACTTTATTAAGATGATTAAGAACAGTATTATTTTCTATACTTTTTTTTAATTCTTCTTTTGAGATTTCTTTATTGAAACCATAGTATAAATATGAATCTTCTTCACAGTCAAGAATATACCACATTTCTGTTTTTCCGTATTCACCGTTATTTTTTAGCGCATATTCATCATCAGGATGCACCTGAATTGAGAGATTATCTTCTGCATCAATGAATTTTATAAGAATTGGAAAGTTATCAAATGCTTTTACTCTTTCGCCAATAGCATCAGGATTATTTTTTATGTATTCAGAAAGTTTTAATCCTTTAAATTCGCTATCTGCTATAATGTTTTCACCATCTTTATGCACAGAAAGCTCCCAACTTTCTGCAACTTTTGGCATATCACATTTTTGTTATATTCTTTTACAAGCTTATTCCCACCCCAAATATAGTCTTTAAATATGGGACATAATTTTATTGGATTTAATTTTGTCATACAAAAACCTTCTATCAATTAATTAGTTTCTTTTTATATTTTTTCCATATATCAGAAAATGGATGTGTTTTTACTTTTTTATTACATTATTATAAATCATGAAATATCTAATTTACTATGAAACTTTTTTAAATAACAAAGCTTGCCCAAGCAGATGACTGGCAGGCTTTATGCGAGTGTACCGCTTGAACAAGCTGTTATTGTTTAATAAAGTATGCTTTTGCAAATCTTCACAGAAAATATTCAAGTTCTTCGCTCTTTTTCATATCCATAATTTGAGGATCTTTCAAATACTATTCTTTATTAAGACCATAGTTGTGAATTGATAAATGTTAAATTAACAAGAAATCTTGCTATTAAAGCTATCAACAAAATTCCGTTCGGTTTATGATGTGATTTTGGAATTCAACCTCAAGCTCGTTGAAATAACCACTCCATCCCCATACTCTTACTATCAGATTAGGATATAGTTCAGGATTTTTCTGTGCTTCTATAAGTTTTTCACGGTTTATTGCATTAAGCTGTAGTTCATGACCACCAAGTTCGATGAAAATTTTAACGAGTTCTGCAATCTTTTTTATGCCGATATCGTTTCTGAAAACGCTGTCATGGATTTCCATTGTGAGAGGTCCGCCATTTATTATTTTTCTTAAATCAAATTTTGTAAATGACTGAATAACTGACAACGGTCCGTTAAGATTTGTTGTTATTGCCGGAGAAAAGCTTGAACCGTACGGAGTGTATGCCAATCTACCGTCAGCTGTTGCGCCAACTTCTTTTGCAGACCATATATACATATGTGCACTACCTGTTCCGGCACGGATTATTCCACCATACTTATTTTTAAGCGTTGACAGATATTCTGAAAATGTCTCCATAATTTCGCTTGCAATCAGATCAACATAATCATCATTATTTCCCATTTTAGGACATTCAATCAAAATATGTCTTATATCGGAAAAACCATCAAAATTATTTTTTAAAGCTTTTACAAGCTCAGATGCAGGAACAGTCTTATCTTCAAAAACTGCTTTCTTTACAGCTGTCAATGCGTCAGTAGCGTTGGCAATTCCTGCACCATGAAAGCCGTAGTTCATATATTTTACGCTTTCCCTGTAATCGCAGCAATTGTCGATTGATGTATCAAAAAAGAGTGAAAAATAAACATTTTCAGGATATTCTCTTTCATCAGAGGCTCTTAAAAGTTCATTACATTCTTCTTTTATTTTTTTCTTCACTTCAGTCATAAATTCAGAAAAACTTTTTGAAGCTTCAAGCTTTTCGTGAACTGCTTCATTGATTACCTTTGGAAAATTCATAGTATGTATGTTAGGAATATCGAAAGCCACATCAGGAACTATAACTTCCCAGCAAGCGGCAACTGCATAATTATATGCATCTTTTTTATCATATCCAAGTGAAATAAGTCCGGGAATTACTACATCATCATTGAGATACTGCGGAAAACCAAGTCCTTGCTTAGTCATGAGAGTTCCTTTTTCATAGACTGAAGAGGGTGTGTTTTTTCCCACTCTTAAATTTATTTTCGGATCAATGAGATTAAGTTCCAAAGAAGCATCCATACAAATATCTGACAATTGGTTATACATTGAAGTTCCGTTTTCAGAAAAGCCACCAAGCACCATACTTTGACCATTATCACCAAGCAGTTCAATCGAATAAATATCTGCATCAAAATTGACACTTATAAAAAATTCCTCAGTAAGCTCCAATATTTCCTCACGCGAAACACCTCTTTTTATATCCGCTTCATAAAAAGGATACATATATTGGTCAAATCTTCCAAAGGTTACGTGTTCAGCACCTCCAAGTCTCAGCGTGAAAATAATTATTTTCATCATAACAAGAGCTTCGTAATAGGAAGATGGTGGATTATAAGGAATATTTTTAAGAGCTTCCTTCAACTCCCCTGTTGCATTCTCACGCACTCTCTCGCAATATTCAAAAACAGCCTCCAAACATTTCATAGCATTTGTAATGAACTTTTTCTGTTTGTCGTTTGAACTTTCATATTTGTTTTTTAACTGATTATAAACACCTCCGAATCCATCGGATAAATAGCGTGAATAATTCGGAACAAAATTCCCTATTCTGCCCAGCCTTTCAGGATTATATCTGAAAAAACCTATTCTGTCATTTTCACAAGACAAAGCTTTTTCATTTTTTAAAGCCTCGCAAAACAACTCAGTATCTTTTAAAGTATCATATAATCCGAGTGGTTTTTCCGCACGCATTTTTTTATATTCTCCACTTTTCAAAAGCTTAAGTAATTTCTCAACTCTATCTGTCATAGTTTTCTCTCCTTTTATAAAATTTTTAATTCAATTCCACTTTCTTTAAAAATCGCTGTTGGAATTTTAACAGGAATTTCGGGATCGAAATGAGGTTCGTATTTTTTTCCAACAAGTGGATATTTTGAACCTGCAAGCTTATTATAGGGTAGTGCTTCGGCATATTTTACATTATAAAATTTAAGCATTTTTATAATATCAGAAATATTTTCTTCCGTATCTGTTATCGTCGGAATAAGAGGTATCCGCACAATAAAAGGAACACCGCTTTTATATAGCAAATCAAAATTGCCGTACACAATGTTGCTGTCTGCATTTGTATATTTTTTTAATTTATCCCTGTCTATTATTTTGAAATCAAAAAGGAACAAATCAGTTTCTTTTAATATTTCAGAAAAAACAGCTTTGTCACATCTTCCGCTTGTTTGAATACAGCGATGAATTTTGCTTTTTAATTTTTTCATTACTTCATAGACAAATTCCGCTTGCATAAGTGGTTCTCCACCTGAAAACGTGACGCCTCCACCCGAACTATGATAAAAGTTTTTATTTTTTATAATCCTTTCATAAAGTTCATCAACTGTATAAACAGTTCCCGAAACTCTGATTAAATTTTTAGGGCAAATATTAACACATTCTTTCACGAGCTCTTTTTTGCCTGTGATACGAAATGCTTCTTTTTCGCAAGCACCGCAATCTATACAACCGTTGGGATTTTTTAAAATTTCGGTTTTAAAGCTTTTTCCTTCAGGGTTATGACACCAACTGCATGTGAGATTACACCCCTTCATAAAAATCGTTGTTCTTATTCCGGGACCGTCAAATACCGAAAATTCTTCTATTGAAAATATAGTTCCCTCTTTCAATATCCACACCTCTTTTTTTATTTGATTATTTATATAAAAACCAAACTTTCATGCTTGTTTCGCCCCGATTAGCAAAACAACTGTAAGGTATCAATTTAAGAGTTGTTCTTATAAATTCAGGCTTGCAACTGCTGTATAAGCTATCTGATGTTTTTATTTTATATGCCCCAAATTTAAGTTCATTAAGTCCAAAACTTTCGTTATAGATCACATCCGCAGAATTTTCCAAATCAATAAATATTTTGTCAAGCTCATTTTCGTTGTCAATTCCCTCACCACAATAAACTACGGGGCCGTAAGAAACACAGCATTTTCCGATATTTTCGGATACATTTTCATTTGAGAAAACAAACTTAGGTTTCATTTCAAAATCAAGCTCAATTTCATCGGGATTATCAAAATAAAGATACCCATTTTCCGATGAATACGCTTCACTCCAAGAAGGAACTCGCACCGCAAGTCTTTTCACATTTTCAGCCTTAATCTTTACCTTTCCGTTTATTGGATACTCTGTTTCCATAGTTATTTTCATACCGTTTTCGTTCATTTCACTCGCAGCAAACTGATTTATATACACGGTATCATCGGAATAATAATAGATATAATTTTCTAATGTAGAAAGAAGTCTGTTTAAATTAGGAGGACAGCAAGAACAAAAAAATACTTTCACCCTCTCGGTTATTGAATAGTTTTTATTAAGCTTGTATTCCTCGTTGATTTTACGGTCGTTCAAATTTATTTCAAGGGGATTTTCATAGAAAAATGAGTCTCCGCTTAAAGAAATTCCGGAAAGCACATTATTATAAAAAACCCTTTCAATAACATCAGCGTATTTCGCATTTTCATCCAACTTCAGCATTCTATCTGCAAAATACATGAGTGCTATTCCTGCACAGGTTTCAGCATAAGCTGTCTCATTTGGGAGGTAGTATGCACCTGCAAATCCTTCATAGTTGCGTACCTGACCTGTCGCACCGGTAACATACATTTTTCTTTCCATTATATCGGAAAAAAGTTCCTTTGCAATTTTTTTGAGTTTTTCATTTTTGGTTTCATAAGCAAGGTCTGCAACTGCACTGTAAAAATATTCTGCACGAACACTATGACCTTCAGCTGTGTGCTGATTATATATATCTGTATGTGACTGCGAACCTGCTAAAAAATCGTTTTTATAAACCAATTCATTTTTTCCTGATTTGCCCCTTGTTTCCACAAAATATAAACTTAAATCAAGATATTTTCTGTTTCCTGTATGCTTATATAATTTATAAAGGGCAAGCTCAATTTCTTCGTGCCCCGGAACTAAAAATCCGGTACTTTTTTCTTCATAAAACAGCTTATACACAAGGTCAGCATATTTCATCATGAGATTTAAAAATCTGTCTTTCCCCGTTGCATTATGATACGCAATCGCCGCTTCAATAAGATGCCCTAAACAGTAAAGCTCATGGTGGTCTATATTCGTAAAACGGTTTTCGGGTTCCGTTACCGTATAATAGGAATTAAAATAGCCATCTTCCCACATATTTTTTTCGATTTTATCAATTATTTCTTCGATTTTATTTTCCAGGGATTTGTCAGGATTTTTGGCTATCACATAAGAAGCACCTTCAACCCATTTAGCAATATCGGAATCCCAAAAAATATGCGGTTGCCAATCTCTGCTTTCGTCTTTTATACAATCCATCGCTTCAATTCTCTTGCTTTCATAAAAACGCTCATAAACAGCATCAATCGTTGTTTTACGATTTAATTCTTGTTTTGAAAACCAATATCCGTTTTTAAGATTGACATTTTGAAATTTAATATTTTCCATAATTATTCTTGTATGATATATTTAAAAGAAAATATATCAATAATCTCCTTTCTTTTAACCTTTTATAATATTATCTTATTTATCGTTGGTTGGTTTTATCGGCAGGATATCCACCTTTGTGGGAAACTTACCATCTGTTGGTAATAATTTCAAGTAAAAAACGCTTATTTTCCATGTGTATTTTCATGCTTTTTTTACAGGAATTTTTGTATTACTCTGTATATATTCAATAATTTCATTTAACTCTTTTTCATCTAACTCCGAAATTTCCGGATGTTTTCTTGAAAGTGATACATACTTATTTTCACCTAATGAGTGATAAGCTTCAATTTCTATAGCAATAATTGACTTCAAGTTATTTGCTAAATCGCATATTTTATTATAATTTTCCATTCTGTTATTATAACCGGGAATTATTGGGCAACGGAGAACAATGTCTTTTTTTAATTCATTTAATAAAAATAAATTTTGCAGAATTAATGCATTATCTACTCCTGTATAAGCTTTATGTAGTTCAGGCTTTCCTTCTTTGAAGTCAAACAGAAATAAATCGGTATATTCGGCAATTTGCTTTATCTTGTTTTGCGGAGCAAAACCGCAGGTTTCAATAGCAGTGTGCAGATTGTTTTCTTTCGCTTTTTTTAAGATAGCCAATGCAAATTCAAACTGAAACAACGGCTCGCCTCCTGAAAGAGTAATTCCTCCGCCTGAATTTTTGTAAAATTCGTAGTCTTTCATCACTTCAGTAATCACTTCATCTGTTGTAACAGTTTTTCCGCATATTTCCTTTGCTTCATTCGGACAGAAGAAATCTGTATTGTCGATAGTCAGATTTTTACACTTTCCGCAATGCGTACATTTATCAGAATAAAACATTATTTGTTTATCCGAACTTTGGCTTTCGGGATTGTGACACCATACACAACGAAGCGGACAACCTTTAAAAAACACAGTTGTCCGTATTCCGGGGCCGTCATTTATACAAAATCTTTGAATATTAAAAATCAATCCATTCATAATTCAACCTATAATTTATATTCTGTCCTGTTTAAAATAGCAATCTGTTGCCATTTTGGAAGACTCACAAAATATTCACTAAAACCATATAACCTTACTGTCAGACTCTTATACTTTTGTGGATTTTTCATTGCATCTATTAGCGTTTCCCTATCAATCACACTTATTCCAACATGAAATCCACCCATATTAAAGTATGAAATAACAATAGCTTTTAAAATTTCAGGTGATACTTTTTGAGAAAATGTTAAATTTAATCCCCCGGTTATTGTTCTGTCAAGAGGTAATTTCGAAATACTTTTAAGAAGTGCAGTAATACCGTTTTTATCCGCCCCATATGTCGGTGACTGATTTTCACTGAATGGCTGACCTGATTTTCTTCCATCAGGGGTTGCACCAAGCTCACAGCTCCATGAGTTATCCCGATCCAGAGAATAGAATCCAGGAGCAATATAATGATTATCTTTTAATTTAACACTGTCAGCAGCATCGAGAAACACCTTGCCTGCGAGAGCTGTATATTTATCGTTTTCAGTATCATTTCCGAATCTCGTATAAGCTAAAATTTCCTGCCTCAGTTCCTCGTTATTTTCAAAATTATTTTTGACTATATTAATAAATTCCGTATATGTATATCGTTTTTCTTTAAAAACAAGTTTATCAATAACCATAAGTGAATCACCTATGGTTGCAACACCCGGGCAAAAGATATTAAGTACATTATACTTCGCATTACCATCACAAGCATATCTGCATTCTTTTGCACTATCAGACAAAAGAATAGAGTCAAGCACAAACTGTCTTTGTGCTTCCTCATCCTTAAATCCCTTCTGCGTTTCATCAACATATTTTTGAATATCATCTTTAAGGCTTTTTTCAAAATCAATAAGAATATCGTTTATTGAGTCAAACTCCCTATTTTCCAATACTTTATTGAAAATAAATGGCACAGGAGTAAAATATTCAAGTCTGAATGAATGATAATTCAAATCAAATGTACAGCAGGCAGAATATGTAAAATCCTTTGCAATTTCTTCGCTGATTCCTTTTTTGATAAGTGCCTTTTTTATAGATTTATAATTATAAATATTCATTTTATCATTTAAAACAGCAAGGGCTTCAAAGGTATTCCTCGTAAATTTCTCATCGCTTTCAGGTTTTAACAATACCACAATCTGCGGTTGTGCCATATTGGAGAGCTTCGCAGCCTCCAATACCACACTTGAAAATATATTAGGAGCTTCTCCGCCTATATTTACATACTGCTTCGATGAGCGACACAAAACCGGCTTAACATTATGATTATGTGCGCATCTTCCGCATATTTCATTTGTCTTAATCAAAAATCCTGCAAGAAGCTCTGTAAGTTCTTCTACTGATTTACCATCCTTAAGCGCTTTTTCATAAAAAGGCAGCATATATTGGTCAAATCTGCCGAAAGCATAATCACGCGAGCCCACATAACAACTTGCGATCATATGAATTATCCAAATTCCCTGAAGTGCCGAATAAAAATCATAAGCAGGTTCAAAAGGAACCTTTTTCAATGCATAAGCCATTTCAAAATAGCCTTTGTCTTCAGCAGCTTTTGAATATCTTTCAGCAAAATCACGAATAGCATTCACAACTATTTCAGCATTATTTGCAAATGAAAAAGACTCTTCATCTCCCTTTTTTAAAGAGTTTACTTTAATTTCATAAAGTATGCCTTTTAATCCAATTTTAAGTACCTTTTCATAATCAAAACTCATATGACCTACTGAATACAAAAGTGTATTTGGAACATTCATTCCTTCATCCGGCACAACTTCTACTACACGTCCGGCAAAGTAATCACAATCAATTATAGGTGTAGAAACATCAGCTAACAGTTTGGAAAAAATAAGAGCATACTTATCAGAACCTTTGTACTCTTTCATTTCATTTTCAAGTCTGTTTAAAATTCGTTCTCTTTCTATAAAACAGGCATTATTATCAGTTTCAAAAATTAACTCTTTTAATTTTTTTAAATTACCCATCAAGGTTACTCCTTACAATTCAATCTCTGCAAGCGTTGCCGGAAGTTCATGTGCAGTGTTTACAACAATATCACTTGTTACCAAATCGAAACAGGAAACTATAAGCTTTCCGTTCCAAATGATAGGCTCACCGGGCTGGTCCAACTCACCGTTAAATCCATCGGTATCACCATTTTGGCAAAGCTTCGTAACCGTTCCGTCAGGAAGTATTTTAACAATAGCATTTGCACAAAAATCCGCTATGTATAAGTTTCCATCATCATCCATTATCATGCCATCTGTGCTTTCAAGGTTTTCTTTATCCTGTGCCCAGATTTCATTTGACTTAACAGACAAATCTTCGTTGAATGTAATTTTATAAACTGCTCCGTCACCAAAATTACCAACTAACAGATTTCCATCATGATCAAATTCAATTCCATCAACACCATACTGATCGGCAGGATTTTCTGTAATAAAGGTTGCAAGAATATTTTTATCCTCTAAGGTGTTTGTGATGTCAATGTTTTCATCATCAAGCTTAAAACGATAAACACAGCTTACAAGCTTACCAGAAGGGTCATTCACAAGCTCTAATGTGCTTTGAGTTACATAAATATACCCGTCTTTAATTCTCATACCGTTTGGATGTTCCATATTTTTGGCAACGACAGTTGCTTTTACAATTGTATCGCCATCCATATGAACTCTTAAAATTCTACCCTTTCTTATCAGTTCAGGCTTTCCGGGCCACCCCTGATTATCGCAGATGTATAAATCACCGTCAGGACCAAAAGCAATTCCCATAGGCGAAGCAAGCCCTGTTTCCTCATGAACGGGAACATCAAACCATTTGGTAATGTTCTTGTTTTTGTCAATCTTCAAAATACAACCGGGCATAGACTGATCACCGTAGTTCGGGCAAGCAAGAATAAGATTACCATCCTTATCTATTGCCATTCCGTCAGGTGTTGCAACATAATCAGGCAATTTTGCAAATAATTTTGATTTTTTCATTATAATACCTTCCTTTACAACTTTCATATATTATCTTATTTTTCGTTGGTTGGTTTTACCGGCAGAATATTACCCTCATCATCAAAATACATTCTGTCAATACAAAGCACCCTGTGACTTCCTGCTTCTGAATTATATTCTTCTACATCGCCATACTTTTCCGCATCAAAACGGTGATATAAAATATACCATTCATCCGTATTCGGAATATTTAAAATAGTATGGTGCCCTGTACATCTGATACGCTTATCTTCAGCAAAATCTCTATGAAGGATAATCTCATCACCTACGGGCTTTTTCATAGGCGATTCGCTTTTACCATATCGCACATGATAATTTGGAGAGCAGGTATCATCACAACACCAAGTGAAATAATAAATTCCGTTGCGTTTGAAAACACATGTTCCTTCACTGTAATTCGGAGGTGTTATATCAATAGGTTCAGTTGCAAAACTAATCATATCATCATTAAGCTTTGCAACATACATTTTAGAATTCCCGAAATAAAGATAAGCTTGACCATCGTCATCTATAAACACATCAGGGTCTATTACCTGAAAATCATAATCATCTTTTGCTGCAATCGGACTTCCTTTATCTATAAACGGTCCTGTTGGGCTGTCACTTACCGCAACACCAATATTTTTATTACCACTATAATAAAAATAATATTTTCCTTTGTATTCGCATATAGCAGGTGCCCATGCATATTTTCCTTCTGTCCACGGCACATTCTTAAAATCAAGAATTACACCTTCATCTTTCCAGTTTTCCATATCAACTGAAGAAAACGCCTTGAAGCTTGAAGTTTCCCAGTTATTTCCGTCAGTTGTGGGGTATAAATAGATTTTACCGTTAAATACACCCACATCAGGATCTGCATAATAACCTTTTATAATTGGATTTTTAAATTTCATATTTATCCACATCTCCTTTTAAAATAACATCTTGTATTTTCTTATATCCAAAAAGTTTACTCCATCTTTAGATACTCGTATTCCATCCTTTGTACGAACAAAATTCAAACTAATATTATGAGGACAATCCAAAAATTTTATATATACATTAAGCTGATTATTTTCTGTATAACAATATGATGCAAAAGTAACTTCATTTTCAATATTTTTTTCAACAAGAGATTCAAGCGTAGGCCTGAAATTTTTAATGCTAATAACACT
>CAZHZL010000074.1:0-11369 GCA_964537245.1 uncultured Oscillospiraceae bacterium
GGGCAAGAGATTTTGAGGAAGCTATAGAATGGCTTGTATCGGCAGGAATGCTTAATCGTGTGTACAAAGTATCAAAGATTGAGCACCCTCTTTCGGCATTCGATAAGCTGGATCAGTTCAAATTGTTTGTTTTTGATACGGGGCTATTAAAGCATATGGCAGGTATTGATAACAGTGCTATTCTTTTGAAAACCAATTATCAGTTCAAGGGACAGCTCACGGAAAACTATGTTTTACAGCAACTAAAAGGACAGTTTGAAATAGAACCTCGTTATTATTCGGATAATAACAGAGAAATTGACTATTTGCTCCAATACGGAACGGAAATCATCCCCATCGAAGCCAAGGGCGGAGAAGATAAATCGGCACCTTCTTTCAAGAAATATGTTGCCGAACATCAGCCGGAATGTGCTATACGCTTTTCAAAAAGAGGTTACAGAAAAGACGGATATATTACAAACATTCCTCTTTATCTTGCTGCTAAAACAAAGGAGTTGATATAATATGTCAAGTAATTACTATATGTACACTGATGTATGTGTAGACGGAAAATGGGTTTGCATAAATAATAAAGTCAAAAATATAGAGAAGAACAAGGAA
Source organism: uncultured Oscillospiraceae bacterium (assembly GCA_964537245.1). GTDB lineage: Bacteria > Bacillota > Clostridia > UMGS1840 > UMGS1840 > UMGS1840. The sequence goes on from CAZHZL010000074.1 coordinate 601, forward strand.
TTGATAAGCGAAACTTATTGGAATGGCTCTCGGTCTTATTTTCACAAAACAGCAGACAAAATCGAAGAGATAGGCAGTCGTCTTGAATATGCAGAACTTTCCGATGAGGTAAAGGGAATGTTCAAGGACTCAGAGTATTTCGTGGCATTTTCGGTAACACCTAATGCTATGAGTTCATGCTTTCCTGAAGACAAATCATTAAAAGAGTTCTGCGGGTATGTTCAAAAAAACACCTTGTTCTTATATCAGACCGGTGAAATAGACGATATATATGAATGTCTTTCTGCAGAAGAATATTTAGAGTTGTCTGATGAAGAAAAGAAGTTCTATCAGTTTTATGAATGGAATTCAGCAGACGGATGGTATGTTCATTTTAAGGAAATACTGGAACATTTTCACTGGCAGAAATATGAATGGGAAGCGGTAAATTATGCCAGAGAAAACAAGTATTCCTATCGACTGGTTTTGATAATTTGTTAATGTACTATTGAGCAAAAAAGTTACTCTCGGAGCGAAAATTTCCGAGAGTATTTTTGTTGGAAAATCCAATGTTAAGGGTGACGAAGTTTTTGCAAAAGACGCATTTTTTCAGAGAATGAAAATTGCAATTACTTCGTTACCCTAAAACCTTCGAAAAGCCCTGTAAATACGGCACTTTACGAGCCTTGTAAAATCACAAATTTGCAAAAAGTGCGCACTAGTATGGAGGCTGACGAGGAGTTGTGAAAATGTACTTAAATCAGGGGGAGATTTTCCCACATTCTCGTTGCAGGAATTTTGTCTTGATTTTTGTGAAACTTTCATTCATAGAGAAAAAGAAACCTCCGCGTTTCCCTTGCAGGAATAATCCTTTGGAGGAATTGCGGAGATAATCATAGCGTTGTATCGAGGACGAGCGTTGCTATAACAAGAAAGTAGCAACAGAGTATATTGGAGGAAATTTAGTGTGAGGTGTTGAATTAAACATGCAAACAATTAGAGCAAAAAACTTGTCTTACCAATATCAACGGAGAGATATATTCAAGGACTTCCATTTCGGAATATCAAGAACTGCTGATTTGAAATGTCTCAAAAAGTAAAATACTGTTACGAACAAATCTCTTTTAATATTTTTTCATATTTTCTTCTTTACTGGTGTTTATTTCCTTAAATCCATTGATTTTGCAAATGTTTCTGGAATCATTATATATTATTAAAGCACACAGAATGTAAATCCGTATCATTTTATATAGGTAAGGCAAAAAATAATCATACCCACTTGCACCGCAACGGTGAATGCTGTACATATACGCCATAACTCCGGCATCAAAGCAATCGTCATACATCGCCTTGTTTTTATGTATTCCAAACCATCCGAGTCTCCGTTTAATTGCTCGTTCAGCATATTGCTCGTATGGAAATTTGGCAAAATAATCATCTATTCGGTCGGAGTTTCGTTCCTTATCTCTTTCAAGGCTGCGATATAGGTATTCATTCAAAGTTTTTTTACAAGCTCTTACCAATCGCTCATAACGCTCTGCTTCTGTGAGAATTTTTCTTGTACGAAACGGTTTTTTGACAGTTAAAGCAACAGTCCCCATTACCGCAGGCACAAGGCTGACAGGATTTTTAAGCATTCTGTTCTTTTTGTTTCTTTCATTCAGCTTCTTAATGTAAAGCGGATCCTCTGTCTTCTTTCTTTCGTAATAGGCTTTGCCATATGCTCGTCTTTCTGCACGATGCTCTTCGTTATATTTTCTGCTATATGCTCTTCTTTTCTCGCTGTTTCGCTTATAAAAAGCTCTGCCGTACTCTCTAACTTTCTCGACGTTATCTAGAGCCCATTGCCGTCTTTGAGCATATCTTTGTGCCTTGTACTCTTCCGGAGTACAATCTTTTTTAGCTTTCATAGCCGCTCCTTTTAATTCGATTCCGACAAAAGTCAAGAGGAAGCACAAACGCCTTCCTCTTTCTGTGTGATATTGATAATACACTTCAAATTAATCCACACTCAACCAATATTGCTTTTACAGGCTCCCAAATTGTAAGTGCAGGATTATCTTTGTAGTAACTAAATCCTTTGTATTGTTCCTGGCATTCTCCGTTAGTCACCTTGTTTTCCATTATCCTTTCGGAACGCTTTATGGCTACTTTTACATTATCGAGAGACAATTTATTTAGACAACGTTTGAAATTGTCTTCGTGCTTATATTGATCTAAGTTTTCAAACTTTTCACTATATGCCTTGTTTACATGAGGTAAATACTGTGTTCTGTTTGTCAAACTGCCATTACAGCTCTGCTTATGTAAAACCATCCACAATTCAAATGTAAAATTGCTATACCCGAGAGCATATTTGAATTTGCGTCCTTTTGTGGAATTGGCTTCTTTTAGCTCAGACAGTATGTTTTTGAACTTTGTAATGTGTACTTCTTCGTTGCTTTCATAATCACAAATATGAGTTACTTCCGGAGTGGAAATAGGATTGACTGTTTTAAAATACTTTTTCGGACTCTGCTGAACCTTAGCAACAATGCTGACAGTATACTTGGAGTCGTCACAGGCATTTATCTGGTCCTCCAGCCAATCAAAATACCACTGTTCAGTTTCGCCCTCAACCGTAAATACATATCGTCTGTTTTCTTTTCTATTATTAGCCATTATTATCCCCTCCGGTGACTATGGATTCCAATATTGAGGAGAAATCAACGTCCTTTATCGCGCCATATTGGTTAACAAAATAATTCTTCATATAATCTTCGCCTTTTCGAACACCGCGTTCTCCAAAGGTTTTGAAATCGGAAAGCGAATAATGTTCGCTTGCGTGAGTGGAATCATCGCGTTCTACAAATTTAATTTCGTCGCGTCGGAACAGATTAGCATTCAGGAAAATCGGGTTATGGGTGTTGAAAATTAACTGTGCGTGATGAATGTTAATATCATCATTGTGAAAAATATTAATGATATTCATTAGTGCCATTGGGTGAATAGAAGCATCGAATTCATCCATTACTAATGTGCCGCCGTTCAGCAGTGCATCAATAATCAAAGGAAACTCGTTTACAAATCGTACCGTACCATAAGACTCGTACATTTCTGCAGGCAATACAGCCTTAAGATCACCATCTTTAATGATTGAGCTTAATACAGTGGTTTCATTTTCTTTTGATGCAACATAACCCAAAGCATTTGAATGAATTCCAAATTCTTTTGCTGCTTCTGTCAATGTTCTCTCAACATAAAACTTCTTGCTATCTAAATCAGAGTATTCTCTGAGCATTCTAATGGAATCCGAACGATAAATAACAATAAGCTTATTTTCAAACCAATTCAATATCAATGAAACTAACTCTTTTGCAAATATTGTCTTGAATCCATTGGTAAGAAATAGTTCGTCTTCGTTCAAACCGCTAAAAGCTATATCTTTAGCACTATCTATGTTTTGATCAATTCTATCGTTTAAATATTTTCTTTTTACATTTTCGATATTTACAACTAATTTGTTTCCACGCTCAAAAATAACATTATCATTTACTTTTAAAGTTTCACTATGAATATAACGATTAAATTTCTTGTCCAAAAATGAGCCAAGCTGGATTTCGATTGAATATTCAATTAATAATCCGTTTTCAATAAATCTAATCGAAAAAAGCGTAGGAATATTTTTGTTTCCTCTGAATGGTATGAGTTCCAATGTGTTGGCAGCTTGATTTAGAGAATCCTCATTGTTGTTTCTGATATGTCCCCTTAAAACAATCTCTTTCATTACATCCATAGCGCCGATAAGATTTGTTTTTCCCGAAGCATTAGGTCCATATATTACAGCAGATGATAAAACACGGTGTCTTTTTCCGGATACTGTTTGTTCAAACACACTGTAGTCCAATCCCTTTTGCTTGGGAGCAGCAGTCATATGAAAAACAACGTCGTCTTTGAATGATTTGTAATTACGGATACCAAAGGTTAGCAGCATAAAATCACCTCATTTTGCACAAATTCTGCAATTTCAATTATATTATACTACTATTATAGCCAAATGTCAATATTTTATTCGAGCATTTTGCGAATTGTTTGCAAAATCGCACCCAAAATTAACCCGATTATAGTTTAAACCAATCAAGAACTACCAAAACGGCATATCAAGGACTGCTAAAATGGAATGTCTTGGTACAACAAATAACTATCACATTATTTAGGAATTTAGTAATCTATTTTATTTCGATAGTTGTACTTGTTAAGCACCTGTTGTTTTCTCTTTGTTGTTACTTCTGTGTATATCTCAGTTGTAGATACACTACTATGACCTAAGAGTTCTTGCACTGTTCTTAAATCTGCACCGTTTGATAATAGGTTTGTCGCAAATGTGTGGCGTAAACTATGTGGTGTAGAAGTGAAGGATATTCCTGATAGCTCTTTTAGTTTTTTGTATATGTACTCTATGCCATGTATGCCGAGCTTGTTTCCATATTTATTGACGAAAAGATTTTGACAGTTTACACTCCACTTATTTCTGATTTTAATCCAATTCATAATATTTGACCACGTTTGTGGACATGAAATATAGATTAATCTTTGCTTTTTGCCTTTTCCGTGAATAAGAATTGTGCGTTCCGAAGTAATAATATCTTCTAAAGAGATTTTCGAAGCCTCGCTGATTCTTATTCCGGTACTTACAAGCACATCGACTAATGCCAAATTTCTTGAAGCCTTCCACTTTTCAAACTCAGTATTAGCTTCTTTCTGTAATTGTGATGTAACTGCTAAGAGTTTTGTTATATCTTTTACGGGGAGGGTTTTCGGCAAACGACGTTCTTTTTTGAACTTTATTGTATGCATTTTAAAATAATTTTCATTTGTAATTTTATTTTGAAATAAGTATTCGAAAAATTGCTTTAATAATATAAGTTTGCGGTTTATTGTTGTATCTTTTAGTTCTAGCTCTTTTGATAGATATTGTATGTATTCAGGAATAGTTTCTTTGCATAATTGACTTGATTTTAAAAAAAACAAAAATGCTTTTAAGTCGGATTTATATGCCAACACTGTGTTATCGGATAAATTCTTTGTAGATTTAATAGTTTCTAAAAATTTTATAGATATTTTTTCTATTTCGTTCATTTTGTTAACTCCTTGTACTTCGTCAGTATATTGACTATTTTACCAAAATATGATAAAATATGCATATACAAAATCTTACAATAACTATTTATTATTGTAAGTTTTGTTAAATCATAAAGAGGGGACAATAAATGAGTAATATCTACTGGGTTGGCGTTAGGCAATCCGATATTGAAGATACTGGCGATTTATTTAAGGGCTCGGTTACCATATTTGGAAACAATCAAAATGGAAACATTTCCTATTGTAACGAAAACAAACGTATTAATCACAATATTGAAAATAAAGAATGTGATTTGTTTTTTGAGAAAGTATTGAAATCACTTTGCGAAAAAGACGATTCTGTTCGGTTTATGTTTTACAACCCTGAATTAGCATATCAATATAATGAACAAATAAAGCAACATACAATTTGTCTGAATTCGTATCGGTTGTTGACTGCATTGTCCAACAAACAGCGCTCGCGATTCATGGTAAGGGGTATAGTTGACACTATTCCGTTTGTTGTTTTAAAAGGCGCTGAGTGTACCTATGAAAGTATTCAAAGTTATTTTTGTGGTTATGATGAGTTTGTTATTCAAAAGATTTTTTCTTCAGGGGGAGAAGGCACGCATCATATAAGTTCCAAAGTGAAAACTGATTGCACGGTTACAGATGCAGAGGAATATTTAGTTGCTCCCTACATTAAAGATGCAATATCATTAAATGCGCATATTGTCATTTTTGACGATGATATAATATATTTACCGCCGTCTGTACAAATTATAACAGAAATCAAAAATAAGCCATTATACAGTGGAGCGGATTTTATATGTTTTGAAATGATACAAGACAAAGAAAAAATACTTGTTGAAGAAAAAGCAAGAAGTATAGGAGCATTAGTTAAGTCTAAAGGTTACAGAGGAATATTAGGAATTGACTTTCTATTAAAAGACAATCAACTATTCTTTATGGAATTTAACGCTAGATTCCAAGCCTCAAGTCAATTAATAAATAAATCGCTCTATGAACACTGCGGATTATCTTTACAAAAAATGAATTTGTGTGCTTTCGACAATTCAACAATGATAAAGCTAACCCCATTTTGTGTTAAATATAGCAACTACGTATATACATCAAGTAATATCACTACGAGTCGCTTAAAACAAATTATCAATTCAGATGAAGTTGACCTTATACAAACGGATGGTTATAACAACTATGACACAATAATTCTAGAAGAAAACGTTTACTTAAATAGATTCGTTTTTACTCAGAATATCTGTTCTATACAAAACAATAGAATTCTTATACATCCAAATATTTATGTAGAAAACATAAAGTCAATTTTAGATCCTAAAAAATCACATTACAAAGCATATATAAAATTTTCGCTACTCAATCATGGGGTATCATTGAGTGAAAAAGCCATAAAACTAGCGATGAATCGCGGCAAAATTAAAGAAGCTGTTTTTGATGCAATTGATATTATTGTCTTTGATGAAATTCACGTAAATGTTCCTTGCTCTTGTAAATTCAACACATTAAGTCCATTTATTATTGAAGCAGATGACGACAAATTTATTTTACTTATGGATGATAATAAAATTAGCGATGTAAGTATTTACTTTGTACCAGATGCTTTGTTAAATAAATATACTCAATCAGGTGTTCCGTATGATTCAATTATAAATCTTGCAACGGACAGAATAAGAATAAATCCTGCCCCTGTTTGCTATTATAAAAAGCAAGGTATCTCATGCAGATTCTGTAATCTTCCCGAAAACAATACACCATATGATTTGATTGATATCAAGGAAGTGATTGACTATTGCCTAGATAATGTTGAATTTCGACATTTTTTAATCGGTGGAGGAACTTACTCACTGGATGAAAATGCTTGGGAAATAATCATTGAAGTCGCAAAATATATTAGAATAAGATCTAACAAAGATATTTATCTTATGTCGATACCTCCCAAAAACGATGAGGTGTTGAACAAGTTGAAAAAGGCAGGTATCACAGAAGTAGCGTTTAATCTTGAAATGTTTGATCGAAAAAAAGCTTATGATTATATGCCCGGCAAAGGTTTGATTAGTATCAATCAATATGAAAGCGCATTGAAATATTCTGTATCGCTATGGGGCAATACTGGGTGCGTAAGAAGTTTGCTGATATATGGGTTTGATTCCGATGAAGAATTTATTAAGGGTATTAAATCTCTTTGCCAGATAGGGGTCGAACCAATTATATCAATATTTCGACCGCTTAAAAATACCGCCTTTGAAAAACTTAATCCCCCTTCAACCACTGATATTATATCTATTTATGAGAAGTGTAAGGATTTAGCAGAAGAATATTCTTTAATTCTAGGTCCAGATTGCCCACTATGTCGAAATAACACATTGAGTTTTTAGACAAAATTGAATATGTAATAATATTACTTCGGATTATTTGAAATCTTATTATGTAAATATTCCGGGGTAATACTTTTTGCTATATCAATAGAACTACATTTCAAATAGTGTTCTAATTCGACAACCGAATGAGTAGTAATCAATTTGCTTTCATTTTGCTTTAACTCTTTTTTCTTTAATTCAATTTCGAGTTTTTTCTCTTCAAGTTCGTATTTAAAAAGTTTATTTTGCTGATGAACTCTGATAGTATCTTCTATTTTTTTTAGAAAATCTAAACCTTTACTGCCAACGGCAAACAAACTGTACATAGCCGATACAAATAACAAAATATTTGGTAGATTGTCAATACAAGTGATATATAACTCATATGGAGAATTATGCCTCAACTCAATGGAATCTACATGATTAGTCGAGCAATTCTCTCTAATTATTTTGTTGATTTTGTTGTATAGTTCGTTTACAGACACTAAATCATTCTTATCAATATTGGTTTTTACAATGAATTCTACACGTTCTTTGTTTTCAGAATTATTAAGCAATAACTCTTTAATCTCTCCAATATTAATCATATAAAAATGTAGTGTATTTATATCCCAAGAATTATTGTAGGATAAATTAACCACATGATTAAACAAATTTTTAAGTTGTAAATTAGTAAATTCAGTATTTGAACATGCTAATCGGCAATAGTGCTTTATCATTCTAAAGTCGAAATAATCACAAGCTTCTTCTATTCCTAAACATATGCATTCGTATGCTTCTTGACCTTTACCAGATGCAATAAGAAGATTTGCTAACGGGAAATACTTTTTGCGATCATAAAAATATGCAGCTAAATCTTCATACATATTGCGATATTCCTCTATAGAAATATCGCCATTATCTGTGTATACTTTAATCTGATCTTGTGTAGTTTTCAAATAATTTGGTGCGCCTATTATATACGGAATTTGATAGGGTGGTAATATTACATTTTCTAGAGTCGTATTTTCGAATTTCATATATTCCAAATTTATATGAGCTAAATCAATATTCTTAATCGAACAGTTTTGCATAGTAGTATTTTCTAAAGTATTTGTTCTTATGGTTGAATTTAAAAATTCACAATTTTCAAAGTAACAGTCATATAATGTTGACTCAATAATTGTAATACTATCAAAATGGCAACCGATAAAAACGCTATGGCTAAAATTAGCTCCTTTGATTATCGTTTTATTATCAAACGTTACGTTATTGAATTGACAATACTGAAAATTTGCTCCATTAAAATTACACGACCTAAATAATGTATTTGTAAATTTAGAACCCGTGCCAGCAGAACCTTTAAATTTGCTTTTTATAAAATAAATATCTGCCACATTAATTCTTTTAAGAGATTTTCTGGTGAAATCTGCGGAAATTTTCGTGTTTCCGCCCCCAAGAAAAGAAGAATCATTTATTACATCATTATCAGATAAAAAAGCTGTTAATTTAATATTTGCATTCTCTACTTTTTCTTTTGAAAATAACGATTCTATCATAAACCTAACATCCTTTACTATATGCTATTCATACAATAACAAAACTTACAATAATAAATAGTTATTGTAAGATTGTTTTTTGCGATGTGTCAAAATTTGTTTTCCTATAAATCTACACAGTTTAATTTAATAGAATTATGAAAGTCCTTAGTAAAGAGTTTTAAATACTTTTATATTCAGAAGACAGCAACACTAATAATACATACAAATTAATTCTAAACAGACCAATTAGAAATCAAGCCCAAACCGAGTGTGTGTTTTAAGCAAAGCTCGTTTGGGCTTTTTATGTGAGTTGTGTTAAGAATCATAAAACATATTAAGGACTTCCATTTTGGCATATCTTAAATTAATATTCTAAAACAAAAAACAAGTATTTACATACATTGCTTTCAATAACAAGTTTTTCTTCAAGATTAAGAACTGCCAAAACGACATATCAAGAGAAACTGAGAAGTGGTATATATTTCTTTGTTGAAATTCCTCCTATGCTTTGTCAACTTCACCTGTATTGCTCACAACTCAACAACACATAAAAAACAAGTATTCTCTCCTGAATTACTTCAAAGCTCTGGTGAATCTTTTTCGCACAGTACGCTTTCTCGCTTTGATACTTCTGATTAGCACACTCCGCAATTCCTGCAAGGGATTCATACACATGGTAAAGAATAGCAATGCAACTAATTCCTGCAAAATTACGGAGTTATTCCTGCAAGAGTCTCAACACCTCAAAATCCACAAAATCCCGCTAAAAAAGCACTCCACAGCGTCACCTCCTACCCTACGGTGCTGCTGACTAACTTTTTGTCGTTCTATCATTGCCGAAAATCCCCTTGATTCAAGGCTTTTCGAGGCGTTTAGAGGTGACGCTGTCGATTGATTTTTCATCGTTTTGAAAATCAAATTTTTTAGGTCAACAGCGCCACCTCTAATAAAGCAAATTTCGAATGTTTAAGATAGTTAAAACTGTACTTCAAGAACTGCTATTTCGGCATATCAAAAAACAAGGCCTCGGATTGCTCCGAAGCCCTATCTGCTCTATATAATTACTTTTCCGTATCACAAGCAAGAATTTCATCAAAGTTCAAGCCGTCGTACTTATCAAGAAATTCCAAAAGGGATTTTCTTGTGACTTTACGGCAGCCGAGCTTTATAGACTTGAGATGCCCCTGATTTATAAGAGTATAAACAAAGTTCTTGTTTATCTTCAGAAGCTCTGCTGTCTCACTTATTGTATACAGTAATTCCTGCGGATTGTCAAATCTTTTTTCAGTCATCAAATTCACCTCCTGTGTCTGAAATTTCGTTCTTCAAGTTGTTTCCGTAGTTTGTTTAAAGCCTTGTTCTTTTGTACATACACATTGTTTGTGTTGATTCCGAGTAGCTCCGCTATTTCTGCCGGAGTCATTTCTTCTACTATGTTTAGTGTTATAACGATTCTTTCGTTCCTTTGTAGTTTTAATATTTCATCAGCCAATATTTGGTTGTCTATTTTATTCTTTATTATCCGTATTACTAATTTATCAAATATTTTTCTTGATTCTTTTCGGATTTCTTTTTCGCTTAAATGGATAGGGATATCAATGGGTTCTGTGCGTTTACACCAGTCGGCAATAAGCTGCCTGAAATCTATGGGTATAGGCACCACCTCCTTTTCTTGTTAATACTGAATTTAGCAAGAAAAAGAAAAACACACATACATATCCTATTAAGATACAAATGTGTGTTTAATACCGATAAATAAATATTTTAGTGCCTA
>CAZHZL010000075.1:0-11256 GCA_964537245.1 uncultured Oscillospiraceae bacterium
ATTCTCTTTGTGACAAAATTAAACAATTAGAAAGTTTGCAAAAAGGTCGAAGAAAAGTTAATAAAATGATTTTGAATTTTTTAGCAGGAATGTTGAATGTGTCATTTTTACCATCGAATTCTGATCGTGATATTTTTATTCCTCAATATACAACACCCTACGAAGCAGTATTTAATAAATTAGATTATATATATAATCATTCTAAGTGTAATTTTTTGAATGCTGTGATGGGAGAGTTTTTATTTTTTAGATTTCACAATATGTTTTATTTTGAAAAATCCTTGAGTGCTTATAAAAGTGAATTAGATAATCCGTCTATTAAGGCAGATTCTTATTTTCCTAAAATAGTAGGTGGTATTTGTAGATTACTTTCTAAAACTCATATTGAAAATTTTGAATATGATAAATTCTTTTTTATTTGTGAAGCTTATATTTTGAAAAATTTTGATAATGGAAAATATTATAATTTATTTATATTAAAAAATCTATATAAATTAAATCGGAATTTCGTTAAGATAGAAGAGCTATTTGTAAAATCCATTAAATATTATAAAGAAAGTAAAGACTTTGATAAAGCAATATACTATATGGAAAATTTGTCTGAATTGTATAAACTCTCAAAAAATGTTAAAAAACTTGAAAGTTTATTTGCGGATCTTGCGATAATTTATGAAGATAAGGCAAGTTCCTTCTTATCACTTAATAATAAAAGTCTTTTTTTTGCGATGGACAGTTTAGAAAATGCTATGAATTATTGGGAAAAATCAAATAGTAAAATGAAGAGGGAAAATAGAAACAGAATACATAAAAAACTGATAATAGCTCAAAAAGAATTACCTAATAATTTCGAATGTTATCAAACTATAGTTGATATGACAAAAATTGATAAAAATATAAAAAAAGATATAAATCGGAGTTCTTTTAAGGAAGCCTTGTTGAAATTCGTTAAAATAATTTCTTTAAAAACTAAAACAGATTTAAAAAGCACTGAAATCCCGTTTTATACAGAGGTTGTTGTTGATTCAAGAGGGAGAAAAAAATGTGTTATACCTACGGGTGTTAACATTACGACAGATGATTTAATGATAAGGAAGAAATATGAAATAGCTAAGGAATATGAATATATTACTGAATTTTTAGTGAAAAGATATTTAGATTCTCTTTTAGAAAAATTTCAAATAAAAAAAGATGACTTGACTTTTTTATTTGAAAATAATCTATTGATTCTTGAAGATCAGAAAGAAATAGTTTTAGCAGGAATTTTAGCAGGATTTAAAAAAGATTTTGCACTTTCAATGCATTTGTTGATGCCACAAATGGAAAGAAGTATTCGTAGCCTTGCAGAGAATTGTGGAGCGGTTGTTTTTAAGATGAAGGAAAACGGTGTTGAAGAATGTTTATCGTTAAATAGCGTCCTACACCTTCAGGAATTAACCGATTGTATTGATGAAAAAATAATTTATAACATGGAGTTATTTTATGTAAGCGAATATGGTTTTGATATGAGGAATGAAATTTGTCATGGACTTTTGTCCGAAAATGAAATAAACAATAGTATATCTTCATTAGCAACATGGTGGTTTACATTATATTTATGCTGCGTTTTTTCTCCAAAATTTAATGAATGTGCGGGAATAATGTAATCCTCCCTAAAATTAAATTTACCCCCGTGAAATCAGCAAAATTCACGGGGATTTTAACATTTTTTTTAGTAATTATTTTTTTATATACCCCCAATGGCTTTCAACTCTTATTTTTTCAAGATTTCCTGCTTTGCAGAATGATGTTAATATTCTTGTTGCTGTAGCAGAGGAAACACCGAGAAGCTTTTGTAAGTCACTATTCATTATATATTTATGAGTTTTGAGGAAAGTATAAATTTTTTCAAGTCTTATTTCGTCTTTCTTTTTCATATTTTCGTTTGAAACTGATGTGTTGCAAGCTTCTTTTAAAGCTTGTTTTATTACAGAAAGCATAAATTCAATGAATACGGTGGATTCACCTTTTGAATTGGAAATATTTATAGCATCGTAATAACTTTTTTGATTATCGTGAATAATTGACTCTATCGGAAGCCATGCAAACAGAGGATTCCATTTTGAAAGCATAAGGGTATGCCATAATCTTCCTATTCTTCCGTTACCGTCGGAAAAAGGATGAATAAGTTCAAATTCATAATGAAAAACACAGCTTTTTATAAGCATATGGAAAGTGCTTGTTTTAGCCCATTCCAAAAGCTCACAAATAAGCTTTGGCACATATTGAGGAAGTGTTCCGAAATGTAAAACTTTCCCGTTTCCATCAACTATTCCTACTGGTCGTGAACGAAATTCTCCTACTTCGTTTTCTATATCTTTTACCATAATACTATGAGCTTTTAAAAGGTCATCAACAGAATACGGATTTAAATTGTCCATACATTCATATATTTCGTATGCGTTTCTGACTTCTGCTATATCCTTTGGTGGTGCAATTACTCTTTTACCCGACAATACGGCTGTAACCTGCTCTATATCAAGCGTATTCTGTTCAATCGCAAGGGAAGAATAAACTGTGCGGATTCTATTTGTTCTTCTTAAAATCGGATTTTGAGATATATTATTCTTTATGCTCACTTTACCCACAAGTTCTGCGATTTCAATAACATCTGTCATTATTTTTTCGTTTATTTCAAATGGTGGTTTTTTATTTTTCATTTTTAAAATTCACCTCTTTTATGTATTATATCATGCCATCAATCAAAAATCAAGTCATAAATCATTTTTTTGATTGATGGATGATTAATTTTTTTCAGACAGTTACACTGTAAGCATATTTTATTAATTTTTCATGGTTATCAATCCATCGGTATTCTCTTTTAAAACTCATAGTTCGTTCGGGACATATCTTATTAACCATCTGACCGCCGATTGAGCCTGCCTGTTTAGATGTTAAGTCACCGTTGTAACCCTGTTTGAGGTTAACGCCTACATCGTTGGCAGCTTCCATTTTAAATCTGTTGAGAGCTTCTCTTGCTTCAGGTACTAAGCTTTTACTTTTAGACATAATTCAAATCTCCTTAAATTTTTTAATTAATTTTTTTCATCAACCTTATTTCGTTGACAGTAGTATTTTTGTCAGTAGCAATTTTTTATATTCAGATTTTCGGTTTTAAATTTTTTCCATATTTGTATGTTTTTTTGTTTTAAAATGTTATAAAAAAAACAGCTTGTCATATATATATATTATATACAATTTAAGAAAGGAACGAAGAAAAATATGAAGGACAGCTTTATAGAAAAAATATTGCCGCAGGAATTTTCAGAATATTTCACTGATTCTCTGGAAGAAATAAGAATAAGAAAAAACAAGCCTATGATTTTTTGTTACCCCGAAAATGAAATTGTAACTGAAAAAATTTTTTACAGAAACGATATAAACGAATTTACGGAAAAAATTACAAAAAGCTCAATTTATGCATATTACGACGATATTGCAAACGGATTTATTACTGTAACGGGCGGTCACAGAATAGGCTTTTGCGGAAATGCCGTGTATGAAAAAAACGCGCTTAAATCAATTCGCGATATTACGGGAATAAATATCAGAATGGCTAAAGAAATAAAGGGGATAGGAGAAGGTGTGTATTCAAAAATTGTGTCAAACAGCAAAAATATAGGAAACACACTCGTTATATCTCCGCCCGGAATGGGAAAGACAACGCTTCTTCGTGACCTTACAAGACTGATTTCGGATAATATCGAAAGAATAAGTCTTGCGCTTATTGATGAAAGAAATGAAATCTCTGCAACCTTTATGGGAAATACACAAAATGATGTCGGAATGAGAACTGATGTTTTTTGCGGTTATAAAAAATATGACGGAATAATGCGCGCAATCCGTTCAATGTCTCCTGATGTTATTGTTGTTGATGAAATAGGCGGAGATGATGATATAAAAGCGATAAAAAAATGCTTTCACAGCGGAGTTAAGATAATAGCTTCCGTTCATGGAGAAAGCTATTCTGATGTAAAAAACAGCTTATCTGAGCTTTTTTATGAAAATATATTTGATTATTTTGTTACATTGAAAAAAGAAGGTACATATAGCAGAGTTTGTACGATAGAAAGTGCAGAGGAAATAAGAAAAAAAGAAAACAGGATATCGTGCAAATGAAAATATCGGGTATAATAATTTTTTTAATTGCAGGTTCTTTTTTTATATTCAGCTATAATTCGGAACAAAAAACAAATTTAAAAAAATGCGATGATTTGATTATGCTTTTTCGGTATCTTAATGTGAATGTTCTGGAGAGAAAAATGATTTTTACAGACGCACTTTATGAGATAAAAGGAAAAATATCACGATACATAGATGAATTTATAAATATTTCGGAAGTAAATAACGAAGAGATTTTTATAAAAGAAAAGCTTATTTCGGATATGAGAAAATATTTTTCAGACTGTAAAAAAGAGCTTCTTCAGACTGTAATCGGATATATAAGAATACTGGGTACAACAGATAAAAAAACTTCAATGGATAATTATGAGATAGCAATAAATGATTGTGAAAAAATTTTAAATGAAATGAAAGCAGACTATAAAAAAAACATAAGGCTTACAAAAATAATAACATACGGAATAACAGGCGTTACAATTTTGGTTTTAATATAACAGGAAAGGACTTGAGCAAAAATGGATGTAGAGCTTATTTTCAAAATAGCCGCAATAGGAATTATAGTAACCGTTTTAAATCAGCTTCTTACAAAATCAGGGCGTGACGAGCAGGCTACAATGGTGACTTTAGCAGGACTGATTGTTGTAATGGTTGTTGTTGTAAGAGAGGTTGCAAGCTTATTTGAAACGATAAAAGGATTATTTGGATTCTGATGGATGAGCTTCAGAGAATGATAGCAATAGGACTGTGCGGAACTGTTGTGGCTGTTTTGTTGAAAAAAAACGCTCCTGAGCTGAGTCTTTTGGTATCTATTGTAACCTGTGTGCTTGTTTTTTGTGTTATTATTTCGTCGCTTGCGAAGGTTATTTATATTATTGAAGATATTTTTTTAAAAGCAAAGCTTGATAAGAATATTGCAGGTACAGTGATGAAAATCTGCGGAATCGGGATTTTGTCGGAATACTTTTGCAGTATAATAGAGGACAGTGGTGAGACAGCTATTGCCAAAAAGCTTGAACTCGGTTCAAAGATAATAATTTTTGCTTACACACTTCCTCTTGTCATAGCTGTGATTGAAAATATCAGGAGTATATTTTGAGTAAGAAATTTATATTCTGTCTTTTTGTTTTTATAGTTGTGCTTTCTTTTACGGCATTTTGTGAAGAGCCGCTTGGAGAGATAATTTTAAAATCGGGAGAGCTTTCAGAATTTGCGATTGAGGCGTCGGAAGGGGAGACAGATTTTTCAAAAATTACAGATTATCTTAAAAAGCTGTTTTTAGGAGAGCTTACCGATTTAAAAAGTATTTTTCTTTCATTATGCTGGATTGTTATTCTCTCGTCTGTAAAGGATTGCTTCTCACTGTCAGAATCTGTTTCGACAGCTGTGAGAATAAGTATAAATTCAGCGTGTGTGCTTATATCCTCAGATTTTATGGCAAGTCTTTTTGAAACAGCGAAGAATTGCATATCAGAGCTTGGAGATTTTATGTTGCTTTCATTTCCGTATCTTTGTTCGCTTATGGCATCTTCGGGAAAAACTCTTGCCGCGGCGAAAGGGGCGCTCATATCTTTAGGGAGTGCAAATATTCTTTCGTATTTAACGGAAAATGTTTTTATGGCGCTTACATATCTTTTCTATCTTATGGCTCTTTCATCTTCAATTATAGAAAACGATATTTTTAAATCGCTTAAAAAAGCTTTTTTATCTGTTGTGAAAAAAGGTTTGCCTTTTTTTGTCGGTATATATACAGCGGTGCTTACACTTTTTTTGAAAACTTCAGCTCACAGTGATGAGTTTATGTTAAAAACAACTAAAACGCTTTTATCAAGTGGCATACCTTTTTTGGGGAATGTGTTAAATAAGTCGGCAGATACAGTTCTTTCGTCTGTAAAGCTTATTCAGTCGCAGGCAGGAATTATTACAACGGTTTCTTTGATTGCTGTTATAGCGTTTCCGATTGTAAAGCTTCTTTGCGGAATGCTTCTTTTTAAAGTGCTTGCAATAGTAAGTACATTTTCGGGAAACGAAAAGATGGGGGCGCTTTTTAATGAGCTTGGAGAAGCTGTTGCTCTTATGGCTGGAATGACGGGAGCAATGGGAGTTATGGCTGTTATAAGTATAGTTTTATTGATTTAAAAGGAGATAATATGCAGGAGCTTGTGTATGAGCTTAAAAATACGGTGCTGATAATAGCGGCGTCGGAATTTTTAAAAAGCTTTATGAATAAAAAAGAATACAAAAAATATATCGGAATAAGTATAAATCTTCTTGTTACAGCATATCTTTTCTTTCAGATATCGGGAATAAAGCTTGATATTAAAGAATTTTCGATAGATACATATACAGCGGATTTTGAAAACAGTATTGTAGATGAATACGAAAAAAATGCTGAAGAAGCACTTTTTGAGGAATATGAAAAAAACGGAATTTTTTCAGTAAAAGATATCATACTTGAATCAGATGAACGATATAATATAATATCGTCAGAAATTTATATCGGAAAAGACGATTACGAGAAGGACAAGGAAAAAATTAAAAAGGTAACGGAGGAGGCAGGGATTTACGGTTATGAAATTTTTAAAGCAGATAATTGAGCTTTTTAAAAAGAAGGAAGACGGAGATTTATCAAAAGAGAAATTCCCAAAAAGACTGATTGTTGTTTCTGTTCTTTTTCTTATCGGAACGGTTTTTCTTCTTTTTCCTTCGGGTGATGAAAAAAAGAAATCCCAAAGCTCCTACGAGCTTGATATTTCAGAATACAGAGATGTTGAAGAAAAAAGACTTAACACTATGCTTTCTTCTGTTAAGGGTGTGGAGAAGGCATATGTTTACATAACTTATTCGGATAACGGATATATAGAGGTTTTAAACGAAGAGAAGGTCGTTATAAAAAAAGAAGGTAATTCTGACAGGTTGAATGAAACTCAGACTGAAAAAAATCCTGTTTACAACAATGATAATAATACAGTTGTGAAAAAAAGACATACGCCGACAGTTTCGGGAGTATGTATATTTTATAAAGGAGATGATAATGAAAAGACGCGTGACAGACTGTTTCGGGCGGCAAAGGGGGCTCTCGGCACAGAAAGCCACAAGATTGAGATAGTTTTATTAAAATAAAAAATAAAAACAGAAAGGGAAAAACAAAATGAAAAACGAAAAGAAAGCAAATATCAAAAAGAAACTGATGGTATTATCAAAAAAGAAAATTGCTGCAGTTATATGCACAGCTCTTCTTGCAGCGGCAGGCGTTACAAATTATATAAGCTCGCAAAGATACGCACCCGTAAATCTTGAAATTCCGAAAGCAACAGAAGAATATGACGAAAATACAATTTACGGAGAAGCAAAATATGTTAATTCCGAAGAAACAGAAGCAGAAGAAACAATTGTTTATGAAGAGGAAGAAATTGCAGAGGCAGAAAATACAATTGAAAAATCGCGAAGCGAGGCTGTAAGCCTTCTAAAAGAGGTTGCAGAAAGTGAAAGCTCATCTGCTGACAAAAAAGCGGAGGCGCAGGGGGAAATTATAAGAATTGCAAACGATATCGAAAAGGAGTCCGTTGTCAAAGAGGTTCTCAAGAAAAAGGGCTATGATGATGTAAGCGTATATCTCAATACACCGGGTGCAACCGTAAGCGTTAAGTCAGACGGTCTTGAAGATGGCGACCTTGCAAAAATAAGAGATGTTCTTAAAGATGTAGGCGGTATACTTCCGCAAAACCTCAAGATAATAGAAACAAAATAGTAAAAATGTATAAATTTTCATAAAGATGAATATAATAACATAAAAAATACATTTTGAAAGAGAGTGGTACATTTTGGAAAAATTAATTGAAAAGCTTGAAAAATTGAAAAATTCTTTTAAGAAGGATTGCACACGCGAAGAAATACTTTCCGATATCGGAAGTGCCAAGAGAGAGCTTGAATGTGCGATGCGCTCCTTTAATGAAACGACAGATACGGAGTATATCGATGTTGCAATCTTAAATCTAAATTTAGCCAAGAAGAAATATGAACTGAAATTAAAAGAAGCAAGAGACCTTGCAATGTAAAAATTATACAAATTGCACAACAAATTGCGCCCCCACAATGTTTTGTTTGTGGGGGTGTGTTTTTTTGCAAAAAATCTGCGAAAAAATTCAAAGTAATTGTATTATTTACTTGACTTTTGTAAGGAAAAGTTGTATAATGATATTTGATGTATAATGTCAAAATGAAATTTTTATAAACAAGAATGTTAAATATTTAACAAACATTACTCTGAAAGGAAATAAGTCAATGTATAAGATTGTAAGAAAAGTTAATCTTAATCCGACTGTTACACTTATGGATATTGACGCGCCGCTTGTTGCAAAAAAAGCAGAGCCGGGTCAGTTCATTATCCTTCGTATTGATGAAAACGGTGAAAGAATACCGCTTACTGTTGCGGATTTTGACCGTGAAAAAGGAACAGTTACCATTATTTTTCAGATTGTTGGAGCTGCAACTGAGCTTTTAAATCAAAAATCAGAAGGGGAATATATCTCCGATTTTGTAGGACCGCTTGGAGTAGCCTCTCATATAGAAGGTCTTAAGAAGGTTGCTGTTGTAGGTGGAGGAGTAGGCTGCGCGATTGCATTTCCTGTTGCTAAAAAGCTTCACCAAAACGGTGCTGTTGTACACAGCGTTGTAGGCTTCAGAAATAAAGACCTTATAATTCTGGAGGATGAATTTTCAAATGTAAGCGATAAGCTTGTTGTTATGACAGACGACGGAAGCTACGGCGAAAAGGGACTCGTTACCGACGCTCTTAAAAAGCTTATTGAAGAGGGGAACGAATATGACGAGGTTATCGTTATCGGGCCGCTTGTTATGATGAAGTTTGTATGTAAGCTTACTAAAGAATACAACATTAAAACTACCGTAAGTATGAATCCTATCATGATTGACGGAACAGGAATGTGTGGAGGCTGTCGTCTTACTGTCGGCGGTAAAACAAAATTTGCCTGTGTTGACGGTCCTGACTTTGACGGACACGAGGTTGATTTTGACGAAGCGATTGCAAGAAGCAGTATGTACAAACCATTTGAACAGAGACGCTATGAAGAAGCGTGCAATCTTATAAAGAAGGGGGACGAATTTAATGGCTAATATGTCACTTGTAAAAAATGAAATGCCTGTTCAGGACCCTCATATAAGAAATACTAACTTTTCAGAAGTTGCTTTGGGTTATACTCCGGAGCAGGCGATAGACGAAGCGCAGAGATGTCTGGGCTGTAAAAATAAATCATGTGTTGCAGGATGTCCTGTAAGAATAGATATACCGGAATTTTTAGGGTATGTGGCTGAAGGCGAATTTGAAAAAGCGTATGAGGTTATTACAAGAGCAAGCTCGCTTCCTGCTGTATGCGGAAGAGTTTGTCCTCAGGAAACACAGTGCGAAATGCTTTGTGTACGCGGTAAAAAAGGAGAGCCTGTTGCAATTGGAAGACTTGAAAGATTTGTAGCGGACTATCATAACAAAAATTCAGCTGCAAAAGCACAGAAACCACAGTCAAACGGTCATAAGGTTGCCGTTGTAGGCTCAGGTCCTGCCGGACTTGCATGTGCAGGCGATTTAGCGAAAAAAGGCTATGAAGTAACTGTGTTTGAAGCTTTCCATACTGCCGGCGGAGTTCTTGTTTACGGTATTCCCGAATTCAGACTTCCTAAAAGCATTGTGCAGAAGGAAATCGACGCATTAAAGGATTTAGGCGTTAAAATAGAAACAAATACAGTTATCGGAAAAACGCTGTCAATAGACGAGCTTTTGGAATCAGGTTATGAGGCTGTATTTATCGGCTCAGGTGCAGGACTTCCGAAGTTTATGAATATTCCCGGTGAAAACTTGAATGCTGTTTACAGCGCAAATGAGTTTTTAACAAGAATAAACCTTATGAAAGCCTACAAGGACGACAGTATGACCCCTGTTTTCAAAGCAAACAATGTGGTCGTTGTCGGAGGCGGTAATGTTGCTATGGACGCTGCAAGAAGCGCAAAGAGACTCGGAGCGGAAAATGTATACATCGTATACAGAAGAGGTGAAGAGGAGCTTCCTGCAAGAAAAGAAGAAATCGAACACGCCAAGGAAGAAGATATTAAGTTTATGCTTCTTAACAATCCTGTTGAAATCTTAGGAGACGAAAAGGGTTGGGTAAAAGGTGTTAAATGTATAAAAATGGAGCTTACCGAGCCTGATGAATCAGGAAGAAGAAGACCTGTCGAGGTTAAGGGAAGCGAATTTGAAATAGAAGCGGACTGCGTAATTATGTCAATCGGTACTTCACCGAATCCGCTTATCAAGTCTACAACAAAAGGACTTGAAACGGAAAAATGGGGCGGTATCATAGCAGACGAAAACGGTCTTACATCAAGACCGAGAGTTTATGCAGGCGGAGACGCCGTAACAGGTGCAGCAACAGTTATTCTTGCCATGGGTGCAGGAAAAACTGCGGCGGAAGCAATAGATAAAGATATTATGAATAAATAAAATTTAATATACAGGAAGGTAACAATTATGGAATATCGTATTGAAAGAGATTCTATGGGAGAAATGCAAGTACCTAAAGATAAATATTGGGCTGCACAGACTCAGAGAAGCTATCAGAACTTTAAAATCGGCGGCGAGCTTATGCCGAGAGAAATCACTCACGCATTCGGAATTTTGAAAAAGGCTGCTGCAATGGCAAACAACAAGCTCGGAAAGCTTGACGATGAAAAGCTGGAATATATCAGCAAGGCTTGCGACGAAGTTATTTCAGGCGAGCTTTACGACCATTTTCCTCTTGTTGTATGGCAGACAGGAAGCGGTACGCAGTCTAATATGAATGCAAACGAGGTTATCGCAAACAGAGGTAACGAAATTGCAGGAAAGAAGCTTCTTCATCCGAACGATCACATCAACATGTCTCAGAGTTCAAACGATACTTTCCCGACAGCGATGCATATTTCCGCAGTTCTTGCTATCGAGGATAAGCTTTTTCCGGCAATGGATAAATTGATTGCAACTTTAAAGAGACTTGAAGAAGAAAATGACGACATTGTAAAAAGCGGAAGAACACATCTTCAGGACGCTAC